>JAWKQM010000003.1:0-200000 GCA_041390145.1 Gemmatimonadales bacterium | reverse complement strand
AGAACGGTGTTCAGCAGCATGCGCGGATTCCCGTGTCAGGGTGGGTGACGAACAGAGCCCGCCCCCATCGGGGGCGGGCGGCTGTGCGGAGTATAACGTCTGGCACGGGGAGGCGAAACCTCAGGGACTGGTGGCGCTCGCCCCCGTCGCTCCGGTAGCGCCGGTGCCAGGGGAAACCTCAGGCACCGGTGGGACGACCGGCACCGGCGGGACGACCGGCACGTCAGCGGAGTCCGCCCACCGCGCGCCGTCGTGCTGCAGGTCCCGAACCGCGGCGGCGGGGAGGAGTAGCGGCAGAACGATGTCGGTGCCTTCAATGCGCACCTCGCCGAACGGCTCGAACTCGCCGGCGACGGCTGGAGACTCCGCGGAGACGCAGACGAACGTCGTCTGGTCGTTCATGTTTTCGACGTCGTCGATCCGCATGGTGCAGTTCCGCAACCGGTCGGCGACCGTGGCGCTGTCAAGGCGGACGGTGACCTCCACCGATGCGATCGCCTTGGGTGCGCTCCGAATCAGCCGGATCTTCTCGAGGCGCCCGAGCGGGGTGCCGTCGACGCGGAACTTCACGATCTTGAGAGGGATGGTGATGGGGTCGGCCGTTTCGGTCAGCACATGGACGGTGTTGACGCCCATGTGGACGCCCTTCCAAACGGCCATGCCAGCCGCAAAGATCAACAGGGCGCCAAGGACAATTTTGATCCAGTATCGGGTCATGGGTACCCCCGGGGTGTTCGAATAAGTGCAGATGTTGCAGATAGTGACGAACAATTCGGAGGCAAAGTTTCAGATTGCGCCTTCCGCAGCCGTTCCCCGCGCCACTTGGTGAACACGGTACACGGTTATATCTTTGCCGCGCCAAGACTTACGTCCATCTGACTAAGGCGCCATGACCGACTCCATCCAGCGCGACACTCTTCCGGCCGAAAATCGGGACGCGGTAGGATTCGTCCTCCGACTTGCCCGGGCCATGCACGCCTACGGGTACCCGGCACACCGGGTCGAGGGGGCGCTTGGCGAGGTCGCCCGCCGGCTGAAGCTCACCGCGCAGTTCTTCTCTACCCCGACGTCCTTCATGGCGTCGTTTGGCGTGCTGGAGCGGCAGAGCACCTACCTCATTCGAGTGGAGCCGGGCGACGTCGACCTTGGCAAGAGCGCCGATGTCGAGGAGATCATTCACGAGGTGGTGGAGGGTCGGATGGCGCTGGCTGAGGGCTCGGCGGCCCTGGAGCGCGTCCACGCCGCCCCGCCGCGCTACGGCCCCCTCGTCACCACGCTCGCGTTCGGGCTGAGCTCGGCGGCAGCCTCGAGATTTCTCGGCGGCGGCCTGCGCGAGGCGATGGTTGCGGGGGTCATCGGGCTCGTCATCGGGATCCTGCTCATCCTCGCCGGCCGCCTGCCGGCGTTCGGGCGGGTCTTCCCCTTCCTCACCGCCTTCAGCGCGTCGTTCATTGCCGCGGCGGCTGCCACGGTCCTGCCCCACTACAGCGTCTATGTCGGCACGCTTGCCGGCCTGATCGTGCTGATCCCGGGGCTGACGCTCACCACCGCCATGACGGAGCTGTCGTCAGGCCACCTCTCCAGTGGCACCGCGCGGCTCAGCGGGGCGCTCATGCTCTTCCTCGTGATCGGCTTCGGTGTGGCGATCGGAAGCCAGACCGTCACGCTGACCATGGGGGAGTACGCGAGCCGGGTTCGGCCCGAGGCCCTCCCCGACTGGACCTGGTGGCTGGCGCTGGTGGCGGCCCCGCTCGGCTTCGCGGTGCTCTTCCGCGCCCACGCCCGCGACGCCATCTGGATCCTGCTCGCCGGTGCGCTCGGCATCGCCGGCAGCCGGCTCGGCGCCTCGACGTTTGGCGCAGAACTCGGCGCCTTCGTCGGCGCGCTGACGGTCGGCGTGGCGAGCAACCTCTACGCGTACCTGCTTCGGCGCCCCGCCTCGGTCACCCTCGTTCCCGGCATTCTCCTGCTGGTGCCGGGCTCGATCGGCTTCCGGAGCTTGTCCTCGCTGCTGGATCGGGAAGTGGTGACGGGCGTGGAGACTGCATTCACCATGGTCCTGATCGGCGCCGGTCTGGTGGCCGGCCTGCTGCTGGCCAACGTGCTGGTGCCGGAACGCCGGGAGGGGTGAGCTACCCGCGCGGGTGGTACTGGCGGTGAACCGAGCGGAGATACTCCCGGTCCACATGGGTGTAGATCTGCGTGGTGGAGAGATCGGCGTGACCGAGCATCTCCTGGACCGCCCGAAGGTCGGCTCCACCCTCAAGCAGGTGGGTGGCGAAGGAGTGCCGCAGCGTGTGGGGGCTGACGGTTTTCGTGAGCGCGGCGCGTGTTGCCGCCCGCTTGACGATCCCCCACGCCCCGACGCGAGAGAGGGGCTGTCCCCGATTGTTGAGGAACACCCGCTGCTTCGAGGCGCCGCGATCGAGCGTCGGCCGCAGCGTATGCAGGTACACAGACAGCGCCCCCAGCACACTCCGTCCAATTGGCACCAACCGCTCCTTGCTCCCCTTCCCCAGCACCCGCACCAGCCCCTCGGACAGCACCAGGTCGGTCAGGCCGAGGCCGCACAGTTCCGACACACGGAGCCCCGCGCCATATCCGAGTTCCAGGAGCGCCCGGTCGCGCCAGCCGAGCGGCTCATCGATGGAAGGCGCGGCCAGCAGCGCCTCGATCTCCGGCACGGTCAGCGTTTCCGGCAGGGTCCGGCCGAGGCGTGGACTCTCGAGCCGGTCACTCGGGTCCTCCTGGACGATGCCCTCGCCGAGGAGAAAGCCGAAGTAGGTCCGCACGGCGGAGACGTGCCGTCGGATGGTGGCGGCACTGAGCCCGAGATCCTTCAGGGCGAAGACGAATTCACGGAGGAGCGGCCGTGTGAGGGCGGCGGGGTCGCTCAGCCCTCGCGCGTCGGCGAACTCCGCGAGGCGGCGGAGGTCGCGGAGATAGTTGTCCACGGTGTGCTGGCTGTGCCCTGCTTCCAGCGAAAGAAAATCGCGGAACCCTTCGAGCCAGAATTGCCGGGCGAGCTCCGCTGAATTCACTGCGGCTCAACGCCCAGCAGCGCCGCCGCGCGGGCGATCATGGCCGCCTCCGCCGGCGTCACGACGCCGTCGGCCTGCGCCACGTGACGCATCCTGTCGACCAGGCGCCGGCGCTCGTTGGCCTGATAGGCGGAGGTCGCGCGGAGGATCACCGCCTCGAGCGCGGCCCGGTCGGCACTGACCTGTCCCGGGAGGTGGTTGAACCGGGCCCGCAATCGTGCCGTCAACGCCTCCCGCTCGGCAGTCTTGAGGTGCTCATCCGCCTCGGCCATCTCGAGCACGAATGCCGCGACCGCCTGGAGGGCCGGGTCCACGGCTCCCGGGGGGGCCGGTTCGTGATCGAGGGCGACCCGCAGCGCGTCCCAGAGGCGGGCCCGGCGGGCGGCACGAGCGCGCCACCAGGCCACCGTGATGCCCGCGACGACGAGGAGGCCGACGACCGCGAGCCCGGTGTTCAAGTCCCGCAGGACCCGTTGGATTCCCTCCCAGCTCTGACCGATGTACCGGCCCAGCACGATCATCCCCGCAAACCAGAGCGCCGACGCCAGACCGATCGGGACGAGCGCGCGAAGCGGCGGCAGTCGCATCAACCCGGCAAAGGGCGCCACGACGGCGCGCACTCCCGGGAGGATCCGCCCCAGGAACACGCCGGCGAGTCCGTAGCGGATGTACCCGCGCTCGAGCGATGCAATCGATTCAGGCGAGAGCAGCTGGCGTCCCATGCGCGACTCGAAGAGCCCGCCACCAACGCGCCGGGCGAGGAAATACACGCCGACGGAGCCGAGGAAGTTGGGAATCCAGCACACGAAGAAGAGGGTGACCGGATCGAGGGGCCCGGTGACGGTCAGGAACGCGCCGAGGGCGAGAACCGCGTCGCCCGGGACCGGCGGGAAGATATTCTCGAGCAGGGACAGCGCGGCGAGCACGGCATAGACCGCGAGCGGCGGCATGGTGGCCAGCGAATCCAGCAGTGAAGCGATCAGTTCCCCTCCAGCGTCGCCACGGCCATCGTGGCGATTCCCTCTCCCCGGCCGATGAACCCCATGCCCTCGTTGGTCTTCGCCTTGACGCTCACCTCGCCGACCGACAGGCCCAGGGCGACGGCCAGCGCATCACGCATGGCCGGGACGTGGGGACCGAGGCGCGGACGCTCCAGGATGACCGTGACGTCCACCTGCGCGACTCGAAAGCCGCGTGCCGCCACGACGGCGCAGGCCGAGCGGAGCAACGCCATCGAGTCGGCGTCCTTCCAGCGCGGGTCGGTATCCGGGAAGTGCGTCCCGATGTCGCCCGCGGCGGCGGCTCCAAGAATGGCGTCGGTCAGCGCGTGGGCCACGGCATCGGCGTCCGAGTGCCCGGCGAGCCCGTGCGTGTGGGGAATGGTCAGTCCGCCGAGCACGAGGGGGCGACCTTCGACGAAGCGGTGAGAGTCGTAGCCGATCCCGGTACGAGTCATAGGGGGACGCGGGGAGGCGGGGCAGCGGCGTCGCCGCTACGCCGCGACCGCCTCCTCGATGAGGGAGTAGTCTTGCCGTCGCAGCCTGGGGGTGAAGCCGGCGTCGGCAATCACGCGGTGCATCTCCTCGAGCGTCGCGCGATAGGTGGTCCCCGCCGCGGAGACGACGTTCTCCTCCATCATGAGCGAGCCGTAGTCGTTGGCGCCGAACCGGAGCGCCACCTGCCCGACCTTGTGCCCCATGGTCACCCACGACGACTGCATGTTCGGGATGTTGCGGCAGATGATGCGCGCCATCGCGAGCGTCCGGAGGTACGTCACGGCGTCGGTCTTTGCCCAGCCGTCGAACATCGGCGTCCCCTCCGGCTGGAGGGGCCAGCAGATGAAGGCGGTGAAGCCGCCGGTGCGCTCCTGCAGGTCGCGGACCTTCAGGAGGTGCTCGATCCGGTCGGCGTTCGACTCGCCCATGCCGTACATCATCGTGACCGAGGTCCGCATCCCCTGCCGGTGGGCCTCCTCCTGCACGCCGAGCCACTCATCGGTCTGTGCCTTCTTCTTCGCGACCCGGTCACGGACGTCGTCGACCAGGATTTCGCCGCCGCCGCCGGGGATGGAATCGAGCCCCGCCTCGCGCAACTGGCGGATGACCTCCGGCATCGGGATCCGGAACCGTTCGCTGAAGAAGACCACCTCGCTCGGGCTGAAGCCATGAATATGAATGGCGTGGTGGGCCTTGATGTACCGCATCAGCTCCAGATACCACTCGAACGGGATGTAGGGATTGTGTCCGCCCTGCAGCAGGATCTGGGCGCCGCCGATGGCCCGGCACTCCTCGATCTTCTCGCCGATCTCCTCGAAGCTCAGGACATACCCTTCGGTGTCCTTGGGCCGCCGATAGAAGGCGCAGAAGCCGCAGTCCGCCACGCAGACGTTGGTGTAGTTGATGTTCCGGTCGATGATATGGGTCACGACCGGCTCGGGATGCAGGTCCCACCGGATCGCATCGGCCCGCCGCCCCAGCTCAAGGAGGTCGGCCTGTTCGTAGAGGGCCAGATAGTCCCGGAATTCCGTCGTGTCGCGGTCCACTCGATACATGGTCATGCCGCCGTGATGAACGAGAGCGATCCGGCCGGCGCCAGCTTGTCCTGGGCCAGTCGGTGGAAGAACGTCGTGAGTCCCTCGAGCTCGGGGCCGCCGAGGGCGTAGTCCAGTGTCCCGAGGTAGGACCGGCAGGTTGCCACGCTCACGCCGGTGTGCGCGGCGGCCTCCTCGGCCAGGAGATCCAGATGCGCCAGTCCCCAGCTCCGGGAGGCGAGCAGCTTGCGATGCAGCGCACGCACCGCGGTGGCGGATGCCTCACGGCGAGCGGCCCACACGGCAAACACAAAGGGCAGGCCGGTCCAGGCCTTCCATTCAGCGCCCAGGTCGAAGACCCATGGATACGCGCCCTGCGCGGCCAGCTGCAGGGCGGCGTCGCCGATGACGAGGACGGCCTCGTGCGGGAATCCCGCCAGGGCGTCCAGGTCGGCGGACTCGGCGCGCACGGTCGCAAACTTCGGGGCGATGTCCCACCGGTGGCGGCAGAGCAGCTCGAGGAGCAGCACCGACGTCCGGGAGGAGGCGGTGCGAAGCACCGTCGCGCCATCGAGTTCCTCGACGGGGCGCTTGCTGAAGAGGGCCACGCTGTGCACGGGGCCGTCGGCGCTGATGGCGAGATCGGGGAGGAGGTGGTACGCGGCCGCGTTGCGCGCATACTCCACGGCCGAGACGACGCTCACATCGAGTTCACCGGCGGCGAGCAGGTCATTCAATTCCGAGGCGGTCCCCGTCACGAGTTCGGCACCGACCGGGACCAGGCCCCGGTCGATGGCCCCGGTGACCGGATAGCAATTGATCCACGGAATCCGCCCGAGCCTCATGCGGCGTGCACCACCGGCAGCGAGCGCCGGCCCGGCTCCGCCGGAGCGGGAGGCGCGGGGGGCGGGTCGTCGGAGGCATCCCGAACGGCCTCGTACAGGCTGTTCCGTTCCACGGGACGGCGGCCGGCGTCGCGGATGAGCGTGACGAGCTGCGGATAGGTCATGGCCATGTCGGTGTTGGCCCCGGCCTCGTGGTAGACGCGCTCGAAGACCACGGTGCCCTCCACGTCGTCGCACCCGAAACTCAGCGCGATCTGCGAGAGCGCCGGCGTGACCATCGGCCAGTGCGTCTTCACGTGGGGAATGTTGTCGAGAAAGAGCCGTCCGATGGCGATGTTCTTCAGGTCCTCGAATCCGGAGGTGGCCGTCCCGACTCGCCCCAATTCCTCGCCGAGCTCGTTGTGATCGGGGTGGTAGGCCAGCGGGATGTACGTCAGGAACCCGCCGGTTTCGTCCTGCAGTCGCGCGAAGCATCGCGAGGTGCTGGAGCCGGTCGTCGGCGGATTCCACATGGCCGTAGAGCATGGTGCAATTGGTGGGGATGCCGAGTGCATGCGCGGTACGATGGACCCGGATCCACTCCTCGCCCGTCAGTTTCCGCTCCGCGATGGTCGCCCGCACGGCGGTGCTGAACACCTCCGCGCCGCCGCCGGGCAGGCTGGTGAGGCCGGCCTCCTTCAGGGCCAGGAGCACCTCGCGCTCGGAGATCTTCTCGATGCGTGCCAGGTGCGCGATCTCCACCGCCGTCAGCGCCTTGATGTGCACGGTGGGGTGACGCTCCTTCAGCCCACGGAGCATGTCGGTGTAGTAGGCGAGCCGCAGCTTCGGATGGAGGCCGCCGACGATGTGGAACTCCGTCGTCGGCGCCCCGCGGGCCTGTTCGGCCTCGGCATACACCTCGTCCAGCGACCGGGTGTAGGCCCCCTCCTCCTTCGGCGTCCGCGCGAACGAACAGAAAGTGCAGGTGGCGCGCAGGATGCAGACGTTGGTGGGATTGAGGTGCTGGTTTGCCGAGAAGAAGACCCGGTCGCCGTTCTGGCGGCGATTGGCAAAGTCGGCGAGGGCCCCGAGACCCAGCAGGTCGCTCGTCGCGTAGAGCGCGAGTCCATCGGCGTGATCGAGCCGCTGGCCACGCTGTACTTTGTCCCCGATCGGCCGGAGCGCCGGGTCTCGGAGCACGGCGAGGTCGAGGGTGGGCGGCATGCATATCTCCTTGAGCGGTGGTCGATTACCTGAGCAATCTACCCCGGTGCGGTGCGGTGGTGCCAGATGACGCTCCCGGAAGCGACAAGACCCCGGGAGCGGGCTGCCGGGGTCTTTCGAGTACGTAGCGCTGGTCCCGACCGGTTCCGGGCCAGTCACTCCTTCCAGGCGCGCACCGCGAGCGTGACGTTGTGCCCCCCGAAGCCGAAGCTGTTGGACAGCGCCACATCGAACTCCCGATCCACCGCCGTGTTCGGCGCGCAGTCGAGGTCGCACTCGGGGTCGGGCGTGACCTGGTTGATGGTCGGCGGGATCTTCCCGTCCCGCGCCGCGAGCAGGCACACGGCAAACTCCAGCCCGCCGGCGGCGCCCAGGAGGTGACCGGTCATCGACTTGGTCGACCCGAAGATCAGCTCCTGCGCGTGCTTCCCGAAGACCGCCTTGACCGCGGCAGTCTCGGCGATGTCGCCTTGGGAGGTACTGGTGCCGTGGGCGTTGATGTAGCCGACCGTCTCGATTCCGACGCCGGCGTCGGCCAGGCAGTCACGCATGGCCCGCTGGGCCCCCTCGCCTGACGGAGCGGGCGAGGTGATGTGGTAGGCGTCGCCGGTCAGGCCGTAGCCGAGCACCTCGCCGAGGATCGTGGCGCCGCGAGCCTGGGCATGTTCGAGGCTCTCAAGCATGACCATCGCGGCACCGTCACCCAAAACGAAGCCGTCGCGGTCCTTGTCGAAGGGGCGGCTGGCCTCCTCCGGGGCGTCGTTCCGCGTCGAGAGCGCCCGCATGTTCTGGAACCCTGCGATGGCCAGCTCGCTGATGGCGGCCTCGGTCCCCCCGGTCAGCATCGCGTCGGCGTGCCCGGACTTGATGAGCTGGAAGGACTGGCCAATGGCGTGCGCCGAGGAGGCGCAGGCCGAGACGGTCGCGTAGTTGGCGCCCTTGAGCCCGTAGCGGATGGACACCAGCCCGGCGGCGATGTCGGGAATGAACATCGGAATGAAGAAGGGGGAGACGCGGTCCGGGCCCTTGGTGATGAGGAGCTTGGTCTGCTCTTGGAACGTCACCATGCCACCGATGCCGCTGCCGATGATGACCCCGGTCCGCTCGGGAGCCGGGAACTTCCCCTCCAGCCCCGCCTGGGTCACGGCCTCGTGGGCCGCGCCGAGGGCGAACTGCACGAAGAGGTCGTACCGGCGCGCTTCCTTCTTGTCGATGAACTGCAGCGCGTCGAAGCCCTTCACCTCGCATGCAAACCGCACCTGGAACTCCGCCGGATCAAACTTGGTGATCGGCGCAGCACCAGACCGGCCTGCAAGCAGGCCGGCCCAGGAATCCTCGACGTTATTGCCGAGCGGGGTCACCAGCCCCAGGCCGGTGACGACGACACGACGCACCAAACTACTTCCCGGTCTTTTCGTGCAGGTACTTGAGCGCTTCACCGACCGTCCGGAGCTTCTCAGCGTCCTCGTCCGGGATGTCGATGTCGAATTCCTTCTCGAAGGCCATGACCAGCTCGACGGTGTCGAGGCTGTCAGCGCCAAGATCCTCCATGAAACTGGCTTCGGGAGTCAGCTTCTCGCGCTCCACACCCAGTTCCTCGGCGATGATGTCCTTGACCTTCTCTTCTACGTTGCTCATGTCGTCCTCGAAAAGGAGTAGGGGGTCGGGCTAGATGACCATCCCGCCGTCCACCACCAGCACCTGGCCAGTGATGTAGGACGCGAGATCTGATGCCAGGAAGAGCACGGCGGCGGCAATATCCTCCGGGCTGCCGAGACGCCCCAGCGCAATGCTCTCTAATAATGCCGCCCTCGCCTCAGAGGGCAAGGCGGCAGTCATATCGGTCTCAATGAAGCCCGGGGCGACGCAGTTGGCCAGGACCCCGCGGGCGGCGTATTCCTTGGCCACCGACTTGGTCAGGCCGACCAGCCCGGCCTTGCTGGCGGCATAGTTGGCCTGCCCCTTGTTCCCGGTCAGTCCCACGACGCTGGTGATGTTGATGATGCGCCCCATCCGCCGCTTCATCATGCCCTTGATGACCGCGCGGATGGTATAGAACGCCCCCTTGAGGTTGGCGTCCAGCACAACATCCCAGTCCTCGTCGCTCAACCGCAGCAGGATGTTGTCCCGCGTCAACCCGGCGTTGTTGACCAGGATGTCGATCGGTCCCAGGGCCGCCTCGGCAGCCGCCAGGGCGGCTTCCACCTGGGCACGATCCGCGACATCGCAGCCGACACCTGCGGCACGGTCCCCGAGGCCGGCGGCCACTTCCTGGGCACGGGACGCGTCCCGACCCACGATGGCCACCTTGGCACCCGCGGCATGGAGCGCCTGCGCCACCGCGAGACCGATGCCCCGGGTGCTCCCGGTCACGAACGCTGTCCGGCCAGTCAGATCAATCTGCGTCATCCGAGAAAGGCCTCCACTTCGGCGGCCGTGCCAAGTGTGATGCTCCTGGCACCGGGCAGAATCTTTCGGAGCAGGCCCGAGAGCACGCTGCCAGGCCCGAGTTCAATAAACGTCGCGTCAGGGGCCAGTGCGGCTGCAGCCTGGATGCACTCGATCCACCGCACCGGCGCGGTCAGCTGTGCCGTGAGCAACCGGACGGCATCGGCGGGGGTCCGTACCGGCTCCGCCGAGGCATTGGCCACGATCGGGAAGGCCGGCGCCGCAAATGCTGCGGCGGCCAGGGCCGCCTGCAGCCCCGGCACGGCCGGTTCCATCAGGGGAGAGTGAAAGGCCCCGGACACCTTGAGCGGGATGACCCGCTTGGCCCCGCGCGCCTTGCAGCCGTCGCCGGCGCGGGCCACCGCCGCCGGGTCCCCCGAGATGACGATCTGGTCAGGGGAGTTCAGGTTGGCGGCCACAGCCACGCCATCGTCGCCGGACGCCTCGGTACACGCCGCCGTAACGCCCGCCGGGTCGAGCCCCAGGACCGCCGACATCGCCCCCGGTCGCTTGGTGCCCGCCTCATGCATCAACTCGCCCCGACGACGGACCAGGCGGGCGG
The DNA here is from genome assembly GCA_041390145.1 of Gemmatimonadales bacterium. Taxonomy (NCBI): domain Bacteria; kingdom Pseudomonadati; phylum Gemmatimonadota; class Gemmatimonadia; order Gemmatimonadales; species Gemmatimonadales bacterium. The sequence goes on along the minus strand of JAWKQM010000003.1, from coordinate 189,371 downwards.
CATCCGGCGCGGTGAGCGATCCGGCCGCGACATAGGCACTGTACTCGCCGAGGCTATGCCCCGCCCCGGCCACGACGTCTCCCAGGCGCTCCTTCACAACCGCGAACACTGCGGCGGAGTGGGCGAGGATGGCGGGCTGCGTGTTGTGCGTCAGCACCAGCTCGTCGTCCGGCCCCTCCCACATGATGCGGGACAGCGAGACGCCCAGCGCGTCGTCGATGGCCTCGAAGGTGTGGCGCGCCGCCGGAAAGCGGTCGGCCAGGTCCTTGCCCATGCCGACCTTTTGCGCGCCCTGCCCCGGGCACATGACCACCGCTACCACTTCACCACCGAACTGGCCCAGGTGAATCCGCCGCCGAAGGAGACGAGCAGGATGGTCATGCCCGGCGTGATCCGGCCTTCCTTGACGCCCTGGTCGAGGGCCAGCGGAATCGACGCGGACGAGGTGTTCCCATACCGGTCGACGTTGATCATCACCTTGTCGAGCGGCATCCCCGTGTGCTTGGCGGTCGCCTCGATGATGCGAAGATTGGCCTGGTGGGGCACGAGCATGTCGACCTGGTCGGCACTGATACCCGCGCGCTCGAGCGCCTTGTCGCACGCTTCGGACATCGTCTTGACGGCCGACTTGAAGACTTCGCGGCCCGCCATCTTGATGAAGTGCGAACGCTCGGTCACGACCTTGGCGCTGATCGGATCAACCGCACCGCCGCCGGGCCGGTACAGGAGGTTGCCGAGGTTGCCGTCGGACTTCATGTAGGTGGACAGCACGGCCCCCCGGCCGCCCGTGGCCTTCCGGATGACGGCCGCGCCGGCGGCGTCGCCGAAGAGAATCGCCGTCGAGCGATCGGTCGGATCGGCAATGGTGCTCAGCTTTTCCGCGCCGATGATGAGCATGTTCTCGCCCTGGCCCGACGCGATGAGCCCTTCGGCGACGTTCAGGGCGAACAGGAACCCCGGGCAGGCGGCCGAGACGTCGAACGCGAAGGCGTTCTTCGCGCCGAGCAGCGCCTGGAGGTCGCACGCAGTCGAGGGAAGGAGGCGGTCGGGGGAGGCGGTGCCCAGGACAATGCCGTCGATGTCTTCGGGACCGAGGCCAGCGGCCTCCAGCGCGCGCAACGCAGCTTCGTGGGAGAGCATCGCCACCGATTGTTCCGGCCCGGCGACGCGGCGCTCACGGATGCCGGTGCGCTCCACGATCCACTGGTCGGACGTGTCGAGGGTCTTCTCGAAATCGGCATTGGTGACGACCCGCTCGGGCACGGCCACACCGAGCCCGGCGAATTCGACGATGGGGCGCCGCGTCATGCGACGGGAGCGGCCCCCGCGGCGAACTCCGCGGCGACATGCTGGTTGAGCTTGGTTTCCACCATCTGGGCGGCGACGCGGATGGCGTTCTTGATGGCGTTGCTGCCGGAGGAACCGTGGCAGATGATGGACACGCCGTTGACGCCGAGGAGCGGCGCGCCGCCGTACTCGGAGTAGTCGAGCACCCGGAACACCTCCTGGACATCGCTGCGCTCCAGGATGTCGGGGGCGGTGCGCTTGACGAGCCGCACGATCATCCGCGCGACGGATTCGTAGAACTTGAGCACGATGTTGCCGACGAATCCGTCGGTCACGACCACGTCGACATGCCCGTGCTTCGAGTGCCCGGCCAGGATATCCCGGCCCTCGATATTCCCGATGTAGTTGATTCCGGAGGTCTGCTTGAGGAGCTCGTGCGCGGCCCGGGAGGCCGCGTTCCCCTTCTCGTCCTCTTCGCCGATGTTCAGGAGACCGACGAGCGGGCGTTCACGTCCGAGGACGTCGCGGGCGTACACCGAGCCGAGCCGGGCGAACCCGACAAGCTCCTTGGCGGAGCAATCGACGTTGGCGCCCCCGTCGAGGACGATGACCGGGAGGTCGGCCGTCGGAAACGGCGTGGCAACGGTGGCCCGTTCGACGCCGGTGTGGATGCCGAGCAGCACCGTGGAGGCCGCGAGAATGGCCCCGGTGTTCCCCGCCGAGACGAACGCGTCGGACTGCTTGGCCTTCTGGAGCCCGAGACCGACCACGACGCTGGAGTTCGGCTTCTTGCGCACGGCGGCCAGGGGCTTCTCGGCCATGCCGATGACCTCCGCCGCCGGGACGACCTCGATCCGGCTCCGGTCAATGCCGGGATGCCGGGCGAGTTCCGCCTCGATGACGTCGACCTGTCCCACCAGCTGCACGATCACGCCGGGCAGAGTCGCGAGCGCGGCGAGTGCGCCCTCAATCTCGGGCTGCGGGGCGTGATCTCCGCCCATCGCGTCGAGCGCCACGCGGATCATGCTCAGTCGCCCTTGACCTCAGCGACTTTCTTCCCGCGATAGTACCCGCAGCTCGGACACACGCGATGGGAGAGCTTGGGATCGCCGCAGCGCGGACAGGCCTGCGTCTTGACGCTGGCCGCGACGTGATGGCCGCGGCGGAGACGCTTGCGGGACTTCGAGAGTTTTCTCTTCGGGACTGCCATGGTTTCCTCAGGTTGGTTCGGCGGACCGCACGCATGCGCACGGACCCGCGTTCAAATCGGCACCACACGTCGGGCAGAGCCCGGCACAATCTTCCCGGCAGAGCACGAACGCCGGAACATCCAGCACCAGTTCCTCCCGGATCACGCCCGTCAGGTCAACCTGCACCGCCAACGGGGGCAACGGATAGACGCTCGGGTCGTCGGCCGCTTCGGGATCGCTGGTCAACAATACATCGACATCCCGGTTGAGGCGCACCGGCACCTCGGCGAGACACCGCCGACAGGCCAGGACCGCCCTGGCCCGAATGACACCGCGCCAGAGGAAATCGTCGCCTTCGGTCGCCTGCAGCTGGCCCGTCACCGACACGGGGCCATCCAACGGCAGGTCGAGCCCCGCAAAGATCGGGTCCGCCGGGGAAAGCTCCCCAGCCGTCTCCGCGGGACCCCGGGTCAGGTCCCGGATGGCAATCTTGAGCATAGCCACTAAACCTAGCTGGGTGCTTGACTTAGGTCAAGCTGACGAGCGGTCCTAGCCGTGCAGGGCGGCCAGTTCACCCTCGGTGAAGAAGAAGGCAATCTCCCGCGCGGCGTTTTCATCGCTGTCGGAGGCGTGAATGGCGTTCCGGCCCTTCGACTCGGCGTAGAGCTTCCGGACCGTGCCGGCAGCGGCTTCTGCCGGATCGGTCGCGCCGATCACGGTACGGAGGTGCGGGACCGCGTCGTCCCGGGACAGGGCCAACGGCATGCAGGGGCCGCTGGTCATGAAGGTCACCAGTTCCGCGAAGAAGGGCCGACCCTTGTGAACGCCGTAGAACGCCTCCGCCTCCGGCAGGGTCAGCCGGACCAGTCGGGCGGCTCGCATGGTGAAGCCGGCCGACTGCAAGTGGGCCAGGATGAGTCCGGCCTTGCCGGAAGCAACCGCGTCGGGCTTGATGATGGCGAGAGTCTGCATGGGCTCGAATTCTGGGTATGGGTCGAGGAATGGCCCCGGCTACTTGAGCCGGGCCTTGAGGAGCGGCACGACATCGGCCGGCCGCTTCATGACACTGATGCCGGCCGCCTCGAAGGCGGCCATCTTTTCCGCCGCGGTGCCGGAGGAACCCGAGATGATGGCGCCCGCATGCCCCATTCGGCGGCCCGGCGGCGCGGTCTGGCCGGCGATGAAGCCAACGACCGGTTTGGTCACGTGATCCCGGACGAACTCCGCCGCGTGCTGCTCGTCGGTCCCGCCGATCTCGCCCATCATGACAATCGCGTCGGTGCCGGGATCGTCCTGGAACGCCCGGAGGCAGTCGATGAAATTGGTCCCGATGATCGGGTCGCCACCAATGCCCACGCAGGTGCTCTGCCCGATCTTGGCACGCGTCAGCTGGTTGACGACCTCGTAGGTGAGCGTCCCGCTCCGGGAGACCAGCCCGACCCGGCCTGGCGCGCAGATCGATCCGGGGATGATGCCGACCTTGGCCTCGCCCGGGGTGATGGCGCCCGGACAATTCGGCCCGATGAGACGCGCGCCCCGCTCGCGCACAAACGGCATGACCCGCGTCATCTCGATGACGGGGACGCCCTCGGTAATGCACACGACCATCGCAATCCCGGCGTCAACGGCCTCCATGATGGCGCCCGCCGCGCCCATCGGCGGCACGTAGATGACCGCGGTGTTGGCGCCGGCCTCGGCCACCGCCTCCGCGACGGTGTTGAAGATGGGGACGGTGCCCTCGAAGACCTGGCCGCCCTTTCCGGGCGTGACGCCGGCGACCACCTTGGTGCCGTACTCCATCATCTGCTTCGCGTGGAACGAACCGTCGCGCCCCGTGATGCCCTGCACCACGAGCCGGGTGTCTTTTCCGATGAAGATGCTCACGCCGCCTCCCCGACCAGAGCCACCACCTTGGATACGGCCTCGTCCATGTCGGAGAGTGCCGTCATGCCGATGCCCTCCAGAATCTTGACCGCCTCTTTCTCGTTCGTGCCCGTCAGGCGCACGACAATCGGCACCTTCACCGGGAACTGCTCGAGCGCGGTCTTGATGCCGTTGGCCACGTCGTCGGTGCGCGTGATGCCGCCGAAGATGTTGAAGAGAATGGCCTTCACGCTCGGGTCGGCGGTGATGATCTTCAGGGCGTTGACCACCTTGTCGGGATTCGAGCTGCCGCCGATGTCGAGGAAGTTGGCGGGTTCGCCCCCGTAGTACTTCACCAGGTCCATCGTGGCCATGGCCAGCCCGGCGCCGTTGACGATGCAGCCGACGTTGCCGTCGAGCTTGATGAAGGTGAGCCCGGCCCGCCGCGCCGTGACTTCACTCGGATCTTCCGCGGTCTCGTCGCGGAGTTCCGCCAGGTCGGGCCGGCGATCGAGTTCGTTGTCGTCGATGGAGATCTTGGCATCGAGCGCGAGCACTCGGCCGTCCGGCGTCGTGATGAGCGGGTTGATTTCCACCAGGGACGCGCCGTTCTCGGTGAACACCTTGTAGAGGCGGTGCATGATATCCGCCGCCGCGCGGGCCTGCTTCACGTTGCTGTAGAGGAAGAAGCCGAGGGTCATCGCCTGGTGCGGCAGGAGGCCGAAGCGCGGGTCGACAGGGAGCCGGAGGATCTTCTCCGGCGTCGTGGCGGCAACTTCCTCGATGTCGATCCCGCCGGCCGGGCTCACCATGAAGACGGGCCGCTGGGAGTCGCGGTCGAGAATCAGGCCCATGTAGGCCTCCGACGCGATGTCTGCCGCGGGCACCACGAGCACCTTGTGGACCGTCAGCCCCTTGATCTGCATGCCGAGGATATGGGAGGCGATCTCCGCGGCCTCGGCCGGCGTCTTGGCGAGCTTGACGCCTCCCGCCTTGCCACGGCCGCCCGCATGGACCTGTGCCTTGACGACGACGGTGCCTTCGATGCGCCGGGCGAGCGACTCCACTTCGCCGGGGGTCGACGCGACATCGCCGTCGGGCACCGGAATCCCGGCCGCCTTGAGGAGTGCGCGCGCCTGATATTCATGCAGATTCACAGTCTCTCCTGTGCGTGGTTGACAACACCGAAAGTTACCCGGCCCGGAGGGTGGATACAACCGCGGTCACTGCGCGTCACGACCCACCCCGAGCGCCTCCCGGAGTGCGCCGAAGGCACGCCCGAACCCTTCCCAGTCGCCGGCGTGGAGCGCGGAATCGGCACGGAGCATCCAGCGCCGGGCGTCCTCGAGGGGCGTCGTCGGGCCGAAGCCCGGGGGAAGCGGCGCGCCGCGCCCGCGCAGGTTATCCAGGGCCGTCCCGAAGGTGCGCCCCGCGCCAGACCGCGTCCCCTGCTCCACCGCGATGTACGGGAGCGTGACCAGCCCGTCCCCATCGAACCCATACCAGGGTTGATAAGCGATCGGTGTGTCGCCCATGGGGAGGATCCGAAACGGTCCCCGTTCGAAGCGCGCCCCACGCCGCACCACGGAGTCGAGCACCTGCTCGTACGAGGGAAAGCGGTCCCAGGTCGCCTGAGCGACCGCCGGACCCGGCAGGCTGCCGCCCTCGGTGAGCCGGACGAGGTCAAGACGGCGCCCGGCCTCGGTGACCCGTCCAAGCAGGAGGGCTCGAATCCGGCGATCCTCCCCGCGCTCGTAGCCGGTCACCACGGTGAGCCCCTTGCCGCCCTCCCAGACGTTTGTCGGAGCCGAGGGGTCTCCTGGTGGGGTGGCGGGGCGCCCGGCGAGGGTACCGACTCGCCAGGGGCCTGCTTCGAGCAACCGGGACTGCGCCTCGAAGAGCCGTACCGGGTACGGCGACACCAACGCCAGTTCCGTGGGGATCTCGCTGGTCGGCCGCACGACCCCCTGGCTGACTTCGGCCCAACTCCGGGTGATCGGCCCCGCATCGGGCAGCAGGTAGATGCTCGTCGCCCCCGTCACGGCGTCGACCGCGCCGAGGAGTCCGGCCTCGAGCGACCCGAGATCGCCGATCCGCACCGATCCAGGGAAGTACTCGCTGGCGACGTAGCCGTGCGCCACCCACACCGGCGAGCCGGAGACGAGGAGCAGGCGCGGACTATCCCATGATGCGAACGGGAGCAGGTGTTCCAGCCGCGCCCGTGGCGCCAGGTGCCAGCGCACCCGGGTCGCCGGGCCGGACGCCCCCAGCACGCTCGCCGATTGGAGCGACCATGCGAGCACCATCCGCCGGGCGGCCCCGCCGACGCGCAGTCCCACCGGTCCGGAGTCCACCACCAACCGTGGTGCCCCGGGTCGTACGGCCGCGGGTGGCAGGGTCGTAAACGTGACGAGGCCCGGGTATGCCAGCGAATCACCGGCGCGGTAGGACAGCGGCCCGCCGTGCCCGTCGGTACGGCCGTCTGCGATGGCGAGCACTGCGGCCGGTCCCGACTGCGGCACACGCAATACCAGCCAGACCGGGATGGCGGATCCGTTCAACGGGATGGTGGTCTGGACGGCCGATTCGAGGCTCTGGGAATCGGCGCTGGCCAACCGCCCGATGCTGGCCCACGACCAGAGCGACGGCACGCCCGCCTCCGGCGCCAGCGGCGACCGGGCGGGCCGGTCATCGAGCCCCTCGAGGCCGTAGGCCAGGCGGTCGAGGACGACGCGGCTGGCAGCCACCTCGTCGCTGATCTCGGCCGAGACGGGAGACATGATCCAGGCGAACATCGCGCCGGACAGCAGGACGCCCCACCCGGCGAGCATCAGGAGATGGTGTCCCCGCAAGGCCCACAGGATGGAAATGGCAACGGCAGCGAGGCAGGCGCCGGCGAGTGCCAGCATCGAGAGCTCGAGCGTGCCCCAAACACCGGCCGCCGGGGCGGCGGTCGCCGCGACTTCGAACGGCGTCAGCAGGAATCCCCAACCGAGCACCAGTGCCACACCGGCCAGCAGCAGGCCCAGGTGCTTTCGAGCGTGATCGGAGATGGCGGGACGGCCCTGATGCCACCGGAGCGCGCCGAGCGCAGCATAGAGCACACCCATCACCACGAGCGCGCTCCAGGCCAACAGCCGGGCGAAGGAGTGCAACAGGACCCACAGCGGGAGCTGCGCGACGAAGACCCCAAGGTCCCTGTGGAGGAAAGGGTCAGTCACCCCGTAGGTGACACCCTGCCACGCAAGCGCGAAGACCGCCCAGTCGTTCCCTGCACCGAGTCCGGCGATCATGCCCAGCGCCACGCCGACCACCACCGCGAGTGGGAGGAGCGTGGCGGGGGTGACTGCCTCGCGGATTTCGAGATTGGCCACCTGACGGGAGATCTGGACCGAACCGATGGCCCGGTGGACGATCAGGAGGTGCCCGGTGAACCAGGCGGTGGCGAGAAGGACGGCGGCCGTGTCGAGGGTCAGGCGAAGCAGGCGCACGCCGGACACGAAGCCGGCCGCCTCGGGCACCAGGGCGCCGGCCCACCAGCGACCGGCCAGGAAGTCCGCGGCCCACTGGCCCGCGAAGAGCAGGACGGCGAGGGCGGCGACCGTCCCGGCGATCCAGCGTCCACGCACGGGGGTCATCCCTGCCCTTGGACACCCCGCTCTGCGAGCCATTCCAGGACTTCGCGCTGGTACACCGCGAGGGATCCCTCGTCCGTGGCTTCGAAGCGGAGTACGAGGATCGGCTGGGTGTTCGAGGCGCGGATCAGTCCCCAGCCGTTGGCGAACGACATCCGGACGCCGTCGATGTCGTTGACCGGGTAGCGGGCGCGGAAGTGCTCCGTGGCCTCGGCGACGACGGCAAACTTGCGGTCATCCGGGCAGTCCACCCGCAGTTCCGGCGTGGCGAAGGTGGTCGGCAGGTCGGCGAGATGCGCCGCCAGGCCGTGCGGGGCACGGGAGACGACTTCCAGGAGGCGCGCGGCCGCGAACAGCGCGTCATCGAACCCGTACCAGTCGCCGGCGAAGAACATGTGGCCGCTCATTTCGCCTGCCAGCACGGCGTCCAGCTCCTTCATGCGCGCCTTGATGAGCGAGTGCCCCGTCTTCCACATCTCGGGCTCGGCGCCGGCGGCACGCAGCGCGACGGGGAGCAGGTCGGAACACTTCACGTCGAATATGACGCGGACGCCGGGGCCGAAGCGGCGGACCGCGTCGCGACCGTAGAGCACCAGCAGCTGATCGCCGAACAGCACGCGCCCGGTCTCGTCGACCGCGCCGATCCGGTCGGCGTCGCCGTCGAAGGCGATGCCAAGCTCCGCGCCGCTCCGGCGCACCTCGACCTGCAAGTCGACCAGGTTGGCGGGGACCGTCGGGTCAGGATGATGATTCGGAAAGGTGCCGTCCGACTCGCAGAAGAGCGGGATGACCTCGGCCCCGAGCGCGCGCAGCGTCTCGACGGCGATCACGCTCCCGACCCCGTTGCCGCAATCCACCACGACGCGGACCGGTCGCGCGAGGTGATGGTGCTCCACGATGGCGTCGCGATACCGACCGAGTATGGAGCCGTCGGCGGTCTCTGAGCCTGCCCGGGTCGGGGCCTGCTCCAGCGTGATACGCTCGTAGAGATCCTGGATCTCGTCGCCGTGCACCGACTCGCCCGCGAGCACCATCTTGAAGCCGTTGAACTCCGGCGGGTTGTGGGAACCCGTCACCTGCACCCCGCCATCGACGGTCAACGCGTGAACCGCGTAGTAGAGCGCCGGCGTGGGCAGCTCCCCCACATCGATCACGCGCGCGCCGGCGGAGGCCATCCCGTTGCGAAGCGCCGCGGCCAGCGCCACTCCCGACGGTCGATTGTCACGCCCAACGGCCATGACCGCGTCGCGGCCAAGGCGTTCGGCCCCGAGTGCGGCGAAGGCCCGGCCCAGCGCGTGGGCAAACGCGGGGGTCAGCTCCGCGCCGACCAGGCCGCGGATGTCGTATTGGCGAAAGATGGATCGTGGGACGCGCACCGTGCCTCCCGGCCGGATCGGGGAATCGGCCGAGCTACTGGAAGGCCCGCTCGAAGAGTGAAGTCGCGATTTCCATCGTGTTGTTGAGCAGTGGCCCCGGCCAGACCCCGAGGACGAGGATGGCAGCCACAATGCCGCCGATCACCACGGCGGCGCTTCTTGGCAGCCGGGGTGCCTCCGGCGCTCCCTCGCGGGCCGGCTTCATGTACATCGCCATGATCACCGGCAGGTAGTAGCCGGCAGACACCGCGCTGGCGAGCACCAGCACCACGGGAATCAGCCACTGCCCCGCGACGACCAGCGAGGTCAGGATCATCCACTTGCCGATGAAGCCGAAGGTGCCCGGGAAACCGAGCAGGGAGAGGAGGACCACGGCAAAGGCGGCGGCGGTCCAGGGCCGCGAGCGAGCCATGCCCGCCAGATCATCGGTGGTGAGGTCCCGTTCGCCGCCGCGGCCGAGCGAGGCCAGCAGGCCGAAGGCGGCGAGGCTGGTCAGCGCATAGGCGAGGAGGTACACCTGTACCGATGCGGCGCCGACGCGCGTGCCGGCCCAGACCGCGGCGAGGAGGTAGCCGGCGTGGGCCACCGAACTGTACGCCAGCATCCGCTTCACGGTCCGCTGGGCCAGCGCCATCAGGTTCCCGGCCACCATTGTCGCGATGGCCAGGACGCCGAGCACCGGCTGCCAGACGCCGGACGCCGCCGGAAATGTCACCATGAGCAACCGGGTGAGTGCCAGGAACCCCGCGGCCTTGATGCCGGTGGCCATGAGGCCGGTCACCGGCGTGGGGGCGCCATCATAGACATCGGGCGCCCACATGTGGAACGGCACGGCCGACACCTTGAAGAGGAACCCGATCAGCAGGAGGCTCAGACCGAGCAGGGCCATGACCGGCAAAGGACCAGAGGCGAAGAACGTCCCGGCCATCACGAGATTGGTGGTCCCGGTGGCGCCATAGACGAGCGCGATGCCGTAGAGGAGGAAGCCCGAGGCGAACGCCCCGATCAGAAAGTACTTGAGCCCCGCCTCGGCCGAGAACGGGCTCCGGCGGTCGTACGCGGCGAGGACGTAGGCCGCGACCGACATCACCTCGAGTCCGAGGAAGACCATGATCAGGTCGTTGGCGCCGGCCAGCAGCATCATCCCGACGGTCGCGAGCAGGATCAGCGTGTAGTACTCCGGCCCCCGGATCCCCTCGCGCTCGAGGTAGTCGATCGACAGCACGATGGTCGCCGCCGCCGCCAGCAGGAAGATGACATCCCCGAAGAACCGATAACCGTCAAGCGCCACCATCTGCGAAATCCCGGCGGACCCGGTGCTTGCGCTCCAGAGCCAAACGAGGGCAAGCAGCGCCGCGCCCACACCGCCGAGGCTCAGCCAGCCGGCCAGGCGCGAATCCTCGGCGGTCTCGTGTCGCCAGGCGTTGACCACGAGGACACCGAGGGCCGCCAGGGACAGGACCACCTCAGGGAGGAGGGCGAGCAGGACGCCCGTCGGCGACGTCGTGTCAATGGGATTCACGGGTGGCTCCCGGTCCGGGGCGCCAACATGGTCGGCGCACCCTGCGGCATGACGTGCTGGACGCTCTCGACGAACTGCCGGCTGGTCGGCTCCATGCGCCGGAGCACGGGGGCCGGATACAGGCCGAGCCAGATGATCCCGGCGAGCAGCGGCGCCAGCACCACCCACTCACGCGGCGTCAGGTCGGTCAGCGCCTCGTTTTCCGGCTTGTCCAGTTTGTTGAAAATGATGCGCTGCAGCGCCCAGAGCAGGTACGCCGCGGCAAAGATCACGCCGGTCGTCGCGATGCCGGTGGCCCACGGGAACCGGCCGAAACTGCCGAGCAACACCAGGAACTCGCCGACGAACCCGTTGAGTCCGGGCAGGCCGATCGAGGACAGCGACACGACCGTGAACACGAGGCTGAACAGCGGAATCACCTTCGCAATCCCCCCGAACGCCGCGATGTCACGCGTATGCCGACGCTCGTAGAGCATGCCGATCAGGAAGAAGAGCGCTCCGGTCGAGAGGCCGTGGTTGATCATCACCATCAACGCGCCCTGGACGCTCTGGAGGGTGGCCGCCCAGATCCCAAGCATCACGAAGCCGAGGTGACTGACCGACGAATAGGCCACCAGCTTCTTGATGTCAGGCTGCACCATGGCGACGAGGGCGCCGTAGATGATGCCGACAACCGCCAGCACCACCGCCAGGGTCGTGACCACGGGGCTGAAGGCGATGTTCGGGAAGAACGGGATGGCGAACCGCAGGAAGCCGTAGGTCCCCATCTTGAGGAGGACGCCGGCCAAGATGACGGATCCCGCCGTGGGCGCCTCGACGTGGGCATCGGGAAGCCAGGTATGAAACGGGAAGACCGGGACCTTGATGGCGAACGCGAGCGCAAACGCCGCGAAGAGCCAGGGTGCCCGGCTCCCCACCACCGCGGCGTTGCGCAGAATGTGGCTGTAGGCAAAGCTCAGGACGCCGGTGGCCTCGGAGATGTACCACACGGTCATCAGGATGGCCACCAGCATCAGGAGGGAGCCGACCATCGTGTAGATGAAGAACTTGATGGACGCGTACAGCCGGTTGGAGCCACCCCAGATGCCGATCAGGAAGTACATCGGGATCAGCATCAACTCCCAGAACACGTAGAACACGAACAGGTCCAGGCTGACGAACACGCCGAGGATGCCGGTCAACAGCACCAGCAACAGGGCGTAGAACCCCTTCTCCCGCTGCGTGATGTAGTTCCAGCTCCCGAGCACGCAGAGCGGCATGGTCAGCGTGGTGAGGAGCACCATGAACAGCGAGATGCCGTCGATCCCGACCCGGTAGGCCACACCCCAGCGCGGCATCCAGTCGTGCACCGCCGTGAACTGCATGCCCCCCTCTGGCAGGAACGCCCACCAGAGCCCGGCCGAGATCACGAACTCGGCCACGGCGACCACGAGCGCCAGCGACCGCGCCCGCTCGGCCGGGGCGACCATGACGAGCAGCGCCCCGAGGAGGGGAAGCAGAAGGAGGACCGGGACGACCCAGGCCTGGTATCCGATGATGTTCAGCATGTCGGCCATAGCGGGTCAGCCCATCACGACGAAGAAGATGCCGAGCGCACCCACGAGGAACACGGTCAGGTAGACGCCGACCTGGCCGGTCTGGAGCCGGGTTCCGATCCACCCCAGGGAGCTCGCCAGCCGGGCCGAGCCCTCCACTCCCCCACGGTCGATGATCCCCTGATCCACGTCCTTCCAGAGCACGCGATCCGAGAAGCGCAGCAGCGGCCGGACGATGAGGGCGGCGTAGATCTCGTCCACGTAGTACTTGTGGTAGAGCACCTTCCAGAACCCCACCTCGGGCGCCGCCTCCCTGGCCGGCAGGATCGGCCGGGACATCGTGACCCGCCATCCGGCAATCAGCCCGCCCACCGCAATCGCAATCGCCAGCCCGATCAGAACGAACTCCGTCTGCCCGTGGGGCATCTCGAGCGGGAAGTAGTGGTGCGCCCCTTCGATGACCGGATCGAGCCAGTGCTCGAGGCGGGCATGGCCCCCGAACAGCGCCGGCAGGTTCAGCATGCCGCCGACGGCGCTGAGGACACCCAGCACCGCGAGCGGGACGGTCATGATGGCCGGCGCCTCGTGAAGATGCTTCTGCTCTTCCGCGCCGGTCCGATTCTCACCGAAGAAGGTCATCGCCATGAGGCGGGCCATGTAGAACGCGGTCAGCGCGGCGGCTATGACGCCGAAGAGCCAGAACACGCGGAAGAGAGGAAGCTCCGCGCCCCGTGCGAACGCGGCGGCGAGGATCTCGTCCTTCGAGAAGAAGCCCGAGAACGGGGGGATGCCCGCGATGGCGAGCGTCGCAATGGCCATGAGGGCGAAGGTCCAGGGCATGGCACGCCGGAGCCCCCCCATGTTGCGCATATCCTGCGCGTCCTCGTGCGAATGGGTCGCATGGTAGGCGTGGTGCATCGAGTGGATGACGCTGCCCGCGCCGAGGAAGAGGAGCGCCTTGAAGAAGGCGTGGGTGACGAGGTGGAACACGCCCGCGACGTAGGCCCCCGTGCCGACGGCCAGGAACATGTATCCGAGCTGGGACACCGTCGAGTACGCCAGGACCTTCTTGATGTCGTACTGCCGGAGCCCGATCGTGGCGGCGAAAAGCGCCGTGAGGGCGCCGACGCCCGCCACGACGGTGCTCGACACCGGGGCCATCGCGAAGAGGATGTTGGTGCGCGCCACGAGATAGACGCCGGCCGTGACCATCGTGGCGGCGTGGATGAGCGCGGAGACGGGGGTCGGGCCCGCCATGGCGTCGGGCAGCCAGATGTAGAGGGGAATCTGCGCCGACTTGCCGGTGCACCCCAGGAACAGGAAGAGGGTGATCGTCGTGACCACCGCGCCGCCGGCCGCCAGGTGCTGCGGGGCCAGCTCCGCGATGTCCAGGAAGTTCAGGCTCCCAAGGGTGACCCAGATGATGAACATGGCCACCATGAACCCGAAGTCGCCGATCCGGTTGACCAGGAACGCCTTCTTCCCCGCATCGGCGTTGGCCTTGTCGCCGTACCAGAATCCGATGAGGAGGTAGGAGCAGAGTCCGACCCCCTCCCAGCCGATGAACAGGACCGGCAGGCTTGAGCCGAGCACCAGCATCAGCATGAACACGACGAACAGGTTCAGGTAGGCAAAGTACCGGGCGTACCCCGGATCACTCCGCATGTAGCCGATGCTGAAGAGGTGGATCAGGCTGCCGACACCGGTCACGACCAGGAGCATCACCAGCGAGAGCCGGTCGACGAGGAGGCTGAGTTCGATCCGGAGCGCCCCGACCGGCAGCCAGGTCCAGAGCGGGACCACTTCGGCAGCGCTGAGGTTCGCGGCGGCATAGCTCCGAAAGACCAGCGCCACGACCGCGAAGGCCCCCAGCAAGACCGCCGGGCCGACGATACTCACGGCGGTCTTGGCGCCGGGGCGCCAGATCGACAGCGCGCCGTTGATCAGGAACCCGGCGAGCGGCAGGGCGACGGCGAGCCAGATGAGGTTGGCGGAGACGTACATCGTCAGCCCTGCAAGAGGGTGTTGGTCTTCAGGTCCACCGAGGTGGTGTGCCGGAAGACCGCGAGGATGATGGCCAGCCCGACCGCCGCCTCGGCGGCGGCGACAGCCATGACGAAGAACACCATCAACTGCCCGCCGACGCCGTGGTACTGGGCCAGGGCGACGAACGTCAGGTTGACGGCGTTGAGCATGAGCTCGATGCACATGAAGAGCACGATGGCGTTACGGCGCATCAGCACGCCGACGACGCCGATCGAGAACAGCAGGGCCGAAAAGGCCAGCGCCGGACCGAGGAGCATCAGATCCTCCTCTTGGCCAGCACGACGGCCCCGATGATGGCCGCGAGCAGCAGCAGCGAGGTGACCTCGAAGGGGACGAGATAGGTGGAGAAGAGAGGACCGGCGATCGCGCCGACGACGCCCTGCGCTTCCGCCGACCGGCGGGCAAGTTCGGCGGTCTCGAACACCGCGGCGGGCGGGAGGTTGGTGCCGCCCGTCAGCTCGAACGCCAGCCGGGCGGGATCATAGCCCGCAAGGCGGAGGAGAAAGGTGGCCGCGCCCACGCCGAGGACCACCGCCAGCGCCTTTGCCCCCGGGCCGCGGATGTCGCTCACCCCTTCGCCGAGATTGAGCAGCATGATGACGAAGATGAAGAGCACCATGATGGCGCCGGTGTAGACGAGCACCTGGATCGCCGCGATGAACGGCGCGCCGAGGATCAGGTACATCCCGGCCAGCGACAGCATGGTGACGACCAGCCAGATGGCGGCCGCCAGCGCATTCCGCTGAAAAATGCAGAAGATCGCGGAGAGGACGGCGATGGTCCCCAGCGCCATGAAGATCGTGTCGGCCACCTACTCCCCCCTCGGATCCGTCGGATCCCAGAGACTCGAGACCGGATGCGTCTGGGCCGAGAGCCGCTCGAGATCGTAGACGAACCGTCCACGCTCGAATTCCGCGTTCTCGTAGTGCACGCCCACATGGATGGCCTCTTCCGGGCAGACTTCCTGGCAATACCCGCAGAAGACGCAGCGAAACTCGTCGATCTCATAGATCAGGGGGTACCGGTTGCCGTCCTCATCCTCCCCCGGTACCAGCTTGATGCAGTTGGCCGGGCAGATCTGGGGGCAGAGCCCGCAGGCGACGCACTTGGAGCGCCCCTGCTCGTCGGTGAGCATCCGGTGGGTGCCGCGCCAGCGTGGGCTGATGGTCCACGTCTCGGTGCTGCGCTCCTCCGGGTACTGCATCGTGACTTTCTTGCGGAAGAGATGCCGGAAGGTGAGCGCCATGCCCTTCAGGGTGGCGCGCATGTAGCTGGCCTCGCGCCCGGGGCGCTGCATAACCTTGACGCCGATCGCCATGGCGGACCCCTCAGGACACCCGTGCCGGCCGTGGGGCCGACGCGGGAGCGGGAACGGAGACGCCGCGGATCAACCGACCGCGGTCCAGCACCCGGAAGACAAGCACGAGCACCGGAAGATTGAAGAGGAAGAGCAGGCCGAACCGAGCCGCCGGGTTCACCGTGCCGAGGGGGCCGTCCACCACCCACAGCGCCACGGCGATGAACAGGATGTAGGCCAGGCCCATCGGGATGAAGACCTTCCATCCGAGCGCCATCAGCTGGTCGTACCGGAAGCGCGGCAGGGTCCACCGCACCCACATGAACAGGAAGAGGAAGAACAGGACCTTCAGGAAGAAGAGAACGGCCGTCGCCAGGAACTGCGGCATGCCAACCGTCTCGTCCCAGTGGGTGAACGGGATGTCCCACCCGCCGAGGAAGAGGGTGACGAACATCATGGAGATGGTCACCATCCCGGCGAACTCCGCGATCATGAAGGCGGAGAACTTCATCGAGCTGTATTCGGTGTGGTACCCCGCCACGAGTTCCGATTCCGCTTCCGGCATGTCGAAGGGCACGCGATTCGTCTCCGCGAACCCCGACACCAGGAACATGAAGGCGGAGAGGGCCAGGGGGAGGACGAGCCACCCGAAGCGGGCCTGCTGCTGTGCTGCCACGATCTCGACGAACGAGACATTGCCGACCAGGAGGAGGACCGGAATGAGGCTGAGCCCCATCGCCACTTCATAGGAGACCATCTGGGCGGTGGCGCGCAGGCCGCCCAGGAGACTGTACTTGTTGTTGGACGCCCACCCGCCGAGGGCGATGCCGTACACGCCGACCGAGCTGATGGCGAGCACGAACAGGAACCCGATCGGCAGGGCCGTCACCGTGGCCGCCGTGGCGCCGTGGTGGACAAACCGGCCGAGCAGCGGCAGCGTGATGTCGAACTCGAGCGGGATCGGCGCCGCCCAGGGGATCGTCAACGGAATGATCAGCGCCGCCATCAACGAAATCGCCGGGGCGATGACGAAGAAGACCTTGTTGGCGCCATCGGGAATGACCTCCTCCTTGAGGAGGTTCTTGATGCCGTCGGCGATCGGCTGGAGCAGCCCCTTGGGACCGGCGCGGTTGGGGCCGATGCGGTCCTGCATCCACGACGCGATCCAGCGCTCCAGCAGCGTCGAGTAGGCCACGAGCAGCATCAGGAAGGTGAACACCGCCACCGTCTTGACGAGCGCCACCAGCACAAAGCCCTTCAGTTCAGGGGTCACCGGGCCGCCCCCGCCGCGACGGCGGCCGACGTGCGACCGCTCAGGCCGAGGTCGGCATAGGAGAGCCCAGCCAGCGCCGGCCAGTCGGCGCCCAGCGCCGCAAACGCCTCGGCGGCGGTGGCCGGTGCCTCGGCGGCGCCATCGATGGCGCCGGCAGCAATCCACCACGCCGGGCGCGCCATCCCCGGGCCCGCCTTGGCCTGCTGATACCGCTGCACCCGCCCGTCGCGATTCATCCAGGTGCCATGCTCCTCGGCCATGGTGGTGACCGGCAGGACGAGCCCGGCGTGGGCCCATGCCTCCGCTTCCACCGTGGCGAACACCACGACGCTTCCCGCCTTGGCCAGGGTACCGGCCTCCGCCTCCGTGAGCGTCGCATCAAGCACAATCACGAGGGAGGCCTTGGCGGCCGCCGCGACCGCCGCGTCCCAGGCCGCGTCCAGGCCCAGCGCACGGGCGCCCTGGAGGTTCGGTGCCCGCTCAGCGCGCAGCGCCAATCCGGGGACGCCGGCGAGGGGCTCCTCGTCGCCCATCGGCACCTGCACCGCCCCGGTCACCTGGTAGCGGCCGAGGAGACGGCTGACCCACCCGAGTGACTCGAGGCTCGCGCGAGGCGAGGCGAGCACCACCGCGGATCCGGCGCCGCCCCGGACCATCTGCCCAAGGTGGTCGAGGGCCGTTTCCCAGTCGACGGGGCGCTGCCCGTCGCCTTCGCGCACGAGGGGCGCCTCCACCCGGTCGCCCCGATTCATCCACCGATAGTGCATCCGCCCTTCGTCGCACATGAAGTGACGGTTGACCTCGAGGTTGGCGCGAGGCCGCAGGCGGACCACAGTATTGTCGCGGGTGTCGATCGTGATGTTGCACCCCTGGGTGCAGCCGGGGCAGATGCTGGCCGTGCGATCGAGGTCCCAGGCGCGCGCCTTGTGCAGAAAGTCCTTGGAGATGAGCGAGCCGACGGGGCACAGGTCCACCACGTTGCCCGCCCAGGGGTGATCGAGCTCGCGGTCGGGAAAGATCCCGATGGTGGCCCGGTCACCCCGTTCCGAGACGTTGAGGACCCCGTCCCCGGCGACGTCGTCCATGAACCGCACGCACCGCGTGCAGAGGATGCACCGGTTGGGCACGTAGAGGACGTCGGGTCCGAACTCCTCGACGGGATTGTACCGCTTCGGATAGTCGTCGTGCCGCCCGGCGGCACGGCCTTCCTGGAAGGTGTAGTCCTGCAACTCGCATTCACCCGCCTGGTCGCAGATCGGGCAGTCGAGCGGGTGGTTGGCGAGCAGGAATTCCAGCACCCCTTCCCGTGCCTTCTTTGCCGGCGCGCTGTTCACGTGCACGACCTGGCCGTCCGTGACGGTCGTGACGCACGCCGGCATCAGCTTCGGGGCCTTCTCCACCTCCACCAGGCACATCCGGCAGACGGCCGGCGACGGCAGCGACGGGTGGTAGCAGTAGTGCGGGATGAGGACGCCGGCCTGTTTGGCCGCCTCGATGATCGACGTGCCCTTGGGGACGCTCACCTGGGCCCCGTCGATCGTGACGGTCACGCGTTCGGTCATCGGATCAGGCCATTGCGAGCGCCGGCTGGCGCGCGCCGCTGAGGTAAGCGTCGAATTCGGACCGGAACTTCTGGATCCCGCTGACGATCGGCGCGGCACAGGAGTCGCTCAGCACGCAGATCGTCTTGCCGGTCATGTTCTCGGAGAGGTCGAGCAGCAGCTGCAGGTCCGCCTCTTTGCCCTTCCCGGCCAGAATCCGCTCCAGGATCTTGGTGGTCCAGGCGGTGCCTTCGCGGCACTGGGTGCACTGGGCGCAGGACTCGTGCGCATAGAACCGGGCGAGCCGCCAGATCTGGTAGACCATGTCGGTGGAGTCGTCCATGACGATCATGCCGGCGGAGCCGAGCATCGAGCCGCACGCGACGACCCCTTCGTAGTCCAGGAGGCATCCGTCCACCTCGGCCGCCGTCATGATCGGCACCGAGGAACCGCCGGGGATCACCGCCTTCAGCGTGCGCCCCGGCTTCATGCCGCCGCACATGTCGAAGAGCAACTCCTGCATCGACGTGCCCATGGTGACCTCGTAATTGCCGGGCCGCTGCACGTGCCCGCAGACCGAGATCAGCTTGGTGCCGGTGGACTTCGGATTGCTGAGGCAGAGACCCTTGTACCATTCGCCGCCGCGATTGATGATGTGCGGCACCGCGGAAAGCGTCTCGACATTGTTGATGGTGGTCGGCATGGCGAAGAGGCCGGCCTGCGCCGGGAACGGCGGCTTGATGCGCGGGTTCCCACGGCGCCCCTCGATCGAGTTCATCATCGCGGTCTCTTCGCCGCAGATGTACGCCCCCGCCCCGCGATGCACCACGATGTCGATCCGCTTGCCGGAACCGAAGACATCGGCGCCGAGCGCGCCGTGGGCGTACGCCTCCGCCACCGCGGCCTTGACCATGGCCAGCGGCTCGGTGAACTCGCCCCGGATGTAGATGTAGCAGCGCTCCGCCCCGATGGCATACGCCGCGATGGCGCACCCCTCGATCAGCTGGTGCGGCGTCCACCGCATGATTTCGCGGTCCTTGAAAGTGCCGGGTTCCGACTCGTCGGCGTTGCAGACGAGGTAGTGGGGTTTGCCGTCGCCCTTGGGCATGAAGGACCACTTCAGCCCGGTCGGGAACCCGGCGCCGCCCCGCCCGCGCAGCCCTGACGCCTTCACCTCGTCGATGATCGCCTCGGGCGTCATGCCCATCGCCTTGCGCAGCGCGGTGTAGCCGCCGCGCTCCACCCAGCCCTCGTAGGTCCGCGCCGCGGCCTCGCCGAAGTGCTTCGAGAGCACCGGCGTTTCCTTCGGGTGGGACGGATGCGGATAGCCCATTACTTGTACCCCTGCAGGATGCCGGCAACCCGCTCCGGCGTCACGCTCTCGATGAAGTCGTCATTGATCATGATCGGGGTGGCGAAGCCGCACGCCCCGAGACACTCGACCTCGGACACGGTGAACCGGCCGTCCGGGCTGGTCGCGCCGAGCTCCCCGCAGCCCGTCTCGCGCAACAACGCCTCCATGACCGCCTCGGCGCCGCACAGGTTGCACGGCGACGTGGTGCAGATCTGGATGAAGTGCCGCCCGACCGGATGGGTGTGGTACATCGTATAGAAGGTCACGACCCCCTTCACGTACGCCGGGGTCAGCCCGAGCACCTCCGCCACCTCCGCCATGGCCGGCTCGGAAATCCAGCCCCGCTCCTCCTGCACCATCCACAGCGCCGGCAGCAGGCAGGCCTGCTTCGTGGGATACTGCGGGAAGAGCGCCTCGAGCCGCGAGCGGACCTCCCCCGTGAACACCGGCGCATGGGGCGCATCGGCGTGGCCGTGCGTGGAGCCGCTCATCGGTCGATTTCTCCCATGACGATATCGACGCTCGCGTTGGTCGCGATCACGTCGCTGAGGAGCGCGCCCTCGCACATCTGGGGCAGCGCGGAAAGGTTGATGAAGGACGGGGGCCGGATGCGCCAGCGCACCGGCTTGGCGGTGCCGTCGGAGACGAAGTAGTAGCCGAGTTCGCCCTTGGGGTTTTCGATGCCCAGGTAGGCCTCGCCCGCCGGCGGGTGAATCCCTTCCATGACCTGCTTGAAGTGGTGGATCATCGACTCCATGTCGCTCATGGCGCGCGACTTGGGCGGCAGGATGACCCGCGCGTCGGCCACGTTCATCGGCGCGCCGCGCAGGCCGGCCAGCCGGTCGAGCGCCTGCTCGAGGATGCGGGTGGACTGGAACATCTCCTCCAGCCGCACCAGGTAGCGGTCGTAGTTGTCGCCATGCTCGCCGACGGGGACGTCGAAATCGTACGTCTCGTAGCCAAGGTAGGGGCGGTCCTTCCGCACGTCGTAGTCCGCCCCGGTGGACCTCAGGAGCGGGCCCGAGAGCGACCCGTTGATCGCGTCGGCCGCGCTGATGACCCCGACGCCCTGGTTGCGACCGCACCAGATGGCGTTCTTGGTGAACATCGTGTCGACTTCCCGCAGGACCTTCGGAAATCCCTGGCAGAACTGCCGCAGGCCGTCTTCCCAGCCCTCCGGGACGTCGGCCATCATGCCGCCCACCCGCGTCAGCGAGGTCGTCAGCCGGGCGCCGGTCCACGCCTCCTGCAGGTCATAGATCAGTTCCCGCTGCTGGAACAGCCAGAGGAAGGGCGTAAAGGCCCCGAGGTCGATGCCAGTGGTGCCGAGCCAGACGATATGCGAGATGATCCGGCTCATTTCGCAGGCAATGACCCGGAGCACCTGGCAGCGCTCGGTGATCTGGATGTCCATGAGCTTCTCGACCGCCAGCGCGAGGGCGACGTTGTTCGACATCGGCGCCAGGTAGTCGGTGCGGTCGGTCAGCGGGATGATCTGGTTGTAGTGCCGGTACTCCCCCAGCTTCTCGAAGCCCGAGTGCAGGTACCCGATATGGGGAATGCACCGGACGACCGTCTCGCCGTCGAGCTCGATGACGAGCCGGAGGACCCCGTGGGTGGCGGGGTGCTGGGGGCCGATGTTGATGAGGGCGTGCTCCGAGGACATCTCGGCATCCGGGTGCCCTTGGACGCCGAGCGGCACACGGATGTCGCGGCCGGCGGCGTCGACCCCCGGCGTGGTCAGCTCGAATTCGACGGTCCGGGTACTCACGTCACCTCCCCGCGCTCACCGTGCCCAAGCCGCTCGCGCATTTCCATGCTCAGCTCGTGATACGAGGCGGCGATGGAGAGCTCTTCCAGCGAGTAGTGCGCCTCGGGATTGGCGGCCAGCGCCTGCCGGGTCTGCTCGGACCGGCTGAAATGCCCGCGGAGCGGGAAGTCCTTCCGGAGCGGGTACCCCTCGGCGTAGGTCTCCCACATGAGAATGCGGCGCAGGTCGGGGTGGTTCCGGAAGGTGATGCCGAACATGTCGAACACCTCGCGCTCGAGCCAATTGGCCCCGGCCCAGAGGTCGCACACGCTCTCGACCTCGAGCGGCTGGCTCTTGTCGAGCTCAACCTTGAGACGCAGGTCCGCCCGGCGCCCCAGCGAGCGAAGCTGGTAGACGACCTCCAGCGGCAGCTCGCCGTCGCGATACTCCACGGCGGTCACGTCGGTGAGGAAGTTGAAGTCCTGCCCCGGATCGTCGCGGAGCCAGGCGAGGATGTCGTGGGCCTTGTCGGGCGCGACCCAGACGATGGTGTCGCCACAAGAGACCCGGTCCCGGAGAATGGCGGCGCCGAAGTGGCTGACGAGCGCGGCGACGGACGGCGAGACGGTGGCGGCCGTCATGAGGAGCGGGTCTGGTGCACAGAGTTGCCGAACGGCTCCGAGACTTCGTCGATGACGGCCGGAGCACGAAAGAGTCCGTCGGGTCCCATGGACCGCTCGATGCGCAGCGACTGATCCATGAGGCTCTCCCCCTGGATCTTCTTCTGCAGCAGGAAGATGCCGTAGAGCAGGCCCTCGGGCCGCGGCGGACAGCCGGGCACGTACACATCCACCGGAATGATCGTGTCGATACCCTGCACCATCGCGTAATTGTCGAAGATCCCGCCGGACGACGCGCAGGCTCCCATCGAAATCGACCACTTCGGCTGGGGCATCTGGTCCCAGACGCGCCGGATGACGGGGGCCAGCTTGAACGGCAGGCGACCGGCGCAGATAAGAACATCGGCCTGGCGGGGGGTGTATCCCTGCCGCTCCATCCCGAACCGGGAGATGTCGTATCGGCTGGCGGCCGTGGCCATGAACTCGATGGCACAGCAGGCGGTGCCGAACGGCATCGGCCAGAGCGAACGGGTCCGGGACCAGTTGACCAGGTCGGACAGGCGGGCGGTCACCCAGTTGGGCGACTCCCCGCTCAACTCGGCGACCTGGGGCCCGCCTTCGGGCAGGGTCAATCCCATTGGAATGCTCCCCGCTTCCATACGTAGAGGTACCCGATGGCGAGGATGAGGATGAACACCAGCATCTCGACCAGCAGGAAGAGCCGGTCGGCGACCATCTGCTGGAAGGCCACCGCCCACGGCACCATGAAGACCGTTTCAATGTCGAAGAGAATGAACATCATCGCGACGAGGTAAAACTTGACGGAAAATCGCTCGCGGGCGTCGCCGAGGACGGGCATGCCGGACTCGTACGGCAACTGCTTGACCGGCGTCTTCCGCCGGGTGCCAAGCAGGAACCCGAGGCCGTGCGAGAGTCCAAGCATGGCGACCGCCGTGATGACGACGAGGGCCAGCATGAACAGGATCGGAATGTAGGGCGTGAGGTTCAGAGAGCACCATCCGGACAAGGACTGGGCCGAAGAGCGACACAAAGTTAACAGAGGCCTCACCGAGGTCAACCCAAGTCGTGACCCGAGGCGCACCTAGGCGTTGCGGCGAGACCCCGGCGCCGGGTACCTTTCCCGGCGATTTCTCCCACTCCGAGGCAAGGCTCGTCATGTCCATCAAGTCCGACCGCTGGATCCGTCGCATGGCCCAGGAACACGCGATGATCGAACCGTTCGAAGATCGCCAGGTCCGCCGGCTCGACGCGCAGGGGCGCCAGGTCATCAGCTACGGCGTCTCGTCCTACGGCTACGACATGCGGGTGGCGCCCGAGTTCAAGATCTTTACCAATGCCCTCTCCGCCATCGTCGACCCGAAGGCGTTCGACGCGCGCAGCTTCGTGGAGTTTGAAGGGGAAAGCTGCATTGTGCCGCCGAACAGCTTCGCGCTGGCCCGCTCGATCGAATACTTCCGCATCCCCCGCAACGTCCTGACGATCTGCGTCGGCAAGTCCACCTACGCACGGTGCGGCATCATCACGAACGTGACGCCGTTCGAGCCGGAGTGGGAGGGGTACGTCACCCTCGAAATCAGCAACACGACCCCGCTCCCCGCCCGGGTGTACGCCAACGAGGGCATCTGCCAGGTGCTCTTCTTCGAGGCGGATGCCGACGACGAGTGCGAGGTCAGCTACAAGGACAAGGCCGGCAAGTACCAGGGACAGGTCGGCGTCACCCTGCCCCGCCTCTAGCTCCCGCCTCCCGCCAGCCGGTTCACCGCCCCCTCGACAGTTGCGGCGGCCCGGCTGGTGCGCTCCGTCAAGTCGCGGACCTCGCTGGCGGCCAGCGCCGCATCACCATCCTCGATCGCCGCCTGCAGCCCCGGCAGCCCGACCGCCCCGTAGCCGTCATCCCGCCCTGGCGCGAACAGGACGTTGAGGTAGAACGGACGTCCGGGAATCCCCTCCGGCCGCACGTACGCCTGCTCCGCCACGCGCAGCGAATCGTTCGCGGCCGAGAGATCGGCGGCGTCCGGCGCCCGGCGCCCGGTCGCCGCGCTCAGCACGGTGAGCGCCGAATCGAGCCGGGTCCCCGCGCGCACCAGTCCCGCCACGGCACTGTCGAGCTGGGCCCAGCCCGGAACCTCCATCCTCGCCCGGCTCGCCTGGTCACGACGGACGGCGACCAGCGCCCCGAGGGCGTGCCCGAATTCGGCGAAGTTGAACGGGAGCAGATCGGCATTCGCCAGCCGGGTCACCGCGGTGGCCGTCATCCTCGCCGCCGCCGCGTGGCTCAGATACCCTGGGTCGCCGAAGCGGTCCATCCAGTTGAACGAGTCGTAGGCGGAATGGTAGGCGCCGTAGCGCCCGCCGAAGCCGAAGTCGAACGCCGGGATGCCGAGCATGTTGTAGAACCCCGCGAAGTCGCTGCCGCCCCCAAGGTTGCCGATCGGGAGGGAAACGGAATCGGGGAGCGATCGGTCACGACGCGCCGCCTGCCGCACCGAGACGGTGTCGCCCGGCTGTGTGGCGTCGGCGGCCAGGTCGCGAATGAAGGCCCAGAGCGAGGCGGTCCCGCTCGCGCCGAAGTGCCGGCCGAAGGCGCTCATGTCGAGATTGAGGTAGGCCACCGCCTGTTGCCGCAGCATCTCCGCCATCAGTTCCACGTATTCGGTCGAGCCGACCAGGCCCCATTCCTCTGCGTCCCAGGTGGCCAGGACGATGCTCCGCTTGGGCCGGAAGCCGGCGGTCGCTGCTGTACCGACGGCGCGTCCCGCCTCGAGAATCGTGGCGACGCCGCTCACGTTGTCCGCGGCGCCAGGACCCCAGGCGTCGCGGTGTCCGCCGGCGATGACCAATCGATCGGGCCAGGTCGTGCCCTTCAGCACCGCGATGGTATTCGTGATCGTCTTGTACGCCGCCTCCCCCCGTTCGGCCCAGACCCCGACACGGACCTCGACCTCACTTCCGCCCACGCGATACCGAAACGGCAGCCCTCCCTGCCAGGATTGTGGCACCTCGGGCCCGCCAATGGGCTGGAGGATCAGCTGGGCGTTGCGATACCCGACCGGGATCACGGGGATAGTCGGCCCCGGAATAGAGTCCTGCGGCAGCCGCCTGGCATCGTCGGTCGAGGCCCAGCCGGGCGTCGACAGGTCGCCGCGGCTGTCGCCTCCACCGAGGCTCCCCCGCTGCGGTGAGTCGGGGTGCCGCATCGGGCCGGCCGGATAGGTGGGGCCGACGAAATAGCCGTCGTCCTGCGGA
Organism: Gemmatimonadales bacterium; assembly: GCA_041390145.1. Taxonomy (NCBI): domain Bacteria; kingdom Pseudomonadati; phylum Gemmatimonadota; class Gemmatimonadia; order Gemmatimonadales; species Gemmatimonadales bacterium. The sequence goes on along the minus strand of JAWKQM010000003.1, from coordinate 163,815 downwards.
TCGGAATAGAGAATCAGTGCGATCGCACCGTTCGCCTCGGCCTCGCGGGCCTTGATGCCGCGATAGGACCGCCCGTACCGCGCGATCACCACCTTCCCCCGAACCGAGACACCCATCGAATCGAGCTGGGCATAGTCGGTGGGCAGGCCGTAGTTGGCGTAGACCACGGCACCGGTGACGTCTCCCACCCCGCTGTACCCGTTCATGGCAGGCCAGATGGCCCCATGGGTCGCCGGATCCTCCCGGAGCGCCGGCTCGTTCAGGCTGAGCCGCTTCCGGCTCGGCTTGATCAGCTCCACCACGGCCGAGTCCTGGAACGGGATATATACCCGGAACGACACGCTGGACGTGTCCCACCCGGCGGCCGCGAGCGCGCGGTTGACGTACTCGGCTGTCCGGTGCTGGGCCGGCGTCCCGGCAATGTGCGGAACCGCCGAGAGCGCTCTCGAATCGTCCCGGACGCTCACCGGCGTGACGAGCGTGTCGAGGATTCCCTCCAAGGTCCGCTGGCGCGCCGCATCGGGCGCGGTGAACCCCGCGATCGACTGTGCGGCCGCGGTGGATGGGAGCGCGGCCACGAGCATCAGGGCGAATCGGAAACGGATCATGCTATCATCCCGTAGGTGGGTGAGGTGGAAATATCCACTCGCTCCCGACCACCGACAACCTCAATCCGATGGAGTGTCCCGTGCGCGCAGGTCCGTTGGTTCTCTTGTGCCTCCTCTCGGCCCCGCTGGCAGCGCAGGATTCCGCCACCCCGCCGAAGCCGGTCCCCCCTCCGATCTCCGACCAATCCCCCTTCCGGCGTCTCGACCTCCCGACCCCCACCACGATCCGGACCGGGAGCGGCATGCCGGGGCGCAACTATTGGCAGCAGCGCGCCGACTACGTCATCCGGGCCACGCTGGACACGGTCGATCGCCGCCTGAGCGGCGAGGAAACGATCACCTACTCGAACAATTCCGCGGATACGTTGCGATATGTCTGGATCCAGCTGGACCAGAATGTCTTCAGCCAGTCCAGCCGGGGGACGGCCATCATGCCTCCCAACACCCGGTTCGGGCCGCGCGGGGCGGACGGCGGCGTCACGCTGACGCGCGTCGCCGTCGGGGCTCCGGCGGGTGGAGGCCGAAAGTCGGCCCGCGCCGCCACCGAGGCGCCGCATCTCATCAACGGCACGATGATGCGCGTCGACCTCCCCCACCCGCTGCCGCCGCGGGACCGGATCACGCTCGAGTTCGCCTGGTCTTTCCCCTTTGACACCACGATCACGAACCGCATGGGCATCGAGCTGGTGGACAGCAGTTACGTCTTCGAGGTCGCCCAGTGGTACCCGCGGATGGCGGTGTACGATGACGTGCGGGGCTGGAACACCGAGCAGTACCTCGGCCAGGGCGAGTTCTACCTGGAGTACGGGACGTTTGACGTCAGCCTGACCGTGCCGGCGAACATGATCGTGGGCGCCACCGGTGTGCTGCAGAATCCGACCGAGGTCCTGACGGCGACGCAGCGCTCCCGCCTGGCAGCGGCGCGCACCAGTGAGACCACCGTGGTCATCCGTGGCAAGAATGAGATCGGCGATCCGGCGTCCCGGCCCCGCCCGGCCTCCGGCATGCTCACCTGGCGCTTCCAGGCCGACAGCGTCCGGGATTTCGCGTGGGCCGCCGCGCGGCACTTCATCTGGGACGCCGTAAGCGTCAACGGCGGCAAGACCGTTGCCATGAGCCTCTATCCCCCCTCGGCCGACTCGATCTGGAACCAGTCGAGCCAGTACGCCAAATTCGCCATCGAGGCGTACTCGAAGCAGTGGTTCCCCTATCCCTACCCCGTGGCCATCAACGTGAACGGCCCCGAGGGAGGGATGGAATACCCGATGATCGTCTTCTGCGGCAACCGCACCAACGCGCAGGCGCTGTACAGCGTGACCGACCACGAATTCGGCCACACCTGGTTCCCGATGGTGGTGGGCAGCAACGAGCGGCTCTATCCCTGGATGGACGAGGGGTTCAACACCTTCATCAACTACTACAACTGGAAGCTGCGGTACCCGGACGCCCCGAACCGCCGCGGCAACGGCAGGACCTACGTCGGCTACGCCCTCTCGGGCCGTGAGGTCCCCATCATCACGCCGGCCGATCGCACGCCTGGCCCGATCCTCGGCCAGGCCGCCTACAACAAGCCGGGATTCGGGTTGATCGTCCTCCGCGAACAGATCCTGGGTCCGGAACGGTTCGACCCGGCGTTCCGCGAGTACATCCGTCGGTGGGCGTTCAAGCACCCCACGCCGGCCGATTTCTTCCGCACCATGGAAGACGGCGTCGGCGAGGACCTCAGCTGGTTCTGGCGGTCGTGGTTCTACACCACGGAGACGCTCGATCAGGCGGTGGATTCCGTCAAGATCGTCGAACGGCAGGGGGTGCCGCAGTCGCGCATCTATCTCGACAACGTCGGCCCGATGGTCATGCCGGTGGACCTCACCCTCTACTTCGACGGTGCGCCTCCCGAACACCGGCGGCTGCCCGTGGAAATCTGGTACGGTGGCAACACCTTCACCCTCGTGGTGCCGGACAAGCGCGTCGTAGGCGTGGCGGTGGATCCGGGCGAGGTGTTCCCCGACGTGAACCGGACCAACAACCAGACCGGCCAGGTGCCGGCGGCGACGCCGTAACTCCGGCGGTGGTCCAAATATGCGAACGGGGAGGCGCCAAGCGGCGCCTCCCCGTTCAGCATTTCCGGGCCGACTCAGGGAGCCAGCGATGTGATGTCGAAGATCAGAAGGGCCGGGCTGGCCGGGTTCCGTGCCGCGAAGACATAGGTCTGCCCTGCGATGGTGGCCACGGTGGCGGTGTGGAGCCCCTGGGAAACGAGATAGCTGGCCAGGAAGACGGGCTGGCTGGGAGAGGCAGCCAGCGAGTAGACGTGAAGCCCCGCGTTCGGCCCGTTCTCCGCGCTGAAGACCAGCAACTTGCCATCGGCACTGACCTGCACGTCGCTGACCGTGGTGATGCCGCTGGTGATGACGGAATCGACGAGCACCGGTGCCGCCCCCGCCACCTGCCAGATCTTGACGGCGTTGCCCGGCTGGATTCCGCGATTGCCCCACCCCCCCGTGTACCCGTACCCGTTCTGCACCCACAGGTCCGACGTGAACCGCTCGGGGACGTTGTTTCCGCCACCCACGACCGAAAAGCTCCCGCCGTTGTACCGAAGCCGCCAGAAGCCGCTCAGCATGTCGGAGGCGTAGATGTCGCCGTCCTGGTACTGCATCACGCCCCACACGTAGGTATTGCCAGGGCCCCCGGGCTGAATCCGCGCCAGCTCCCGACTGCGCATGTCGGACGGCAGGCTCCCGGAAACGTCGAGGGCGACGACCCCCCCATTGTAGTAGGCCGCGTAGAGGATCTCCGCGTTCTCGTCGACCCAGAAGTTGTGGGTACCCGCGCCGGCCAGCGTATAGCTGCCCACCTCGACCGGTGCCGCCAGGTTCGACACGTCCACCACGTGGATCGAGCCGGAGCTGGCGGAGCCGACACTCCCCGGGCCTTCTTCTCCCACGAAGAGGTATTGCTTCGCGCCGGACGGGGAGTGATACCACCACGCATTGTGGACGTTGCCGCCGGCCGTCTTCACCGAGCCCACGAGTTGCGGTGACGCGATGGTGCCGCCCTTGATCCCGTTCCCCACGTCGTAGATGTAGACCCCTTCATCCCACACGCAGAGGAACGCAAGGCCGTCGCGGACGAAGGTATCGTGCAGCCCGTAGTTCGCGGGCACCGCCACGGTGCTCACGAGCTTGATGCCAGCGAGTGCGGTCGAGGTGAAGGACACCGACACGCCCGCGACGGCCGGGGTACTGGCCACCACGGTCTGCTTGGCCGCCGCCGTCCCGAGCGTGTGGACGACGGTCGCAATGCCGCCGGCTCCGGTCGCCACGGACGTGGCGGAGAGCGAGCCCCCGCCGGACGTGATCACCCAGTCGACCGTGGCGCCGAGCACTGGATTGTTGAACGCATCCTGCACCGTGACCGCGTAGGCGATCGGCAGGGCCACCCCGGACCATCCCGTCTGGCCGTCGCCGGCGCTCTTCTTCAGCTGGGTGGCCGGTCCGGCAACCGCGGTGACGGTGAAGTCGGCCGTCGCGCTGCCGACTCCGTCGACGTTGGCGCGCGCGCGTTGCGGTCCGGCAGTTTGCCCGAGGGTAAAGGTGGCGCGTGCGAACCCGTCGGCGTCGCTGGTGCTCGCTGAGGGAATGCTCCCCCCGCCGCTCACGACGGACCACCGCACCGACACCCCTGATTCGGGATTCCCGGCGGGATCGGTGACGCGAGCGGTCAGCTCGACGGCGGTCCTCACGGCGGCGATCACTCCGTCGCCAGTCGAGACCGCAATCACTCGCGTCGGCGGGGGACCGGCGCTGTCGGAGCCGCCGCATGCCGCCAGGAGGAGCAGCATCACGGCGGTCCGAGCGACCGGGGAAGGAATACGCATGCGCATCAGCTCATCTCAGTGATGGTGTGAACCCGACATCCGTCCGGGAGCGTCCTCGGACACCCCGTACCGACCCATTCTGTGCGTGAACGCCGTCCGTCCGAGGCCGACTGTCAGCCCGAGGCTGACGCCCCAGAAGCCGGTGCCATCGTACCAGAGTGCCGGGTCGAAGACTCCCGGCCCCACCTGGGATACCGTCACGTAGGAGAGCTCCACAAAGGGGCGGAGGCGCGCCACCCCGCCTCCGGCCAGGAGGTCCCGCCCAACGCCGATGGTGTTCAGCGTCCAACGCGTCGTTCCCAGGATCGCGTCTTCCAGGTGGGGCCGGACGCTCCGCGTGGGCTGCGCAAAGATGCGCTCCTCCTCTGGCCGCTCCGTGCGCTCGAACTGGTAATACAGCCGCGTGGGCCCGAGATCCCACGCCGCCTCGGCGAGCAACGAATGGAAGGTGAACAGGCCCTCACTCTCGTTGGTCTCTGCCCATTCGGCGAAGGCGGTGAAGGGGTGGTCTCCGAGCGGCCGCGTCCATTGGGCGGAGGCGTGCCACTTCGTCTGGTCGGTTCCCGACCCCGCGCGATGCTCGGGCGACTGTACCGATGCATAGGACGCCTCGAGTTGCAGCCCCTGCACAGGGAACGCGGTCAGCCGGGTGGACCAGGAATCGCCGAATCGGCTGAAGTTGGGCGACTCCTGGGGAAATTCCGGCTCGTCACCGTTGAAGAGGGAGACTTCCAGCATGACAGGACCGGCGAGTACACCGCCGGTCAGCACCGCACGCTCCAGGATCTGGCTCCAGTGATGGTTGACGGGATACCGGAGCGTCAGCCGATCGGACGGGTCGTCGCTCCCGAACGCCGCGAAGCCCTTGCCGCCGCTCAGCGACAGCTCCGTCTTGCCCAGGTGCCCCACCCCGGACGCCATGAGCTCGTGAATGATGGTGTGCGGATGCCGCCGGTCGACGAAGCCCTCGCCCCAGGCGCCGATCGTCAATTCGCCATCGGGAATGGTCCAGGACTCAAAATTGACCGTCGAGGTGACCCGGAGCGCGCGGTTGTACGCCGTGGCGTGGGCCATCAACATGGGCTGGACCAGCCGGATCTCCGTCGCCTCCCCGCCGAGCGGCTCGCCGTTCGAGTAGGTGCCGACGACGATGCCCCGACCGGCGAATGTCGCAGAGGTCGAGCCGCCCTGCCCGCGCACGGTGGCGGGCAGGGCGGCGAGAACCAGCGTGAGGGAGAGGGCAGTCCGGATCAGGGACCAGCCGCCGCGGTCGATTCCGGCCGCCCGCGCAGCGATGCGACGCGGTAGTCCCGGTTCATCCGGGCAATCGTTTCGAGGCTGATCCCCTTGGGGCAGGCCGCGGTGCATTCTCCGTAGTTGGTGCATCCGCCGAACCCTTCGAGGTCCATCTGGGTCACCATCCTGAGGGCACGCCGGTCCCGTTCCGGCTGTCCCTGGGGCAGCAGGCCCAGATGCGAAACCTTGGCCGCCGTAAAGAGCATGGCGGAGGCGTTGGGACACGCTGCCACGCAGGCGCCGCACCCGATGCACTGGGCGGCGTCCATGGCGCTGTCCGCATCCTGTTTCGGCACGAGGATGGCATGCGCGTCAGGCGCGTTGCCGGTGGCGATGCTGACGAAGCCCCCGGCCTGGATGATCCGGTCGAGGGGCGAGCGGTCGACGATGAGGTCGCGCAGCACGGGGAAGGCCCGGGCCCGCCATGGTTCGATCACAATCTCGTCGCCGTCCTTGAAGCTGCGCATGTGCAACTGGCAGGTGGCGGTCCCGGCCATCGGACCGTGGGCGACGCCGTTGATCATCACGCCGCACGAGCCGCAGATGCCCTCGCGGCAGTCGTGGTCGAACGCAATTGGATTCTCGCCGTTGCCGATCAGCCCCTCGTTGACGACGTCCAGCATTTCGAGGAACGACATGTCGGGACTGATGTCGCGGGCCTCGTAGCGCTCCAGGCGTCCCGGGGCGCCGGCGCCCGGCTGGCGCCACACGTGCAGGGTCAGGTTCATCACTTGTAGCTCCGCGTGGCGAGCTCAATGTTCTCGTAGTGAAGCGGCTCGATGTGCCGGACGGGGGGGGTGTCGTCGCCGGTGTATTCCCAGGCGGCGACGTGCGCGAAGTGTGCGTCGTCGCGCTTCGCCTCCCCGTCGGGCGTCTGGTACTCGGTCCGGAAGTGCCCGCCGCACGACTCCTCGCGCTCGAGGGCGTCGCGGCACATGAGTTCCGCGAATTCCATGAAGTCCGCCACCCGCCCCGCCTTCTCGAGCGACTGGTTGAGTTCCTCGCCGGTGCCGAGGACCTTGACGTCGCGCCAGAACTCGGCGCGCAGTTCCGGAATCCGCGCCAGCGCGGTGCGAAGCCCCTCGGCGTTCCGGGCCATCCCGCAGTGCTCCCAGAGCAGGTGGCCGAGTTCCCGGTGAAACGAATCGACGGTGCGCGTGCCCTGCACCGCCAGCAGGCGCGCCACGCGGTCGGCCACCTGGCCAACGACCGCCCGGGCCTCGGGATGGGTGCCGTCCACCGCGGGGAACTTGTGGGTCGCGATGTAGTTCCCGATCGTGTACGGCAGGACGAAGTACCCGTCCGCCAGCCCCTGCATCAGGGCGCTGGCCCCGAGGCGGTTCGCGCCGTGATCGGAGAAGTTGGCCTCCCCGATGACGAAGAGCCCGTCGATCGTCCCCATCAGGTTGTAGTCCACCCAGAGGCCGCCCATCGTGTAGTGCACGGCGGGGTAGATCCGCATCGGCACCTGGTACGGGTTCTCGTCCGTGATCCGCTCGTACATCTCGAAGAGGTTGCCGTACCGTTCGCGAATGGTGTCCTCGCCCAGGCGGCCGATGGCATCCGCAAAGTCGAGGTACACGCCGCGCCCGCCCGGTCCGACGCCCCGCCCCTCGTCGCAGACTTCCTTGGCCGAACGCGAGGAAATGTCGCGGGGCGCCAGGTTCCCGAAACTCGGGTACTTCCGCTCGAGGTAATAGTCCCGTTCCGCCTCGGGGATGGCACCCGGGGCGCGGGTGTCCCCCTTCTTCTTCGGGACCCAGACCCGGCCGTCGTTGCGGAGCGACTCGCTCATCAGGGTCAGCTTCGACTGGTGGTCGCCCGCCACCGGAATGCAGGTCGGGTGGATCTGCGTGAAGCAGGGATTGGCAAACGCCGCCCCGCGCTTGTACGCCCGGTAAGCGGCGGTGACGTTGCAGCCCTTGGCGTTGGTCGAGAGGTAGAACACGTTGCCGTAGCCCCCGGTCCCGAGGACGACAGCGTCGCCGAACCACGTGTCGATCTTGCCGGTCACCATGTCGCGCGTCACGATGCCGCGCGCCTGCCCGTCGATGACGATCAGGTCAAGCATCTCGCTGCGCGAATGCATCGTGACCTTGCCCGCCGCGATCTGCCGCTCGAGGGCGCTGTAGGCGCCGAGCAGCAGCTGCTGGCCGGTCTGGCCGCGCGCATAGAACGTCCGCGACACCTGCGCCCCGCCGAAGGACCGGTTGGCCAGGAGTCCGCCGTATTCCCGCGCAAAGGGCACGCCCTGCGCCACGCACTGGTCGATGATGTTGACGCTGACCTGCGCCAGGCGATAGACGTTGGCCTCGCGGGAGCGGAAGTCGCCGCCCTTGACGGTGTCGTAGAAGAGGCGCCAGACGCTGTCGCCGTCGTTGGGGTAGTTCTTGGCCGCGTTGATCCCGCCCTGCGCGGCGATGCTGTGCGCCCGCCGCGGACTATCCTGGTAGCAGAAGCAGTGGACGTTGTATCCCAGCTCGCCGAGCGTCGCGGCAGCCGACCCGCCCGCGAGGCCGGATCCGACCATGATGATGGTGTGCTTCCGCTTGTTGGCGGGGTTCACCAGCTTGAGGTCGAACTTGTGCTGGTCCCACTTCTGGGCCAGCGGGCCGTCCGGAACATTTGGATTGAGGTTGATGCTCACCGCAACATCCCCCCGAGAATGGCCGACGGGATCGCGATAAACCCGAGCGACACGATGAGCGCCAGGACGGTCGCGAAGACGCGCCGGGCGGTATTGAACCGGGGATGATTCCATCCCATCGTCTGGAAGAAACTCCAGATGCCATGGCTCAGGTGCGCCAGCAGCGCCACCATGGCCAGGATGTAGAACAGTGCCACCCATGGCACCTGGAAGGAGCTGACCACGTTGCTGTAGACGTCGGTCTCGCTGAAAGTGTAGCCGGGGTGGATGGTCCCGGTGGTGAAGTGCAGCAGGTGAAACACGATGAACACGAGCAGGAGGATGCCCCCCGCCCGCATCAGCCGCGCCGCCAGCGTCGAGGCCTGGGGCACCTGTTTCGCATAGGCGACCGGACGGCTCACCTGGTTCAGCCGGATGAGCGTCAGGGCGGCCCAGACGTGGAGGCCGACGGCCGTCAACAGGACGAGCCGCACGGTCCAGAGCACCACCGCGCTGCTCTTGAGGAGGGCCCCGTACGCGTTGAGCGTGCCGGGGCCCTTGAAGACGAGGAGATTGCCGGCCACGTGCCCGGTGACGAACCCGACCAGCAGCAGCCCGGTCAGGGCCATGATGACCTTGCGGCCGACCGTGGACCGCGCGAACCCAAGCGGTGTGCTCATCCGATCGCCACCATGGTCTCGCGCACGGCCGCCGCCGAGGCGTGCAGTTCCTTCTTTTCCGCATCGGTCAGCGACACTTCAATGACCGCCTCGAGGCCGCGCCGGCCGAGCTTGCACGGCACGCCGCAGAACACGTCCTTGAGGCCGTATTCGCCGGTCAGCCATGCCGCACAGGGGAGGATGCGCTTCTTGTCGAGCGCAATCGCCTCGACCATCTGCACCGCGGCCGCGCTTGGCGCGTAGTAGGCGGAGCCGGTCTTCAGGAGTCCCACGATCTCCGCCCCGCCCTTCCGGGTCCGGTCGACGATCGCGTCGAGCTTGTCCTGCGCGATCAGCTGCGTGATGGGAATCCCGGAGACCGTGGTGTAGGAGATCAGCGGGACCATCGTGTCGCCGTGGCCCCCGAGCACCATCGCCTGAATGTCCTCGACGGAGACGTCGATGGCCGCGGCCAGGAAGGAACGGTATCGCGCGGTGTCCAGCACGCCGGCCATGCCGATGACCCGTTCACGGGGGAAACCGGACTCCTTCATCGCCACGTGGCACATCACGTCGAGCGGGTTGGACACCACGACGATGATGCTCTGTGGAGCGACCCGCTTGATCTCGCGCGCCACCGAGCCGACGATACCGGCGTTGGTCTTGACCAGGTCGTCGCGGCTCATTCCCGGCTTCCGGGCGATGCCCGCCGTGACGATGAAGACTTCCGCGCCGGCCGCCTCGTCGTAGCCGTTGGTGCCGACGATGCGGGTGTCGAACCCCTCGATCGGCGCCGACTCCCACTGGTCGAGTCCCTTGCCCTGAGGGATGCCCTCGACGACGTCGATCATGACGACCGTGCGGGCGAGATTCTTTTCGGCGAGGCGCTGGGCGGCGGTTGCGCCGACATGGCCGGCGCCGACGACGGCGATCTTCTGCAGCATTGGTTGTAGAGTCCCAGGTCAGGGTCTGAATGGTGAAGGTGGAGCCCGTAAGCTAAAGGCCCGATGGCCTCGCACAAAGGGTGGCGATTGTCAGCGCCGGCGGCGGCTCCGCTTCTTCTTGGGCGGCTCGTCGCTGGGCGCCGCCTCCGGCGCCATCGCGGGAACCGGCGCCCCGATCCTACGCAAACCTTCATAAAGCACGACGCTGACCGCATTCGCGAGATTGAGGCTGCGCACCTCCCCCGGCATCGGGATCCGGAAGCAGCGATCCGGATGTTTCTCGAGGATGCGGGCCGGCATGCCGTCCGTCTCATTTCCGAAGACGAGGACGCTGTTCCACGCGAACGGCGCCTCGGAGAGATCCCGCGTGGCGTTGGCGGAGAAGTAGAGGGTCCGGTCGCGGCTGATCGCATCCCGGAAGGCGAACCAGTCGGGGTGGACCCAGAGATCGACCTTGTCCCAGTAATCGAGGCCCGCGCGCTTGACCTCCTTGTCGTCCACGGAGAAGCCCAGCGGCTCGATCAGGTGAAGAGGGGCACCCGCCGCGGCGCAGAGACGGGCGATGTTGCCGGTGTTCGGTGGAATCCGGGGTTCGATGAGCGCGACGTGCAGGGCCATGGATGGAAGGCTCCCAAATGATCCGTCACGAGACGGGGTGAGCGCCGATTGCCGACGTCAGCCGCCCCTGGTGTGCATCTCGCGCCGCGGATCGGCGCGAAGCGTTTCGACTTGATAGAGTGCGCCGCGGGAAGGAACCGTCAGGCGCTGCTCCGCCCCGCGATCCTCCCGCGACGTCCACCGCTCCCGGATCAGGGTGGCGAGTTCCTCGTCCGTGATCCCGTCGCGCAGGACGTCGCGAAGGTTGATCCCCTCCGTCGCGTAGAGGCAGAGATACCAGGTGCCGTCCGCGGTGAGCCGGCTCCGGTCGCAGTCACGACAGAAGGGAGCGGTGGTGGAGGCGATCACGCCGAAGACCGTGCCGTCCGCAAGCCGGAACCGCTCCGCCGGTGCCGCGGCGCGCGACGGGAGTGGCTCGGCGGGCCCATGCACCTCCGCGATGGCCGCCAGAATCTCGGCCTGGGACACCACCTGGTCCCGGGACCAGCGCGTCGCACCCCCGACATCCATGTATTCGATGAACCGCAGCTCGACCCCCTCCCGCCGCGCAAACGCGAGCAGCGGAAGCACCTCGTCGTCGTTGTATCCCCGGATGATGACGGCGTTGACCTTGACCGACGCAAACCCCGCCGCCACCGCGGTGGCGATGCCGGCAAGCACGTCACCGTGCCGGTCGGTCCGGGCGAATTCCGCCATCCGCTCCGGTCGGAGGGTGTCAAGACTCACGGTCACCCGCCCCAGCCCGGCGGCGCGGAGCGCCTCGGCCCGCTCACGAAGGAGAATGCCGTTGGTGGTCAGCGCCAGGTCGCGCACCCCCTCGACACCCGCCAGACGCCGGACCAGATCGGGAAGGTCGTGACGCAGCAGCGGTTCGCCCCCGGTCAGCCTCACCTTTCCTGCCCCGAGACCGGCAAAGATCCCGGTGAGACGGGTGAGCTCCTCGAAGCTGAGGATCGACGCGCGCGGCAGCCAGGTGTACTCCTCTTCAGGCATGCAGTACCGGCAGCGCATGTTGCACCGGTCGGTCACGGAGAGACGCAGGCTCCCCATCGGCCGGGAGAGGCGATCGGTCGGCGTGCCGGTCATGAGCGGGCTCACGGGTTCCCCCCTTCGGCCCCACCGGCGCCGACCCAGCCCACTTCGCCATCGGCAAAGTGTTCCCGCTTCCAGATCGGTACGCGGCGCTTCAACTCCTCGATGACATGCCGACAGGCGGCAAACGTCTCCTCCCGATGCCCCCCACCAACCGCCACGACGACGGCAACATCGCCGACCTCAAGCGTGCCAAGTCGATGCTGGAGCGCGACCTTGACCGGCCAGCGGCTCTCCGCCTCCGCCACCACCCGGCCGCACTCCGCTTCGGCCATCTCGTGATATGCGGAGTAGTCGAGTCGAACCACCGTGCGTCCCTGATGCTGTGAGCGGACAACGCCGAGGAAGGTGGCGACGCCTCCCCGCTCGGGCGCCTGGACCTCGGCCATGGCCCGGGCCACATCGAGTGGGTCGTTCGACAGGTACGCCATCTCACCCGCCTGCCAGCGGCGGAAGGATCGCGACTTCGTCGCCATCGTGAAGTCGCTGGCTGGTCAGGACATGCACGAGGTTGACGGCGCAGAGGGGACGGTCGGGAAGAGCGACAGCCGCGGGGACCTGTCGGCGAAATTCGGTGAGGAGGTCGCCAACCGTGGCACCGGACGGGAGGGAGATTTCCACACTCGTCCGGCCGACGGCCTCGGCATAAGCGGCGAACAACCGGATGGCGACGGTGAGGCGACCTGAGGCGGTGCTGGAGGTCATGAAGAGACCGGCCTGCCGAGAGTCAACGGGTTCATGAGCAAGCGCTTAGGCGCTGGTGGTGAGAACATCGTTCAAGGTACACCAGCGGGGCGTTGTGGAAAAAGACAGGGCCGCGCGGCAGCGCGGCCCTTCGATCACGCTGGAGCGCGATACTCAATTGACGTCGGCCGGGCCTCCGGAGGAGACCACATCGCCTTCCTCGGCCACCAGCGACCGCAACTCCTTGCTGGGCTTGAAGACAGGCACCGGACGCGCCGCCACTTCCACCGGCTCGCCGGTGCGCGGGTTGCGAGCCATCCGCGTCTTGCGACGGCGGATCTTGAAAGTGCCAAACCCGCGCACCTCAATGTTATGCTGGTCCTTGAGCGCCACCTTCACGGCGTCGAGGAACGCGTCGACTACCCGCGCGCAGTCTTTCTTGGAGATCATCGGCCCGGCAGTGCGGGCGATCGACGCGGTTACCTGCTCAACGAGGTCGGCCTTGGTCATGCATCCCCCAGGAGGGTCTCATGAGGCGGGCGTTCAATATACGCCGGACAGGCCGATAATATGGGCTTACCTGTTGTCTGTCAATGGGTTGGGGGTCAGCGGGCCGGCTGGGGGGCCATGGACCTGACAAACTGGGCAAAGTGCGGGTAGGCATCATGGGGGCCTGGAGCGGCCTCCGGATGGTACTGAACGCCGAATACGGGCAGCGTCTTGTGGCGGAGTCCTTCTACGGTGCCATCATTGAGGTTAAGGTGCGTGACCTCCAAATCGGGGGCTCCCGGCACTCCGTCTTGCCCTCCCGCCACGGCAAAACCGTGGTTCTGGGTGGTGATGAGGACGCGACCATCGGCAAGGTCCTTGACGGGATGATTGCCGCCACGATGACCGTACGGCATCTTCACCGTGCTCCCGCCGAAGGCCAACCCCAAGAGCTGATGCCCCAAGCAGATACCGAACATCGGGATCCCACTCTCGGCGAGCGAGCGGATCACGGGAAAGGCATAGGTGACGGCGGCAGGGTCGCCGGGCCCGTTCGAGAGGAAGACCCCGTCGGGGGACATCTTCAGGACCTCGGCGGCGCTCGTCGTGGCCGGAACGACAGTCACCCGGCACCCGGACGCCTCGAGCATGTCGACGATGTTCCGCTTCATCCCAAAATCGAACGCAACCACATGGGGACCGGAGGAGCCCTGTTCGTATGGCTTGTCCACCGTGGCCCGGGACGCCAGGTCCAGACCCTCCATGCTGGGGGAGTCGAGGAGGTTCTGGCGTATCGCGTCCGACGGTGCCTCCCCCTCGGCGATCACCCCGCGCATGGCGCCCTTGGAGCGGATATGCCGGGTCAGTCGGCGGGTGTCCACGCCGGTCAGCACCGGGATCTGATACCGGCCGAGCCACCCATCGAGTGATTCGGTGGCCCGCCAATTGGAGTGCTGCCGAGCGAGTTCGCGAACCACGACACCCGAAACCTGGGGCCGGGTGGATTCCATGTCCTCGCTGTTGACCCCGTAGTTGCCGATCATGGGGGCAGTCATGACCACGATCTGCCCGAGATAACTGGGATCGGTAAAGGTTTCCTGGTAGCCGGTCAGGTTGGTCGTGAACACCACCTCACCAAAGGCCGGGGAAATGGGGGCCGCGACGAACCCCTTGAAGCAGGTTCCATCTTCGAGCAATACAAAGGCGGGGCGGCCGGTCATCCGGCCACCCCGCCACGAGTAACGTCCCGCCGCATTATGGCTGCGGCTGCGGCTGCGGCGCCGCGGGCGTCTCGGCCGCCGGGGCCGGCTCCGTACCGCCAAGAGGCAGCGGAGAGCTGGTGACAGGCGCCTGCTGCTCCGGCTGGGCAAGCAACCGCTCGACATCCGAAGAGGCCGTCGACCGGCCGGCTGACATCACCGACAGGACCAGCGAGAGGACCAGGAAGATGCCGCCGAGCCACCAGGTGGACCGCGTCAGGATGGTGACCGCCTGCCGACCACCGACAAAGCTCTCGGTGCCGCCGCCGCCGCCCATGGCCGCCAAGCCGCCGCCCTGCCCCGCCTGGAGCAGCACGACGACAGAGAGCAGCAGCGCATCAAGAATCAATAGCGTCAGAATGAGACCGAACATGCCTATTTCCGTTGTGAGACAGTCTGGAAGAATAACCGGTCGGCGCCGAGGGGGTCAACCACCGATCCCCACGATTTCCGCCCAACCATCCGGGTCGAGGCTGGCCCCGCCGACCAGGACCCCGTCGATCTCCGGCTGGGCCAGGAGCCCCAAGGCATTGCCCAGATTGACGCTCCCGCCGTACAGGATGGGGATCCGGCCGGTGGCCCCCAGTCGGGACAGCTCGGTGCGCAGCGCGATGTGCACCCGGGCGGCATCCTCGGCGGTTGCGTTCCGGCCGGTGCCGATGGCCCAGACCGGCTCATAGGCCACGACCAATCGGTCCATCTGCCCGGATGGCACCCCAGCCAGCCCTGCACGGAGCTGCCGGAGGACGACCGCCTCGGTCTTCCCCGCTTCGCGCTCCTCGAGCTTTTCGCCCACACACAGAAACGCCGTGAGTCCGGCATCCAGGAGGGCACGGACCTTCTTTCCCGTTTCCTCGTCCGTTTCCCCGAATACGTGCCGCCGCTCGGAATGCCCCACCAGCGCCCCGCTCGCCCCCGCCCCGCGCGCCAGGGGAATCGACGTTGCCCCGGTGAACGCCCCCTTGGGTTCCCAGTGTACATCCTGCGCACCGATCCGCACATCGGGCCGTGCGGCGAAAGCCTCAGCCGCCGTCCCGATCGAGACCGCGGAGGGGAAGAACCAGAGGGAGCGCCCCTCGACCGGGGCGGTGGCCCCGAGGAACTGCCCGGCAAACCGCCGGGTCTCCTCGGGGGTCACCTGCATCTTCCAGTTGGCGGCAAAGAGCAGCGGTCGCATCCGCTACTGCTTCCGGACCGGCGTCAGGTGGAGGTCCTGGAAGTCGAAGCTGAAGTCCACCTCCGGCGAGGCTGGCTTCATCGTGGCGCCTGCCACCTTGCCCTCCTCGTCGAGGGTGAAGGTGACGAACGCGTCGGCGCGGAGCTCGCGGTCCCGCCACTTGACCAGCCAGGTGTCGTACTGCCAGTGCTCCATGTCGCCGACGAGGTCCGGCGACTTGTCAAACTGCATCACGAGCCCGCTGCCCTTGAGCGACACGGTGATCGTCCCATACCACGGGTCTTCGTAGGTCGCCGCGTAGCTGGCCAGTGGAAGTGACGGGCGAGACGCGCTGTCCCGCGCGGCTGCCGTCGCCGCGTTGGCCGCAGCCATCATCGAGTCCGCTTGCGCCATCCGGCTCGTGTAGCCGGCGAGCCAATCGAACGGCGGCGCGTTGAGGTAGTAGTCGAGCACCTTCAACCCGATCGACATGAACGCCGCGCCGGACTCCTGGTTGGTCAGGACCATGACGCCGACCTTCTGGTTCGGCAGCATCATCAGGAGGGAGACGTATCCCGGCAACCCGCCGGTGTGCGTCACCAGCTTCTGCCCCCGGTAATCCCGCAGGAAGAACCCGAGGCCGTAGCCCGAGAAGTTCGCCGTGTACGGGGCGAGTTCCTTCGGCATCGGTCCGGTCGGGATCGGCGTGACCAGGTTCCATTGCTGTCGGGTCGTGCTCGGCTTCCAGAGGTGCTTGTCGCCGACCCGCCCGGAGTCCATCTGCGCGATCATCCACCGCGCCATGTCGTTGGCGCCGGCGTTGATGCCGCCGGCGGGGTCGGTGTTGGGGTCGGAGAACGGCTTCACCACCTGTACGGTGCCGTTCACCTTCGCGTGGGTGGCGGCCACGTTGCCCCCTGACTGTCCGGCGGCGGCATGCGTGCTGTTCGCTTCCTTCATCCCGACCGGCCGCATGATCCGGTTGGTGATGAAATCGGACCAGGTCTGGCCCGAGACCCGCTCGATCAACTGCCCGGCGACCAGGTAGAGGACGTTGTCATAGGCGTAGGCGCTGCGGAAGCTGGTGGCGGGTTCGATGTAGCGGAGCCGGCGCATGATCTCGGGTGGTGTGTACGTCGTCGGCGGCCACCAGAGGAGGTCGCCGGCGCCGAGGCCGAGGCCGCTCCGGTGCACGAGGATATCGCGCACCGTGATCTGCCGGGTCACCCAGGAATCCCACATCATGAACTCGGGGAGGTAGTTCACCACCGGGGCGTCCCACTCGAGCTTCCCCTCCTCCACCAGCATGCCGATCGCCAGCGCGGTGAAGGCCTTGGTGTTCGACGCGATCCCGAACCGGGTGTCGGCGTCCACCTTCTCACTTGAGCCGAGTCGCTTGACGCCGTAGCCCTTGGCGAGCACGACCTGCCCGTCCTTCACGATGGCGATGCCCATCCCCGGCACGTCGAACTGCTTCATGACCGCGGCCACATAGGCATCGAAGTTCGGGGGAGGCGTCGCCGGCTTGGTCTGGGCGGCCGCGACCATCGGCAGGCAGAGCGCGAGGAGGAGCAGACGGATCATGCGCATGAAGTCCTCAGCTTTCGTCGAGTGCGGCGACACCGGGCAGGACCTTCCCCTCGAGGAATTCGAGGGAGGCGCCGCCCCCGGTTGAAACGTGCGTCATCCTGTCAGCGAGCAGGGCGGCGGCAACGGCCGCAGCCGAGTCCCCGCCACCGACCACCGTGACCGTCCCCGCTTCGGTGGCGCGAGCCATCGCCTGGGCGACGGCCATCGTGCCGTGGTCAAAGGGCGGAGTCTCGAATACCCCCATCGGGCCGTTCCACACCACCGTGCCGGCCGCGGCAATCCGCTCGGCAAAGAGGCGCTCACTGGCCGGATCGATGTCAAACATGGCCCATCCAGCCGGTATGGCGTCTCGCGGGACCGTGCGCGTCTCGGCGGTGGCATCGAGCTTCTGCGCCACGACCGCCCCGACGGGCAGCACCAGCTTGGCGCCGGCCCGCTTCAGCAACGCCGCCGCCATCTCCACCCGGTCGTCTTCCACGAGCGAATTGCCGACCTCCAGCCCCATCGCCTTGAAGAAGGTGCAGGCCATGGCGCCGCCGATCAGGATGGCGTCGACGGTGGGCAGCAGCGCCTCGATCAGGTCGATCTTCCCGGAGATCTTGGCGCCGCCCATCACCGCCACGAAGGGACGCTTCGGGTTTCCCAGTGCCTGTCCGAGGTATGCCAACTCCTTTTCCATCAGGAATCCCGACACGGCCGGCTTCAGCCGGTGCGCCACGCCTGCAGTGCTCGCATGGGCCCGGTGCGCCGACCCGAAGGCGTCGTTCACGTAGAGGTCGCCGAGCGCGGCGAAGCGCTCTGACAGGGCGTCGTCGTTCGTTTCCTCACCGGGATGGAACCGGGTGTTCTCCGCCACGGCGATCCCCCCGCGCGGCATGTGGCGCGTGGTGGCGACCGCCTCCGCCGAGGTCGGGTCGGGCAGGAAGGTGACCGGAGAGCCGAGGAGGGCCTCGAGCGCCCGGACCACCGGCTCCATGGAGTACTTGGGGTTTGGCGCGCCCTTGGGCCGGCCAAGGTGCGAGAGCAGCACGACCCGCGCGCCCCGGTCCCGGAGATACTTGATGGTGGGCAAGGCCGCGCGAATGCGCATGTCATCCGTGACGCGGCCGTCGGCGATCGGGCAGTTGAAGTCCACCCGGACCAGCGCCCGGCGGCCTTCGAGGGCCGCCGGGTCGAGCGAGGCGAGTGTCCGCTTCACAACCGGGCGCCGATGTACGACAGGAGGTCGACGCAGCGCGCCGAGTACCCCATTTCGTTGTCGTACCAGCTCGTCACGTTGACCATGGTCCCGTCGACCACGTTGGTGGACAACAGGTCGACCGTGCTTGAGGCGACGTTGCCGATGTAGTCCACCGAGACGAGCGGCTCGTCGCTGACCGCGAGGACTCCCTTCATCGGTCCCGCGGCATACTCGCGAAACGCCGCGTTCACCTCGTCGATGGTCGTGCCCTTCTTGACCTCGACGCTCAGGGCCACCACCGAGACGTCCGGGGTCGGGACCCGGAGGGACACGCCGTCAATCTTTCCCTTCACTTCCGGGAGTACCAGACCGGTCGCCTTGGCCGCACCGGTGCTGGTCGGGATGATCGAGACCGCCGCCGCGCGGGCGCGGCGCAGGTCCTTGTGCGGCAGGTCGAGGATCTGCTGGTCGTTGGTGTATGAGTGAATCGTCGTCATGAACCCGTGCACGAAACCGAACCGCTCCAGGATGACCTTGACCACCGGCACCAAACAGTTGGTGGTGCAGCTGGCGTTCGAGATGACATGGTGCGCGGCCGGGTCGTACTTTTCGTGGTTGACGCCGTAGACGAGCGTGACGTCTTCCTTCTTGGCCGGCGCGGAGATCACCACCTTGCGCGCCCCGGCCGAGAGATGCATGGCGGCATGCTCCCGGTCCGTGAAGCGGCCCGTGGACTCAAGCACCACGTCCACGCCTAGCTCCTTCCACGGCAGCTTGGAGGGGTCCTTTTCCGAGAGGACCTTCATCGTGTCGCCGTTGACGACCAGGGACCCTTCCCCGGCCTCGACGGTGCCGTCGAACCGACCGTGCACCGAGTCATACTTGAGCAGGTGCGCCAGGGTCCTGGTGTCCGTGAGGTCGTTGACGGCCACGAAGTCGAGGTCGGTCGCCCCCATCTTCTTGGCTGCCCGCACGACGTTCCGCCCGATCCGGCCGAATCCATTGATGCCGACTTTGACCGCCATGGTATCTCCTGTAAGAGAATCAGTGCGCCGGAAAAATAACCCGAATCAGCCAGACCGCACCCTCAACCCAGCATTGTCGCCGGCGGGCGGGCCCGTGCGAAGGTGACCGCCTGGACCGAAGTCGCCCCTCCGGCCGCGAGCGCGACCGCCGCCTCTGCCAGGGTCGCACCGGTTGTCAGGACATCGTCCACCAGCACGATCCTCCCCTGCACCGGGCCCGTGGCCTCGAACGCGCCGCTCACGTTCGCCCGCCGCGCCTCCGGTGTGAGCTTGGTCTGGGTCCCGGTCTCCCTTCGGCGGCGCAGCAACTCCGGCTGCACCGTGTGCGTCCCATGTCGCGCGAGCGCCTCCGCGAGCCGCTCCGCCTGGTTGAAGCCTCGCGCGCGCAGCCGACGGCTCCCCAGCGGAATGGGGACCAGCACGGCCGGCGCCTCAAGCAACGGCACCGGTTGCATGCCGGCCGCCAACGCATCCGCGACGCGCCACCATCCGCCGTACTTGAGGCGGTGCATCGCCCGGCGGGCCCCCTCGTCCAGCCAGACCGCGGCCCACACGGAGGTGAGCGCCAGCGGCCATTCGGCGCAGAAGAGGCACGGCCCCTCTGGGGGGACCGTCCCGCCGCAGCGCGCGCACTGCGGCGGAGCCACCCGCCGCCAGCGGGAGCGGCAGACGCCACAGATCAGCGCGTCGCCGTCACTCCGGGGGACTGGTTCATCACAGGTCAGGCATTGCGGTGGGAGCAGCGCCCATTCGAGCGCCGAGAGCGCGGCGCGGAGATCAATCGAGGGCAACATGCAGGGCGGCCCGCATCACGTCGAGTGGCGGTGTTTGTTTCGGGAACCACCGCGTGAGCGCGGCCGCCCCCTGGGCCAGGAGCACTTCCCGGCCATCCGCGGCCCGTCTGCCGGCCGCCCGCTGCTGGCGGACCCAAGCCGTCTCTCCCCGGCGGTAGACGAGGTCGAGCGCGGCCGCCGCTTTCGGCGTGGCGTCCGGCCTGGACGGGAGGGGATCGCTCGTCTTCAGGCCGAGCGGAGTGGCGTTGATGACCAGCGTCGCCTCTTCCGCGGTGGCACACTCGACCCCACGGGCGCCGGCCAGGGCGAGCAAGGCGGCGGCCCGACCGTGGTCACGCGAGGAGACGGCGATGCGCGCACCCGCGAGCCGCGCCGCTTCCACTACCGCACGCGCCGAACCGCCGGTCCCGATGACCAGCCACGTCTCCGCCTCGACCTCGAGCCGGCGGAGCGCAGCCTGCACTCCCTCGACATCGGTGCTCTCGCCGGCCAGCGCAGTGCCATCCCACCAGAAGGTGTTGCAGCTGCCAAGCGCCGTCACCCGTTCGCTCGGCCGCGTCAGCGCGGTGGCGGCCACCTGCTTGTGCGGAACGGTCACGTTGCCGCCCCCCCCCGCCTCCGCCAGTGCGGCCATCAGCACCGGCACATGCGCCGAGGCGCAGGGCATGGGGACGTACACCGCGTCGAGGCCAAGAACCCGGAACGCCGCGTTGTGCATCGCGGGCGAGAGGGAGTGCGCCACCGGATCGCCGAGCAGGGCGAAGACCCGTGTCCTACCCCCCTGCATTCCGTTGCTCCCCGGCCAGGCGGTCCGCCACAATCGTGATCAGCGTGCTCAACTCGTCTCGGGTCTGGCGATACGCCTCCAGATCGGCGCCGAAGGGATCGGCCACCTCCGCGTCCCCGCCCGACCTGCCGGCAAACTCCCCGAGCAGGTGCACCCGATCGTCTCCCCCCAGCTCAAGAATTCGGGCCCGGTGGTGGCGCGCCATCGTGAGCATCAGATCTGCGGCCGCCACCAGTTCACTGGTAACGAGTCGTGCGCGATGGCCAGAGAGATCGAGCCCGTTCTCCAAGCCAACCAGGTAGGCCCCTTCCGACGCCGGTGCTCCCTCCCATGCGCCGGTTCCGGCGGAGAGCACCTCGATGCCCGTGACACCGCGCTCCTCCAGGGCCTGGCGCAGCAGCGCCTCCGCCAGGGGGCTGCGACAGGTGTTGCCGGTGCAGACCAGGACAACGCGACGAGGGGACGATTGGCGCGAAGGCATCAGGGTGCAAGGCTCCCAACCGCGCGACGCAGTTCGTCCCGGGGGATGGCCCCCTCCCGAACCATGCGCGGGAGCGCTTCGGTGCAATCCACGATGGTGGAGGGAGGGACGTTGCCGAGCACGCCGCCGTCAAGAACCAGGAGGTCGCCGGCCCGCACCGCCTCGGGAAAGAGCGGCACGATGCCACTGGCACCGGCGGCCGGGGGACTTCCCGGGCGGTTGGCCGACGTGGAGGTGAGGGGAATCCCGCATGCCTCGATCAACCGGCGAACGCCGCGGTGTGAGGTGTACCGCACACCGATGCCCCCTTCCGCGCCGCGCAGCCGGTCCGGCAGATGCCCCTCTCCACCCTTCAGAATGAGCGTCAGCGGCCCGGGCCAGAAGGCGGCGGCGAGCGCACTGGCGGCGCGGGAATACACCAGTCCCCATGCCTCGGGCATCTTCTCGCTCGAAACCAGCAGCAGGAACGGCTTCTTCGGCGGCCGTCCCTTCAGGCGCGCCAGGGCATCGAGCGCGGCCTCGGTCGGCGCCGAGCCGAGCCCGTAGACCGTTTCGGTGGGATAGGCCAGGAGCTTGCCGGTGGCGAGATGGTCGCGCACCGTCGGGATCGCGCGCTCCACGTCATCCGGCGTCAGGAAGGGAAGAATCATGAGACACCCTGGAGGAGCGCTGCGGCGAGAGTGAAATCCGCCTGCGTGGTAAGCTTGAGGTTGGCTGGTTGGTCGGGCACCAGTTCGACCCGACCACCGATCCGCTCGACCAGTTCGGCATCGTCGGTGCCCTGCACCCCATCGGCGGCCGCCGAGGCGATGGCGCGTTCCAGCAGCTCGCGCGGAAATCCCTGCGGTGTCTGCGCACGCCAGAGTCGGCGCCGCGGAATGGTGCATTCAACGGTGGGCGGCCCCTCGCCCTCCGCCGCCATCTTCAGGGTATCGCCCAGCGGCACCGCGGCCACGGCGCCAGTGCCGCGAGCCGCCACGGCGATGACCGCGTCGATGGTTTCCCGCGAAACGAGGGGGCGAGCCCCGTCGTGCACCAATACCAGCGCGCACTGCTCCGGGAGCGCCGCAAGCGCAGCACGGACCGAGTCGCCCCGCTCCACGCCGCCGGCCACGAGCCGGAGTCGCTCCCCCAGGAGAGGGGCCAACCATTCCGGCGGGTTGGCCACGGCGTCGGGCGGGAGCGCGACCACCATGTGCGTGACGTTGGGGTGGGAGGCGAAGGGACGGATGGCACGGAGGAGCACCGGCACGCCGGCGAGCTCGCGGAACTGCTTGGGCGTCCCGCCGAGGCGGGTGCCACGGCCCGCGGCCACGACGATCACCCCGACGTCAAGCGGCAAGGCTCTTCACCAATTGATCGATGTGGTCCACGCCCACCACGGTGATGCCAGAAACAGTGGGCGGATTCCGCCCCGGCGAGAACACGCGCCGGAATCCGAGCCGCGCCGCCTCGGTCATCCGACGCTCCATGCCGCTGATCGGACGCACCTCGCCGCCCAGCCCGATTTCACCAAGATAGAGCACATCCGCCGGAACTGGCTTCCCGTGAAGGCTCGAGAGCAGCGCCGCGGCCACGGCCAGGTCGGCCCCGGGTTCCGCGAGACGCACACCGGCCGTGGCCTGCACGAACACGTCGAGCGAGGCGAAGGAGGTGTTGCCCCGCCGCTCGAGGACGGCGAGCAAGACCGCCAGGCGCTTGGGATCGAGCCCGGTGGCGACGCGCTGCGGCGTGCCATACCCCGAAGGTGCGGCGAGGGCCTGCACCTCGACGAGGACGGGCCGCGTGCCCTCCATCAGCGCCGTCACGGCGCTGCCGCTCGTGCCGGTGGCGCGCGCCGCCAGGAACATCGCGGAGGGGTTCGGCACCGCCACGAGCCCGCGCTCCGTCATCGAGAAGACGCCGAGTTCGTCGACCGAGCCGAACCGATTCTTGGTGGCGCGAAGCAGCCGGTAGTCGAGCGAGCCCTCCCCCTCGAAGTAGAGCACCGTGTCCACGATGTGCTCGAGGGTCTTGGGACCGGCGATGCCGCCTCCCTTCGTCACATGCCCGACGACGACCACCGCGGTGCCCGTCTCCTTGGCGTAGCGCATCAGGAGCGCGGACGACTCCCGCACCTGCCCGACGTTGCCGGGCGCGCTCTCCAGCGAGTCGGTGTACACGGTCTGGATGGAATCGAGGACCAGGAATTCCGCGGGAAGGCCGGCGGCGGCCTCGAGCACCGCCTCGAGCCGGGTCTCACCGAGGACGTGCACCGGCCCGGCATCCTCTTCGAGGCGGGCCGCGCGGAGGCGGAGCTGATCGGGGGATTCCTCGCCGCTCGCGTAGAGCACCCGGCGCCCGCCCGACTCGAGCCGGGCGGCCACCTGGAGCAGCAGCGTCGACTTGCCGATGCCGGGTTCGCCGCCGATGAGCGTCATCGATCCGGGGACGATGCCGCCCCCGAGGACAAAATCGAGTTCGGGAAGTCCGGTGGGCCAGCGGATGAGGCGGGATTCGGCGATGTCGCGGAGGCGGACGGCGGGGGCAGCCGGGGCGTGCGAGGCACGCGGCGCATTCCGCCGACCGGCCCGCGTGGCCGCCGGCCGCACCAACGGCTCCTCGGCCACGGTGTTCCACGCCTCGCATCCCTCGCACCGGCCGACCCACTTGGGATGGTCGTGTCCGCACTCCGTACACCGATAGACCGACTGCGCGCGGGCCATGCTACTCCGGGTCGTCGCGGCTTGAGAAGCTGTCGAAGCGGGTGTATTCCCGGCTGAAGCGCAGCTGCACGTCGCCGGTGGGACCGTTGCGGTTCTTGGCCAGCATGATGTCGGCCAGCCCTCTCTTCGATTCGTCCTCCCGGTCGTAGTACTCCGGGCGGTGAATGAACATGACCAGGTCGGCGTCCTGCTCGATGGCGCCGGAGTCCCGCAGGTCCGAGAGGATCGGGCGGCGCTCCCCGCCCCGCTGCTCCGAGGCGCGCGACAGCTGGCTGAGCGCGACCACCGGCACCGCGAGTTCACGGGCCAGCGCCTTCAGGGAGCGGGAGATGTCGCTGATTTCCTGGACCCGGTTCTCGGCATATTCAGGACTGCGCATCAGTTGGAGATAGTCCACGACGATCATCTTGATGTCGTTGTCCGCCTTCAGCCGTCGGGCCTTGCTGCGCATTTCCAGGAGCGAAAGGCTCGGGGTGTCGTCGATCCAGACCGGACAGCTCTGCAACACACCGGCGGCGCGCGCCAGGTTGGTAAAGTCGGCGTCACGAAGCCCGCCCTGCCTGACCCGCTGGCTGTCGACCCGCGCCTCGGCGGTGAGCATCCGCTGCACCAGCTGGTCCCGGGACATTTCCAGCGAGAAGATGGCGACCCCTTCCCCCTCCACCGCCGCGTGCGTGGCGATGTTCAGACAGAAGGCGGTCTTCCCCATCGACGGCCGCGCCGCGACGATGACCAGTTCCGACGGCTGGAATCCGGAGGTCAGCTTGTCCAAATCTACGAACCCGCTCGGCACACCCGTGATCGATTTGCCGCTCCGCTGGAGCGCTTCAATGCGCTCCATCGTGGGCCAAAGCATCTCCTTGAGGCGGCTGAAGCCCTCGCTGCCCCGGTCCTGCGAAATCTGGAAGATCCGCGATTCCGCCTTGTCGAGCAGGTCGGAGGCGGTGGCGCGGCCGTCGTACGCCTCGGTGATGATGCCGGTGGAGGTCTCGATCAGGCGGCGAAGGATCGCCTTGTCCTTGACGATCCGCGCATGGTATTCGAGGTTGGCCGCCGTGGGGACGGCGTCCACGAGGTCGGCGAGGTAGTCGGCGCCCCCGACGGCGTCGAGCTCGCCGCGGCGCCCCAATTCTTCGCGCAGGGTGACGGGATCGATGACGGTGCGCCGCTCCACGAGGGCCACCATGGCCCGGAAGAGGCGGCGGTTGCCCTCGCGGTAGAACATCTCGTCCTGCACCAGTTCCGTCGCGAGGAGCGCGGCGTCCTGGTCCAGCAGCATGGCGCCCAGCACCGCCTGCTCCGCCTCCTGGCTCCAGGGGGCGGCGCGGCCGGTGTAGGTCTCAGCGATCGAGGAGCTGTCGGGCGATACGGACGTCATCCCAGGTCGGCTTCTTCCAATTCGGGTTGCGGAGCAGTGCCGCGGGGTGATAGGTGACCACCAGCGGCACGCCTCCATAGCTGTGCACCGCGCCGCGCAGCGCGCCCAGGCTCTTCCGGACGCCGAGCAGCGACTCGGCCGCGGTGGCGCCGAGCGCCAGAATCACCTTCGGGCGGACCAACTGCACCTGACGGCGGAGATAGGGAAGGCAGGCGGTGGACTCGTCCGGCAACGGCTTCCGGTTCTGCGGGGGCCGGCACTTCACGACATTGGCAATGAATACACTCTCCCGCGGAATCCCGATAGATCCCAGGATCTGCGTCAGGAGATCGCCTGCGGCGCCGACGAACGGCCGACCGGTTTCATCCTCCGTGGCGCCCGGCCCTTCGCCAATCAGCATCAACCCGGCGGAGGGATCCCCCTCCCCGGGGACGGTATTCTTGCGTCCCTGGGCCAGCCCGCAGCGGGTGCAGCCGGCGATCCGCTCGGCGATCGCCCCGAGCGAATCGAGCGCGCCGAGCCCGTCGCCGAGAAGGTCGGGGGTCGGCAACTCGATGGTCAGGCCGGGGCCTGGGATGGGCGGGGCCCCGCGGCGCCAGTCGATCTCGGCGGGGCCGCGGGGCTGCGGGGCAGTCGACACCTCCTGCCCCCCTGCCCCGCGGTCCCCCTGTCCGGCTGCGAGGTACACCTCGCTGCCGCCTAGCTCCGCCTGCTGGCGGAGATACCGCTGCCACTTATCCGACAATGCGGGCCTCCACGGCGTCGAGGATGGTGTCGGCCACCTCGCGCTTCGAGGCCAGCGGCACGACGCGCGCGTTGCCTTCGCGGTCGAGAATCGCCACCCGGTTGGTATCGACGTCGAAGCCGGCACCCGGCTCGAGGGCGTCGTTGACCACGATCAGGTCCAGCGCCTTCCCTTCGAGTTTCGTGCGCGCCTTCTGGATCGCGTCGCCCGTTTCCAGCGCGAAGCCGACGATCACGCTCCCCGCCTTCCGCACCGCCACGGTGGCGCGGAGGATGTCCGCCGTCGGTTCCATCGGGATGGCCAGCGCACCGTCGGTACGCGGTCGCTTGGCGGTGCTCGGGCTGGAAGGCCGGTAGTCCGCCGGCGCGGCGGCCATGATCAGCACATCCGCACCTGGAAGTTCCTCCGACACGGCCCGCTCCAGGTCCTGCGTGGTCTCCACCGACCGGAGCCGCACGCCGACCGGTGCCTGCAACGTGACGGGGCCGCTGACCAGGACCACGTCTGCGCCCCGCTCCCATGCGGCCTCGGCGAGCCGGTAGCCCATCTTGCCACTGGATCGGTTGGTCACCACCCGGACCGGATCGATCGGCTCACGGGTCGGGCCGGCTGTCACCACCACAGTGCGACCTGCCAGCGCGCTCCCGCGGCGGAGCACTCGCGCGCCGTGGGCAACGATCGTCTCCGGCTCACTCATGCGACCGGGGCGATCCGACGGACCCTCCGCGAGCGGGCCGACCTCGGGGCCGACAAACGCCCACCCCCGGGCGGCCAGCGCTTCCACATTCCGGGCCGTCGCCTCGTGCGCGTACATCGCATCATTCATGGCGGGTGCGGCGAGCACCGGTCCGGTGCGGGCGAGCAGCAGGGCGGTCAGGACGTCGTCGGCGAGTCCCTGTGCCGCGCGGGCGAGCAACTGGGCGGTGGCGGGCGCAAGGATCACGAGATCGGCGGTGTCGGCCAGGCGCACATGCGCAAGCGCCCGATCCCGCTCCCAGAGGGAGGTCAGGACCGGGCGCCCGGTCAGTGCCTCAAATGTGAGCGGCCGCACGAACTCCGCGGCGGCACGCGTGAGGACGACATCCACCCGCGCCCCCGCCTCGGTCAGGCGTCGGGCAAGAATGCAGCTCTTATAGCATGCGATCCCGCCCGACACGCCGAGGACGACGTGCCGGCCGGCCCACACCTTACGCCTCGGAGCGGCGGCGGCGGATCATCTTGTACTCGAGCCCGCCGAAGGAGAGCGACTCGAGCGCCGTCGTCGTGAGCTTCTCGTCGCCGGTGTCGAGGTGGTCGCGCGGGAACTCGTTCAGGTAGCGCGCGAACTTGGCCGCGACCAGGACGCCGAGGTACTTGTTGCCGGACTTCCGGGCCGCATCCACCGGGGTATAAATCTTCATTGCTTCCTGCTCCCTTGGTTGGTCATACGCTGTCGCCGTGGGCCGCCGCTGCGACCCCCTGACGCAAAATCTCCACGAACCCGGCGAGATCCCGCCGACGCGCCACCCGGCTCGATTCGGCGTCGAGGATTGCGCCGACCTCGTTGACGGCGTCGCGCAGGTGCTCGTTGATCACCACGTAGTCATACTCGGTCACGGCCAACAGCTCCTCGGCCGCCCGCGCCAGCCGGATCCGCCGGGTTTCGGGCGTCTCGGTGTCCCGACCGCGGAGCCGCTCGACAAGCACCTTGGCCGAAGGCGGGAGGACGAACACCCGGACCGCATCCGGCATCCGTTCCATGACCTGCCGGGCGCCTTCCACCTCGATGTCGAGCACCGCGTGGCGGCCGCCGCCGAGCACCCGGGCGATTTCGGACCGCAGCGTCCCGTAGCGATTCCCGCCGTAGGTCGCGTGCTCGAGAAACTCGCCCGCGACGACCCGGCGCTCGAATTCTTCCGCGCTCAGGAAGTGGTAGTCGTGCCCGTCCTTCTCCCCATGGCGTGGCGCGCGCGTCGTGGCGGACACCGAGTACCCCACGTCGCTCCGCGCCTGCAGCAGCGCCCGCGCGATGGTGGTCTTGCCACCGCCGGAGGGCGAGGAGAGCACCAGGAGGAACGGCGTCACTCGAGGTTTTCCAGCTGCTCGCGGAACTTCTCCATCTCGCCCTTCATCACGATGACCTGCTGCGAGATGTCCGCGTCATTGGCCTTCGAGCCCATCGTGTTGATCTCCCGCCCCAGCTCCTGCGCCAGGAACCCGAGCTGCTTCCCCAACGGACCGTCGCTGGCCAGCGCGGCACGACAGGCGGCCACGTGGGAGCCGAAGCGCACGAGTTCCTCGGTGATGTCCAGCTTATCGGCCAGGAGTGCCAGTTCCTGGGCGAGGCGTGCGTCGTCGATGGCTCGGCCGTCGAGCAGCTCGCCCACGGCGTTCCGCAGCCGGTCCCGCTCCCGTGGCAGCCGAGCCGGCGCCAATTCTGCCACGCGACGAGCCGCCGATTCCAGCAGGTTGAGCCGGTGCGAGAGCTCTGTGGCAAGGGCCTCGCCCTCGCGGCGGCGCATGGCGGCACATTCCGCGATGGCCGCGACCACGATCGGCTCGAACTCGGCCCAGGTGACGGCCGGAATTTCGCTGCCGTCGAACACCAGCACCTCGGGCTGCCGAGCCACCAGCTCAAGCGACACTTCACCGACCAGCCCGAGACTCATCTGCAATTCGCGCAGGCGAGCGACCACGACGCGGGCCCGCTCCATGTTCAGCGCCAGGGCGGCCTCGCGCGCCGGCGACTCGACCCAGCGGACACTCACGCTGATGTGCCCTCGCTCCAGATCCCTGCGAAGCCGCTCGCGCAGTTCGGACTCGAGCGGAGCAAGATCGGACGGCAGCTTGGCCGACAGATTGAAGAACCGGTGGTTGACGGTCCGGATCTCGATCCGGAGGCGCCCGCCGGCCGCGTTCCCCTCGCCGGCCCCGAAGCCGGTCATGCTGTGCGGCACACAACCTCCGCGAATCTGGTAAAGCAAAGAAAGATAGCGGGTTTGGAGGCGGCAGGATAGGTCAGATGACGGCGCGGCCAGGCGGCAGCGGGGCAGCGTGGCCGTTCAATTCACAAACGACCACCGCACCCCGTAAGTGCTTCCATAAGGCGGAATTACGTAGCCGGGCACGTAGGTCTGCTGGGTCCCCGCCAGGTTCATCCGGTCGTAATAGAACTGGAAGCTCCCGAGCTCCAGTTCCAGGTAGGCCCGGAGGAAGGTGGCCCCGGGAAGCCGGATCGGTGCCGATGTGGCATCCAGGCCAATCACCCCGTCGCCCCAGGACTCGACGCCAACCTGGGCCTTCAGGTCGAAGGAGGCGCTCTTGAAGGTCCGGAAGAACTTGGAGCGGATCGTCGCCGTCGTGAGCGAATGGGTTGGGGGATTGCCGTTCGGTGCCGCGGAGGTCGGGTTGCTGTACCGGCTCTCCAGGATGATCCACGGAATGGGCGCCAGCCGCCCGCCGAGCGACAGCCAGGTCGTGGAAGCCGCCGGCGCCAGGCCGGGCACGTTGAGGTACGGTTGCGGCGCGAGTCCCTGGAAGCCGCTCGTCCGGGAGACGTCGGCGGTCAGCGAGAGCCACGACCGTTGCCAGCCGAGCGTGGCGGTGAGATCGCTGATGTCCTGCGCCTGGCTCGTCTCGATGGCCGGCGCCGCCACCACCTTGCCGAGCCGAGCGGAGCCGCTCAGGTCGAAACCGTAGGGCAGCTGGAGGCCGGCGCGTGCGCCCACCCACTCGCTCGACCGGCTGTTGTCGTAGGAAATCCACTCCTTCGAGGCTGGCACTGAGCGCCCCGGTGGGGCCCAGCCCGCGCTCCCCGCACCTCGGCCTTGGTCCAGCGGGAGCGAAGGAAGCCGCTGACGGAGGCCGACATGGTCGGCTTCCGCCATGAGGCCACCACGCCGACGCCGTTGATGCGCTGCGACACGTCACTCCCAGACCACCCGGTCGAGGAGAACACGAGGTCCGCCTGCCGCGTGAGGTCTCCGCTTCCCCCTTGAGGAACGCCCGCAGCTGCATGTCGCCCCGGGTCCCCTTCACCCCCGCCCCGATGCTGTCGCCTGCGTTGCTGACATACGGGTCACGGTTCGGCGACTGCATCACGTACTGGTACTGCAGTCCCCACCGTTCCCCATGCAAATAGCTCAGCTGGAACCAGACGTTGGTCTCCTGCGCGGCGCTGGACAAGGCGTCATTGGTAAGCACGTCCCAGTAGTCCGCCGCGAGAGCATAGCCGATTCCCGAGCGGAATCGCTTCTGGAGCCTGCCGCCGTAGCGCGACAAACTCTTGTCGCCCGTGGCGACGAGGATGTCGGACTCCGCGGCGGCGACGTCGTGTCGGGGGGTATACATCCGGACCCGGAGCAGGCCGGCCCACCGTTCGATCTCGACGCGATCGAGGAGATTGAGGGGAAGAAGCGCGGGGTCGATCCCGACCGAGTCGGGCCCGACGGGGGTGACGGGCAGGCCATCAAGGAAGTACTCGACCGACGTCGCGCCCCGGCCCTGGTAGCTGGCGTACTCCGGCCGACCGATCCAGCCGCTGCGCCAGAGGTAGAGGCCGGGGACCTCGAGCAGAAGCCCGCTCACGGTCTCGGCGGTCGCCCAGCTGATGGCCTGCTTGTCGAGGACAATGCGCGAGCCGTTCGGCATGACCCCATCGGGGTCGAGACGCGGCGCCACCGGCAGCCGGATCCTGGAGAGCGCCTGCCCCTCGAGATACCGGGCGCTCATGTCGACCGTGTCCGCGGCGTTGCGCTGCGAGTCGGCCGCCATCTGCTCGGGCGACTGCGCCTCGAGTGCGGTCGCGGCCAGGCAACAGAGCAACACCAGCCCGGCGACCGGGAACCTGCGGCGGAGGGTCACCCCTGACGGGCCAGAACAAACTCGGCGAAGAGGCGCACGCCCATGCCGGTGGGCCCCTTCACCGACCCGGCATCCTCGCTCTGCGTATAGGCGGTGCCGGCAATGTCGAGATGCGCCCAGGGGTACCCCTCGGCGAATTCGCGAAGGAACCAGGCCGCGGTGATCGTTCCCGCCGGCCGGCCACCGGAGTTCTTCACGTCGGCGATGTCCGACTTGATGTGCTCCCGGAACTCGTCCCACAACGGCAGCTGCCAGACCCGCTCTCCCGAGCGGTCCCCGGCGCGACGCACCTCGTCGATGAGCGCCTCGTCGGTGCCGATCACGGCGGCGGCGGTGTAGCCCAGCGCGCTGACGACCGCCCCGGTCAGCGTCGCGATATCCAGAACGCAGGCAGGGTTGTAGCGCCGGGCATAGTGCAGCGCATCGGCCAGCAGCAGGCGACCTTCCGCGTCGGTGTTCACCACTTCGATGTGCTTGCCGGACAGGGCGCGCACCACATCGCCAGGCTTGTAGGCGGTGCCCGAGAGCATGTTTTCCGCGGACGGGATCAGCCCAATCACGTGGACCTTGGGCTGGAGACGGCCGAGCGCCTCGAACGCGCCGAGCACCGCGGCCGCGCCGGACATGTCGAACTTCATGTCCTCCATCCGTTCGGCGGGCTTGATGGAGATGCCGCCGGTGTCGAAGGTGACGCCCTTCCCCACCAGCACCACCGGGGCGCCGGCACTGCCCTTGTATTCCAGGGCGATGAACCGCGGATCCTCGGCGCTTCCCTTCCCGACCGCGAGCAGCGCGCCCATCCCTTCCTTCTCGATGGCCGCCCGGTCCAGCACGGTGATGCCCATCTTGTGGCGCGCCGCGAGGTCCTGCGCCTGGGCGGCCAGGAACGACGGGGTGCAGGTATTGCTCGGGAGGACCTGCAACCCGCGGGTCAGCGCCTGGGCGGCCCCGATCGCGGCGCCCCGGGCGTGACCTGCCTCCGCGGCCGAGCCCTGCGCCAGGATCTCGACCCGCTCCAACACCGGCTTGGTCTCCTCTGGCGGCAACTTCAGTGCATCGAAGTACCATGCGCCGTACAGGAGCCCTTCGGCGGTCGCCTGCGTCGCGTCACCCTCCGGCACCGCGCCCCGGGCTTCCGGCGTCAGGTAATACACCGCCTCGGTGACGCCGGCGAGGCGCGCACGCTTGCCACCGACCGCCGCGGCGCGGCGCAGGGTGCGGGAGGAGGCGCCGTCCGCGGCACCGCAGCCGACGAGCAGGATTCGCGCGGCGGGGCCGGCGGGGTATACCGACGCCACCTGGTCCTTCTTGCCGGCGAAGTCTCCCGAGGCATACAGGCGCGCGAGGGCGCCGCCTGCGGGGCCGTCGAGTGCGGCGAGCGAGGCGGGCATGGCGCCCTGCGGAACCGCCACGATGAGCAACGGGGTGGTGACGGTGCCGGGGTCGGCATGGCGGAGCGACGTCATCAGGGACATTGCGAATTCGATCTGTTTGGGGTGGTGTGTCAGGTAAGGGGGCAAGCTAACGCGCCGGAGGCGGCTCCCACAACCGCCGCTCCAGCCCGGCCTTGACTCCCGGCCACTCATCGGCCGTGATGGAATACCAGGCGGTGTCGCGCACACGGCCATCCTGCCGCACCTGGTACTTTCGGAAGACGCCCTCCTCGCGAGCACCAAGCCGCAGCATGGCGCCCCGCGACTGCACGTTCAGGGCGTCGGTCTTCAACTCCACGCGGTGGCACCCCCACGCCTCGAAGGCGTGCCGCAACATGAGGTACTTGGCTTCGGCGTTCACGCCCGTCCGCTGCCATGTCGGCGCCACCCAAGTCCACCCGATTTCGACCCGGCGGTTGTCGGCGTCGAGGTTGCCGAACCGGGTGGAGCCAACCACGCGCCCCGACTCCCGGACGACCGTGGCAAAGGGTACGGCGCGCCCGGCCGCACCGGCCGCCAGCGCTCCGTCAAACCAGCGCCGCAGGTCCGCCTCGCCCTCCACGCCTTCGATCGTCCAGGTCCACAGCTCCGGAGCGAGCCCGACGGCCAGGATCCCCGGCCAATGCCGCTCCGCGAGTGGTTCGAGCACCACCGTCTCCCCCGTCAGCGTTGCCGGGGCGTATGAAGGCCTGTTCATCCTTTCAATATACGCCTCCACGGCAGTATTATCCCGCCTCCCCCTGACGCCGACGGAGTCATCCAGACGCATGTTGACGCTGCTGAGAAACGTCGAGATCTACGCCCCGGAACCTCGCGAGGCCCGCCACATGCTCGTCGGCGGCGGCAAGGTGCTCTGGATGGGACGCGACCTCCCAGCGCTCCCGGCCTCGCTCGGTGTGGTGGAGCGCGATTTCAGCGGCCGCCGCGTGATTCCCGGCCTGGTCGACGGCCACGTGCATCTCACTGGCGGCGGGGGAGAATCGGGGCCGGAAAGTCGCGTCCCCCCGGTGCCCCTCACGCGCTTCACCCTTGGCGGCGTCACGACGGTGGTGGGCGTGCTGGGCACGGACGACGTGACGCGGACCACGGGCTCGCTCGTCGCGGCGGCGCGCGGCCTCGTCGCCGAGGGACTCAGCGCCTGGTGCCATACCGGCGGGTATCACCTGCCCCCGACAACGCTGACCGGCAGCATCCGCGGCGACATCGTGCATGTCGACCGCATCATCGGGGTCGGCGAGCTGGCGCTCAGCGATCATCGCTCCAGTCAGCCGACGCTGGACGAACTGCTCCGGCTGGCCAGCGAGGCGCATGTCGCCGGCCTGATGACCGGCAAAGCCGGTATCGTTCACCTGCACCTCGGCGACGGGACGCGCGGCCTGCAACTGGTCAATGACGCGCTCGACGCCAGCGAACTCCCCCCCCGCGTGTTCAATCCCACCCATGTCAACCGCCGCCGCACGCTCTTCGAGGAATCGATGGAACTCGCGTCACGCGGGGCGTGGATCGACCTGACGGCGTTCCCGGTCGGCCCGGAGGAGGACGCCTGGTCGGCGGAGGACGCCCTGCTCCGCTACCTCGGCGCCGGGCTCCCCCCCGAACGGATCACCGTCAGCTCGGATGGTGGCGGGTGCCTCCCGGTCTTCGACGGCGATGGCCGGGTGACCGACATGGAGGTGGGCAGCCCCGCCGCCCTGGCAACCGCGCTGCGCGAGCTCCTCGACCGCGGACAGCCGCTGGAGCGGGTCCTGCCCGCGTTCACATCCAACCCCGCCGACCTCCTGCGCCTCCCCGACAAGGGACGCATCGAAGCGGGGGGCGACGCCGATCTGGTGGTCCTCAACCCCGACGGAGAGATGACTGACGTGATGGCCCTGGGACGTTGGCACGTGGTGGACGGCCGCGCCGTGGTGCGCGGCACCTTCGAGGACCTGCGATGAGCCCCGCACGCGTGCCGGATGGCGCCGAGCGCGGGGTGATCATCCCCGTCGGCGGCGCGGAAGAGAAGATGAGCGACGCCAGGATCCTGCGGCGCTTCGTGGAGATCGCGGGCGGGAAGGACGCGCGGATCGCGGTCATTCCCACCGCCTCGCAACTGGCCGACACCGGCGATCGCTACGAGACCCTCTTCACGGAACTGGGCGCGGGCCGGGTCCGGTCCCTCCCGTTCGAGACGCGCGCCGATTGCGATCGCGCCGAGTTGCTCAACAAGCTGGTCACGGCGACGGGCGTGTTCATGACCGGCGGCAACCAGCTGCGGCTGGCGACGACCCTTGGCGGGACCGAGGTCGCGCGGACCATCCGGACGCTGAACGCCGCCGGCGTCCCGGTGGCCGGCACCTCCGCGGGCGCGGCTTTCCTCTCGGAGCACATGATCGCCCACGGCGAGGACGGCGCCGTCCCGCGCGCCAACATCGTGGCGCTCGCCCCCGGGCTCGGGCTGACGAACCGCGTGGTCATCGACCAGCATTTCCGGCAGCGCGACCGGCTCGGCCGGCTCCTCACCGCCCTCGCCTACAACCCCTTCGCGATCGGCGTCGGTCTCGACGAAGACACCGCGGCGTTCATCGGACCGGATGAAACGCTCGAAGTGGTCGGCAGCGGTGGCATCACGATCGTGGACTGCTCCAACGTCGAGTACTCCTCGATGGACCAGGTGGGCGACCACGAACCGGTCTGCCTCATCGGCCTGCGCCTGCACATCCTGACCGCCGGCGCGACCTTCAATCTGCACACTCGCGTGGCGGCGGCGCCGAACGCCGCCGCCGCTCAGCCCTGACCCCGGTCCCCCCCGGGAGGCCTATGCGCATCACCGAAACCTCGGTCTACCTCGGACCGAGCCTGTACGCCCATTTCCCCGTCATCCGCTTCGACCTGGATCTCGGACCGCTCGAGGAATGGCCGACCAGCCGGCTCGGACCTGCGTTCAACGACGCCCTGTTTGCCGCACTCCCCGGACTCCTCGAGCACGGCTGCTCCTACGGCGACGCCGGCGGGTTCCAGCGCCGCGTCCTGGAGGACGAGGGCACCTGGCTGGGCCATGTGCTCGAACACGTGGCGATTGAATTGCAAAATGTCGCCGGTGCGCACGTCACCTTCGGCAAGACGCGCTCGACCGAGGTCCCGGGTCACTACCACGTGGTCTTCGAATACGAGCAGGAAGAGGTCGGCCTCGAGGCGGGCCGGCTGGCGCTGACGCTCCTCCACTCCCTGCTGCCGGAAGAGTTGCGGCCGCCCGGAAGCGTCCCGACCGACTTCGACTTCGCCGAGGAGCGCGATGCCTTCATCCGGTTCGCCCAGCGCCGCGCCCTGGGACCGAGCACCGGCGCGCTGGTCCACGCGGCGGTGGAACGAGGCATTCCCTGGATGCGGCTCAACGACTACAGCCTGATCCAGTTCGGCTGGGGTCGCTATCAGCAGCGGGTCCAGGCGACGATCACCAGCCGCACGCCGCACATCGCGGTCGAAATCGCCTCCGACAAGGAGGAGACCAACAAGCTGCTGTCCCGGCTCGGGCTGCCCGTGCCGAAGCAGCGGCTGGTGCAGCGCGAGGACGAGGCGATCGATGCGGCCCGGCGGATCGGGTATCCGGTGGTGATCAAGCCGTACAACGCGAATCACGGCCGCGGGGTGGCCATCAACCTCCGCGACGACGAGTCGGTGGCCCAGGCCTTCCGGCAGGCGCAGGCCATCAGCCGCAGCGTCATCGTGGAGACCTTCATCGAGGGCCACGACCACCGCATGCTGGTCATCGACGGCGAGCTGGTGGCGGTGGCGAAGCGGGTGCCGGGGCACGTGGTCGGCGACGGCACGCACACGATTGAGCAGCTGGTGGCGGTGGTCAACGCCGACCCGCGCCGCGGCATCGGACACGAGAAAGTCCTGACGCGCATCGAGTTCGACGCGCAGGCCGACCGGCTGCTGGCGCAGCGGGACTACACGCGCCAGTCGGTGCCACCCGCTGGGGAGATTGTCTATCTCCGGTCGACGGGGAACCTCTCCACTGGCGGGACCTCGGTGGATGTGACCGACTCGGTCCATCCCGACAACCGCGAGATGGCCATTCGCACCGTGGAGGCGATCGGTCTCGACGTGGGCGGCGTGGACTTCCTCACACCCGACATCACCCAGTCCTACCGTGAGCACGGCGGCGGCGCCATCTGCGAAGTGAACGCGGCGCCGGGATTCCGGATGCACATGGCGCCCAGCGAAGGCACGCCGCGAGACGTAGCCGACCCCGTGCTCGACATGCTCTTCCCGCCCGGCAGCCCCTCGCGCATCCCGATCGCGGCGATCACCGGCACCAACGGCAAGACCACCACGTCGCGCATGCTGGCGCATATCCACAAGCTGGCGGGACGCACCGTCGGGCTGACCACCACGGACGGTGTGTACATCGACGGCAATCGGACCGTCGAAGGCGACATGACCGGCCCGATCGCCGCGCGAATGGTGCTCGGGGACCCGCATGTCGACGTGGCCGTGCTCGAGACGGCGCGCGGCGGCCTGCTCCGCGCGGGCATGGGCTACCGCCGCTGCGACGTGGCCGCCTGCCTCAACGTGAAGTCCGATCACCTCGGCCTCCGCGGCATTCATTCGCTCGAGGAGCTCGCCAAGGTCAAGCGCATTCCGATCGAGGTCGCGCGCGACACCGCCGTGCTTAACGCCGACGATCCCCTCTGCCTCGCCATGGCCGACTACACCGAGGCGAAGGTCATCTGCTACGTCACCCTGAACCCCGAGCACCAGCTGGTCCGGGCGCA
The DNA here is from genome assembly GCA_041390145.1 of Gemmatimonadales bacterium. Taxonomy (NCBI): domain Bacteria; kingdom Pseudomonadati; phylum Gemmatimonadota; class Gemmatimonadia; order Gemmatimonadales; species Gemmatimonadales bacterium. Next base: position 126,784 of record JAWKQM010000003.1, on the reverse strand, counting down.
CATCCGCGCCGGCGGCCGCGCGCTGGCGCTGGAAGCCGGCGTGAACGGGGAGATGATCACGATCTACGACAAGGGCGGACACATCCCCCTGCTCTGGACCCACCTGATACCCGCCACCCTCGAAGGCCGCGCGATGCACAACGTGCAGAACGCGATGTTCGCGGCGGCCATGGCGTTCAGCATGGGGGTCAAGCTCGAGGACATCCGGCACGGTCTCCGGACCTTCGACACCAGCTTCTTCCAGGCGCCGGGCCGGATGAACGTCTTCGACGAACACGGCTTCAAGGTCATTCTCGACTACGGCCACAACCCCGACGCGGTGGAGGTGATGTGCCAGCTCACCGACCGTATCGAGATCAAGGGCAAGAAGCTCGTGGTGCTGGCGGGGCCTGGCGACCGGCGCGACGAGGACATCCGGGCCATCGCCGCGAAGGCGGCGGGGCGCTTCAGCCATTACATCTGCCGGCGGGACGACTCACTGCGGGGCCGCACCGACGAGGAAGTGCCCCGGATCCTGCGCGAGACGCTGCTCGCCGCCGGCGTGCCGGACAAGCAGATCACGGTCATCTCCGACGAGCAGCGCGCGGTGGACGCCGCCCTGCGGATGGCGCGCCAGGGCGACCTCCTGCTGGTCTTCGGCGATTCGATCGCACGGACCTGGAAGCAGATCATTCACTTCAGCCCCAAGAGCCGGGCCGCGTCGACGCCGGCCACGCCGGTGAAAGTGGCCGTGACCGCGCCGGTGCCCGGGACCGAGCTTCCCGATTCTGAACAGCTCATCAGCGACGAGCGGGGCGTCCGCCTCGTCCGCGAAGCCGACGACTGATGCTGCTGCCGGCAACGATCCGTGACTCACGGCGCCTGACGGGCCCGAACCTCGTCACCGACCGTCCCGGTGCGGTGCTGGAAGTCGAACTCCCAGAACCTGCCGCGGACGAACTCGTCCGCTTCTGGAAGGAAGAGGCGCGGCTCGCCCTCGATGCCGTGGGATGGGCGGGCGAGTCGTTGCATGTCCGGCGATATCCCGGCGGCGCCAGCCTCGCGATGACCGCACCGATCGACGCTCTCTACGCCGCCACCGAGGTGAACGAGTGGGCCTGGGCGGCGGCGACGGCCCGGTTCCATTGCGAGTCGGTCGACGACGAGGAGGAGTACGCCCGGCTTGCCGCGCTGATCGCGGAGGAGCGGAAGCCTGCCCTGCTCGCCCTGCACCAGTCGGCCGGGGCCCATGGCCTCCGGTTTCTCTGGGACGACGAGGCCGCCTCCATCGGTACGGGCGCGGGCTCGAGGACCTGGGCGATGGACGCGCTCCCCGACCCTGGCAGGGTCGACTGGGCCGCACTCCGGAACATTCCGGTGGCGCTCATCACCGGCAGCAACGGGAAGACAACCGTTACCCGGCTGGTGAGCGAAATGATCGCGGCGGCGGGCCTGGTGGCCGGGCACACCTCCACCGATGGTGTGAAGGTCGGGGGCGAGTTGCTGGAGGCCGGAGACTTCTCGGGACCGGGCGGTGCGCGCCGCCTCCTCCGCGACCGGCGCGTGGAGATGGCCGTCCTGGAGACGGCCCGCGGTGGACTGCTCCGCCGCGGCCTCGCGATTGACCACGCCGAGGTCGCGGTCGTCACCAATATCGCGGAGGACCACCTCGGTGAATCGGGGGTCTATTCCCTTGGCGACCTCGCGGAGGCGAAGCTGGTCGTCGCCCGCGCGCTAGGGGGGACGCGGCCGCTGGTGCTGAACGCGGACGACCCTGCCCTGGTGCCCGCCGGGGCGCAGTTTGCCGGGCCCATCGCCTGGTTTTCGCTCGATCCCGACAACCTCACCCTGGCCGGTGCCCGACGCAGGGGCGGACCCACCGCCACGGTCCGTGACGGCCAGATCGTGCTCGCCGAGGGAACGCGGGAGCGTTCGATTGCGCCACTCAGCAGCGTCCCCATCACCGTCGGCGGGGCGGCACGATACAACGTCGCCAACGCCCTTGCCGCGTCGCTGGTGGGAGCGCTCCTCGGCCTGGCGGACCCCGCCATCGCCGCGGGCCTTGCCGCCCTCACGAACAGCCCCACGGGAAATCTCGGCCGACTCAACGCCTTCGAATTCGGCGGCATCCGGCTCTTCGTGGATTTTGCCCACAATCCGCACGGCATCACCGCCCTCATGGACATGGCCCAGGCCCTTCCCGCCACGCGCCGCCTCGTGGTCATCGGCCAGGCGGGCGACCGGGACGATCACGCCATCCTCGAGCTGGCGCGCACCGCCTGGATCGGGAGACCCGACCGGGTCCTCGTGAAAGAAATGCCGGACTACCTTCGCGGGCGCGCCGCAGGGGAAGTCTCCGGCATGCTGCTGGCGGAACTGCGGTCGCTCGGCGCGCGGGACGATCAGCTCGACCTGGCCGTCGGCGAATTGCAGGCGGCGCGGCAGGCGCTCGGCTGGGCGCGCGACGGAGACCTGCTGCTGTTGACCGTGCATGCCGACCGCGACACCGTGCTCCGCTACCTGCAGCGACTGGCCACCGGGCAGTGGACCGCGGGGGAGCCGCTTCCGGAGTGACCGCCGACCTCAGGTCAGGGTTTGCGACCGCCGGCGAGATCGCGGCGGCCATCCGCGAGGGGGAGCTGAGCGCGGTCGAGGCCCACGACGTCCATGCCGCCCGCATGGCGCGGCTGAATCCCTCCATCAACGCCGTCGTCATACCGAACCCGCTGGCCCGCGATCGCGCCGTTGCCGCCGATGCCGCGCTGGCCCGCGGCGAGTCGTGGGGACCGCTGCACGGCGTGCCCGTCACGATCAAGGACATTTTCGACGTGCAGGGGCTGCGGAACACCGCCGGCTACCTGCCGGCCCGCGACAACGTCTCCACCACGAATGCCACGGTGGTCCAGCGCGTCCTCGATGCCGGGGCCGTCATCCTCGGCAAGACGAACGTCCCCCTCCTCTGCTACGACTGGCAGTGTGACAGTCCGATTTTCGGCCGCACCAACAATCCCTGGAACCTCGACCGGACACCGGGTGGAAGCACCGGCGGCGGGGCCGCGGCGCTCGCCGCCGGACTCACGCCACTGGAGATCGGCAGCGACGCCGCCGGATCGATCCGGATCCCGGCCCACTTCTGCGGGGTTTTCGGACTGAAGCCAACCGAGCATCGCGTGTCGGGCGCCGGACATGGCGAGTTGCCAGGCGCCCCGCCTCGCGGGCTTCGTCACATGGTGAGCTTCGGGCCGCTTGCCCGGAACGTGGCGGACCTGCGGCTCGCGCTGACACTGCTGGAAGGGCCCGACGGCCGCCACAGCGAGGTGCCCCCGGTGCCGCCCATCGCCCCGACGCGGGAGCCGCCGGCCGCCGGCGAGGTGCGCATCGCGTGGATGGATGCCCTGCCGCAGGGACCGGTGGCGAGCGAGACCGCCGACGTGGTGCGCGCCGCTGCGGCATCGCTGGAGGCCGCCGGATGCACGGTGGAACGAGTTGGCCCGTCGGATTTCGACCTTCAGGACGCACTGGAATTGTGGGGGGAGATCAACGGGTTCGAGATGGGAGTGATGACGCCGGCGCCGATTCGGATGATGCTCCGTCACGGCACCTACTTCGGGCTGGGACGAACCCGATGGACCCGCGGGCTCCGCGGCGGGCTCTCGATGGACCCGAAGCGCTTCGTGCGGGCGCTGGCCGCCCGCGATGAGATGATCGCCGCCCTGGAGCGGTTCCTCGATCGATTCGACGCGTGGATGCTTCCTGTGTCGCCGACCGCTGCCTTTCCGCATATGCGGCCCGGCAAGCCGATCGTGATCGACGGGGTCAAGGTGGCCTACACCACAGCGGTCGGCGCGTATTCAGCACCATTCAACCTGACGGGCAATCCGGTGCTGACGGTGCCGGCGGGCCAGACGTCGGGCGGGATGCCGGTCGGGGTACAATTGGTGGGACGACGGTGGGAAGACGACGCCCTGCTGGCCACGGCGGACCGCGTCTCCCGGATCCTTGGCCCGTTCCGCCCGCCACCGGGCTACTGACCGAGCGCCTCGACCTCGGCGGTGGCCGCTTCCCAGGCGGCGAACGCCGCCTCGAATTCTCTCCGCGACGCCTCGAGTTTCTTCCCCAACTGCGCCGCACGTTTGCCACCCTCGGCGGTGGCGTAGAGCGCCGGGTCTTCCATCTGGTCCTTCAAGGCGGTGACGGTCTTCCCCCTGGCCGCCACCCGCGCCTCGGCAGCTGCGAGCGATTCGCGGGCGGCGCGCAGCGCGACGCGTTCATCCTTCGCGCGATCGTCCCCGCGCCGCGTCTTCTTCCGCTCCTCCACGCGGCGACTCGACTCATCCTCCGCCGCGGCGACCGCGGCGGCGTGCTCCCGCTCCCTGCTCGCCTCTTCCCACTCCACGAAGGTGCCGGGATAGTCGGTGATGCGGCCGTGATGAAGGACCCAGACCCGCGTCACCAACGCTTCCAGCAACGCGCGGTCATGGCTGACCAGCAGGACGTTGCCGCCCCAGGCACTGAGTGCGTCCTCCAGTACTTCGATCGACTCGACATCGAGGTGATTGGTGGGCTCGTCGAAGATGAGGAGATTGGCGTTCTCGAGCACCATCATCGAGAGCGCCATCCGGGCACGCTCGCCGCCGGAGAGGGAACTGGCGCGGCGGAGCACGGTGTCGCCGCTGAAGCCGAAGGCACCGAGGTGGCCCTGGATGGCGCCGCGATTCCACATGGGGCGGAGGTCGGCGGTGATGTCGTAGAGCGATTTCTCCTGGGGCACCTGGGCCATGTCCTGCCGGTACCAGGCGGGGGTGATCGAATCGCCGAGGCGTAGCTCGCCCTCGCTGAGGGGACGCTCACCGAGTAGGGCGCGGAGGAGGGTCGTTTTGCCGGCCCCGTTTGGACCGACAAGGCCGACCACTTCGCCACGGGTGACGCGCGCCGAGAAGCGGTCGAGGAGGACCCGGTCCTCGATCTGGACCCGGACGTTCTGGGCCACGAGGACCTGGTCGCCACCACGATCGCCGGGCGGGAAGTTGACGGTCATGCTCCCCTCCTCGCCCGGGGGTGGGCCGAGCCGCGGGAGCCGTTCGAGGCGGCGGCGGCGCCCCTTGGCCTGGGCGCTGTTGCCGCCGGCGATGTTTCGCCGGATGAAGTCCTCCTCCGCCTCGATGTTCTTCCGCTGCTTGTCAAAGGCGCGCTGCTGCGACAGCTGCCGTTCGGCGCGCTGCTCCAGGAAACCCTTGTAGCCGGTCTTGTAGGCGGTGATGGTCTTCGCCTCGAAGTGCAGGATCCGGTTGGAGAGGCGGGTCAGGAATGCCCGGTCGTGGCTGATGACGAGGACCGTCGCGTCGAGGCCGAGGAGGTGGTCTTCCAGCCAGCGGGTGGTGTCGAGGTCGAGGTGGTTGGTCGGCTCGTCAAGGAGGAGGACGTCCGCGGGCGCCACGAGCTGGCGGGCGAGGGCGACACGTCCCCGCTCCCCGCCGCTCAGCGTGGCGACCGCCTGCGTCCGTGCCACCTCCGGGTCGAAGCCGAGGCCGTGGAGCACCGCGTCCACGCGGGGGGCAAGGGTGTAGCCGCCATCGCGTTCGAATCGTTCGAGGTCACGGGAATAGCGATCGAGGGCAGCCTCCGAGGGATCGGCGCCGAGGGCGGCGGCCTGTTCCGCGAGGGACACTTCAAGGGAGAGGAGCTCGGCGAAGGGACCGGCGGCCGCCTCCCACACCCGCGTGGCGTCGCCGAAGTCACGGTGCTGGTCCATGAGCGAGATGCGCAGTCCCGATTCCCGGGCGACGGTCCCGCGGCTCGGCTGGGCGGTGCCGGCGAGGAGGCGAAAGAGTGTGGTCTTCCCCGTCCCGTTCCGACCCACCACACCCCAGCGCTCGCCCCGTTCGATGGTGAAGGTGGCGTCGGCGAAGAGCCGGGTGACCCCGAACTCGACCGCCAGCCCGGAGACTGAAAACTGGCTCACGACGCCACCCATTCCTTCCAGGTCTCTTCCGCTGGACCAATGGTTAGCCGCTGCTGTTGCCGCACCAGGGGGGTCCGGAGCAGCGTCGGTTCGTCGGCGAGTCGGTCCAGCCAGCGTTCGTCTGAAAGGGCCGCGCTGCGGAGGCCGAGCTCGGCAAACCGCTTTCCTTCGCGGTCCACCAGGGCCCCCACCCCGAACTTCTGGGCGAACCGGCGCAATTCACCCGGCGACGCGGCCTTCACCCGCAGGTCCACGAAGTGGGTCTTCACCCGCCGCTCCGCGAAGAACCGGAGCGCCTTGCGGGTGTCCTGACATTTCTTCGTCCCGAAGACCTGCACTTCGATCGCCACACCCAGCCTCGTTGCTCCGCGGTCATGTGCTGGCCGCTCCGGGGAATACCGGGCGGCAGAACGGCGGGAAAGGTACAGGGATGCGCCGCTCCGCACAGGCCCGGAGTTCCCGGGCCGCAGTATATTCCAGCCCATGGAACTCCTGCCTCCGATCCTGCTTGTGGTTCTCGGCCTCGGCCTCCTCGCCGGTGGCGGCGAGGCACTCGTCCGTGGCGCCACCACCATCGCCCGGATTGCGGGGCTGACCCCGGCCGTCATCGGGCTGACCATCGTCGCCGCCGGCACCTCTCTCCCCGAGCTTGTCGTCAGCGTTCTGGCCGCCGTGCGCGGCACGCCGGACATTGCGGTCGGCAACGTGGTGGGATCGAACATCTTCAACATCGGGATGGTCCTGGGGGCGGCGGCCCTGGTCGCGCCGCTGGTGGTCCACGGCGCGGCGGTGCGCCTCGAGTGGCCGGTGATGTTCCTGGCGAGCTGGATCGGGTTCCTGCTGATGCGCGACTACGGCCTCGACCGTATGGAGGGGGGGTTCTTCGTCGCTTCCCTGGTCGTGTTCGTGGCCTACTCGGTCTACATCGCCCGGCACGAGGTGAGCCCCGAGGAACAGACCGACTACGCGAGCGAGACGGCGGGGCGATCGCTGCATCCCCGCACCCGCGAACTCGGCATGAGCATCCTGGCCGTGCTCGTCGGCTCCGGACTCCTTGTGCTCGGCGGCAAGTTCCTGGTGGACGGGTCGGTGTCGCTGGCGCGCTATGCCGGGATGTCGGAGCGGGTCATCGGGCTCACGATCGTCGCTGTGGGCACCAGCGCGCCCGAACTCGCGGCGAGCCTCGTGGCCGCCGCCCGCGGGCGGACCGACATCGCGCTGGCCAACATTATCGGATCCAACATCTTCAACATCCTCGGTATCCTGGGCGTCACAGCGCTGGTCCTCCCGATCCCGATCGCGGAGGGCATCGTCAAGACGGACATGTGGTGGATGCTGGCCTTCGCCCTGGTGCTCTTCCCGATGATGCGGAAGGGGAAGAGCATCTCGCGGCTGGAGGGGGGGATCCTGCTGGCGGGGTATGGGATCTACCTTACCACACTGCTGCGGGGGTAGCCTGCGTGGTGTGCCATTCAGATGGAAGAGCCCCCGCCCGGCGTGTTGCCGGATGGGGGCTCGACTGCTCAGCCGATTGGCCGCATCGGCCGCGAAACGGGCCTGCAGTACTAGTCGCCTTTCGGAAAGAGTGAGCCGATCAGTCCGCCCAGAGGAACTCCCACCGCCGCTCCCAGCAAGACCCCAAATGCAGCGGTGACACCACAATTGTCGTCACCGTTTTCCGAGCACATACCACCTAGTAAAACGCCGCCGGCCGCCCCCAACAACACACCGCCGACGATCGCGCCGGTCCACCGGTAATCGTCCGCCGCAGCGCTCACGAGAGCTGCGGTACTCTCAAACGAGGGCGGCTCCCAGGTCACCCAATGACTCGACGTGTAGATCTGCGCTTTCTCCTGTGCAGCGACGGCCGCTGGCATGGTCGCCAGGATCACCGAGGTGACGACGATGAGAGACAGTTTCATGGCTAGAAACCCTCGGCATTCAATCGCGTCTTGTAGGGGTCTGACGCCGCGCCACCGATACTCGTCGGTATCCAGCCTCGGAATATCGTGTCTGTCCAGAAGCACTCTTGGCGTCCGCTGCCGTAATAGATATATGAGGGGTCACGACTCGTAGTGCAGTTTATCAATCGAACTGAATTGCTCCCGAGATTATACACACCGCTCACGAACACCCTCGCGGGGGTATCGACGCTTTCACAAGTGTCGGTCCCAAGGGTACCCCCAGCATTACAGGCGCTCTCGCTATTGTAGTTGGCGTGCTTGCCTTCCGCGACGTAGGCACGTGGATAGGCGCCTTGATGACTTGGATACATCAACTGAGTAGGATAAGCATTCGACCCCTTAGAGTAGATACCATAGCTGGTATGCTGGGAATACTTGGCCTTCCCCAGCACCCAATGCTCAGTGTCGTAGTCGTAGTACACCTCAAGAATGATCGCTTCGGAATCGCCATTGTGCCCAAAGCAGCTCGAAGGAGCGCCTGGCAGGCCACAAGTATAGGTGCTGCTCCCAGCATCTCGATAGTATCCAATGAGGTAGGCGATCTTGATATTGTCCGTATCATTAGGCGACACAGGCGCGGCCACCCAGTACGGTTCTCGCCCTACCTCGTCCCACTGGTCGTAGTAGAGCTCTGGAGCAAAGGCGATCGCCAAGTTGTTTTCGCAGAATGTTGACAACCCATCCCCGTCATGATCTGACTGCCCACCCGCCACACAGGTCTCCCCCGTCACAGCGCTCCCTAGGAACACCCCGGGCGCGTTCGGATTAGGGTCGATCTCAATACAACCCTGATGGCAGAGGGGACCCACCAGGGACTGAATGCCGGTGTTGCTCTCATCAAGCGGATCGCCAGCACAGCCCAGGAGAATACCTACCAGACCTGACGCCAGAAGATAGCGCCTCGACCACATACTACCTCCGATGTTTGGGCAAACCCTGGAATGGACGCGACAACCCTACAACACGGATCGTGAATCGTGCATGAAGGCCGAATGAACCTTTTCCAACCTGCCAGCCCAGGTCATGTGACCGCTTCCCCGGCTCAGGCGCGTTGCAGGTAGGTCAGCCTGATGGGACCGTGCACGACCAAGAAGAGCCCCCGCCCGGGACTTGCCGGACGGGGGCTCGTGCATGTGGCCGAGGCAACTCAGGTGAAGATGATCTCGCCGCCTGCAGCCATGTCATAGAAGTCACCGACGGTGATGATGCTGTCCACCACCTCGACGAAGTCCGACTTGTCCAAGTCGAACATGTCGACCGATGCCTTGCAGGCATAGAGCTTACCGCCGGAGTCGGCGATCATTTGGATAAACTCCCCGATCGGCGGAATGTCAAGCGTCTCCATCTTCTTCTGCATCTGGCCGGTCACGAAGCTCGACATGCCGGGAATCATCCCCAGGAGTGTGGGAATCCCGAGGGCCGGATTGCCGACGGTTGCCACCTTGATCTTGCCCTGCTTGGCCTTCACCACGGCGTCCATGCCGAAGAAGGTGAAGAAGAGGTTCGCTTCGATCCCTTCCATGCGAGCGCCGTTGGCCATGATCAGCGCGGGATAGATCCCTTCCAGCGACCCCTTGGACACGATGATGGACACCTTTTCGATGCGGCGCGGCGCAGCCTCGACCGCCTCGGGGGCGGAGGACGTCTCTGGATAGACAGCTGTTGCGGACATATGCAGTGCTCCTGTGGCGCAGGCCACGTCAGATGCAGCCCTTGGGCTTCGGAATGCCGCCGATCTTGGCGGCCAGCTTGGCAGGACCCTTTGGGAAGAGCTTGTACAGTTCCTTGATATCGACCCCGGACTCCTTCCCCAGCGAGCGGATCGACGGCGCCGCGCCGGTCTCGAGATACCGGGTGCGCATGTACCGCACGACCGCCCAATGCCGCTCCGTCAGTGCCGGCACGCCGTTCTCGCGTGCGATCTCGGCGGCGATCGTCTCGTTCCACTGTTCCGGCTTCTGCAGAAACCCCTCGGCATCCACATCCAGTACGGTATCCAGCATGGTCAGGGTGGGCATGGTCTTGGTCTCCTCGCGTCTCAGACGGCGACTGGTTCGGCGGCAGGCGTCGGCAGCTGCTTGCCGCGCATGGTCATTTGGGGTGCCACGAGCGGGATGTCGTGGCCTGGGAGCAGCATGTTCCAGTAGACCCACCGGAACGCCAGCTTCCCGAGGTGGTTAAGGCGTGACTCCTTCAGCAGGCGGAGCGGGCCGATGCCGGGGATCGGGAAGGTGCCGGGAAGGGGCTCGGTCTCGTAGTTGAAGTCGATCAGCAGCGCCTGGTTGAATCCGGTCTCGATGAAGCAATTGCTGTGGCCGTCGAAGTCGGGCTCCAGCGGCTGCCCCTTGAGAAAGCGCGCGATGTTCTCCTCGAGGATCTCGGCCTGGAAGTGTGCCACTGAGCCCGCCTTCGACGCCGGCACGTTGGTGGCGTCGCCCAGGGCGAAGATGTTCGGCTTCCGCTCCGCCTGCAGGGTCTGCGGGTTGGTCAGGACGAACCCGAGGTCGTCGCCCAGCCCGGGAGACCGGCTCACATACTCGGCGCCGCCATGCAGGGGGATCGCGACCAGCAGATCGAAGGGGATTGCGCGCTCGTCGTAGGCGATCAATCGACCATTCGCGCCATCCACCTCCCCGGTGTTGAACTCGGGCTGGAGGCGGATCTCCTTGCCCTTGAAGAGGTGGGCGAGTTCGCGATTGCAGACTGGTTTGGTGAACGGACCGTCGAGCGGGGTGACGTAGGTGATCTCCACCTTGTCGCGCATGCCCCGCTTGGTGAAGAACCAGTCGGCCAGGAACACGAATTCCAACGGGGCCACCGGGCATTTGATCGGCATGTCCACGACATTGACGACCAGGCGGCCGCCCTTCCAGGTGGCAAGCGCGTCCCGGAGCGCCGTGGCGCCTTCGAGCGTGTAGAAGTCGAATACGTTCTTGCGCCAGCCTGCACCGGTCATCCCTTCGGTCTCTTCCGGGAGCACGCGAGTACCGGTGGCGACGATGAGGACGTCGTAGGCGATCGGCGTCCCGTCAGCGAGGAAGACGACGTCCTTGTCTGCGTCGACCCGGTCGATCGGGCGCTGGACGTACCGAATGCCGTCGCGAATCTGACGGTTGCGGGGCTTCCGGACCTGCTCTGGGGTGTACATCCCGAACGGCAGAAAGAGGAGCCCGGGTTGATAGATGTGGTCGTTGTCCTGGTCCACCAGGGTGATGATGGTCTGCCCCGCCGCAATTTCCCGGCGGTAGTGCCGGGACAGTCGGTTGGCGATGGTGGTACCGGCGGTGCCGGCGCCGAGGATGACAATGCGGGTCATGTGATCCTCCCGTCGGTGATTTCACACTCACGGACACAGGCGAGGATGCGGAAGACCTTCGGTTCGATGATGCGATACAGCATGTAGGTGCCGTCCCGCCGGGACTCGACGACGCCGTGCCCCCGGAGAATGCCGAGCTGCTCGGAGACGGCGGCCTGCGTGGCCCCGCTGTACGACTGCAGTTCGCTCACGTTCTGCTCTCCCCCGCGCTCCATGATCTCGAGGAGCCGAAGGCGCAGCGGGTGGCCCAGGCACTTGATGACGCGGGCAGCCGTCTGCAGGACTTCGTCGGAAATCGGTTTCGTTGCAGCGGTCACGTGGCCCTCCGGTGTACGATGGAGCTATCTGGATATCTCGTTATTCCCATATCGAAGATTGCACCATTGTTCACAAGGGAGTTGCAAGTGATTCTGAGGGAGTCTTCAGGCAACGATCCTCCGAATTCCGTACCTTAGGCGTGCGATGCCTCCCATCATCAGGGCCGCCGTCTCTCTCATGTTCGCCGCTTTCGCCTTCTACACCGTTGGCGTCTGGTCGGCTGTGCTCTCCCATCGGCTGAAGCCGTGGCATGCCCTGCTCTTCTGGCTCGGCTTCTCCTCCGACACCGCCGGCACCGAACTGATGCGACAGATGGCGGGGGGATTTCGCTGGGGATTTCACACGGCGACCGGCGGGCTCGCGCTGCTCCTCATGCTGCTGCACGCGGTGTGGGCCACGACGGTCCTGGTGCGGGGGAACGAGGCACGCCTCCGGACCTTCCACCGGACGAGCGTGGTCGTCTGGGTGATCTGGCTGATTCCCTTCGTGACGGGGTTGGTTGCGGGCAGCCGACGCATGTAGCGCACTGGGACCTCCTTGTCGTTCGACACGTCCCTCAGCATACTCCGCCAGCACTCCCTTATCTGGTCTGCCTCGGCAAGCCCTTTCTTGGCGCGTTCCGGCAACGGTGGACTCATCCTGATTCCGGGCAGCATCACCATGAACCGGCCCCTCTGATGGACCGAGACGCGCTTCTCGCTGCGCTCCGCCTTCTCGAGCGACAGGCTCGCCCGCTCGAGCCGGGCACCAGCCGTCGACGGGACCTGCTCCGCGCCGTCAACGCCTCGGCCGAACGATTCCTCCGCGCACTCCCCAGTAGCAACGCGTTCCAGGAAACCGACGACAAGGCCATCGGCCTGCTCGACGCGCCGATCCGTGAACGGGGCCTTCGGCTCGCTGATGTCATCGGGCACCTGGAGCACGACGTGGTCCGCCCCGGCGCCGCCACCGCCTCCGGCGGCCACCTCGCCTACATCCCGGGGGGCGGACTCTATCACGCCGCCCTGGGCGACCTCTACGCCGCGGTCACCAACAAGTACGCCGGCTTCTTCTTTACCGGGCCCGGCCCCGCGCGAATGGAAAACATGCTCGTGCGGTGGACCGCCGATCTGGTCGGGTTCCCGACCACCGCCGGCGGTGCGATTGTCTCCGGCGGCAGCATCGCCAACTTGAGCGCCATCACGGCCGCGCGGGATGCCCACGGCCTGCGAGGCGCCGACTACGCGACGGCGGTGGTCTACCTCACGGACCAGGCGCATCACTGCATCGCGAAGGCGCTCCGTATTGCCGGCATGGCGGAGGCACCCCTCCGCCGTGTGCCGATGGACGACCGGTGGCGCATGCGGCCCGACGCGCTCGCCGAGGCCATCGCCGCCGACCGCGCGGCGGGGTTGAATCCGTGGCTCGTCGTGGCAGCCGCAGGCACCACCGACACGGGAGCCATCGACCCGCTCGACGCGCTGGCCGATGTCGCGAAGCGGGAACGCTGCTGGTACCACGTGGACGCGGCCTATGGCGGATACTTCCTGTTGACCGACCACGGGAAGGCAGCGATGCGCGGCATCGAGCGGGCCGATTCGGTCGTCCTCGACCCGCACAAGACTCTCTTCCTGCCTTATGGATGCGGGATGGTGATCGCGCGGGACGCCGCGACGCTCGCCGCCACCAACACCTATACCGGCCACTACATGCAGGACGCCCTGCGCGACACCGGTGAGGTGTCATCCGCCGACCTCTCACCCGAACTTTCCAGGCACTTCCGGGCGCTCCGCATGTGGCTGCCGCTGGTGCTGCTCGGGACGAAGCCATTCCGGGCCGCGCTCGACGAGAAGCTGCTCCTCGCACGCTATTTCAGGATGGAAGTGGCACGGCTGGGTTTTGAAGTCGGCCCCGAGCCAGACCTCTCGGTCGTGACCTACCGCTGGGCACCGCCCGGCCTGGAGCTTGAAGCAACGAACGCCCTGAACAAGGCCATCATCGAAGGCGCGCAGCGCGACGGGCGGATCTTCTTGTCATCGACGATGCTCGACGGCCGGTACACCCTCAGGATGGCGGCTGTCACCCACCGGACTCATCGGAGGACGATCGACCTGGCGCTCACGGTCCTGCGGGAGCAGGTCGAAGCGCTGGGGTGAACGCGGGACGGCCCGCCTCCACTTCGGCAACGCCGATGGCGCCTCGACGCGCCGGGGCTGACTCGGCGCCATCTTCGGTGCACGAACACCCTCCCTTCCGAGAAGAGGAAACCGGTCCCACGCGGCTTGCCTCGTCGTCAGCAGCGGCCTAGAATCCGGCTGCCAGACCTTCATACACCTCCCCCAGCGCCTCTTTGGAGATCGTGATGCTACGCCTTCGCCGCGGGATTGTGGCCTTCGGTTTCCTCGCCGCAGCATTGGCCAACGCTACCACAGCCACCGCCCAGGACCCGCTCCCCTCCTGGAACGACGGCGCCACCAAGCGAGCCATCGTCGCGTCCGTCACGGAGGCCACCACCGCCGGGCGGCCGGGCTTCATTCCGGCCTCCGAGCGGATCGCCACCTTCGACAACGACGGCACGCTCTGGGTGGAGCAGCCGATATACACCCAGCTCGCCTTCGCGCTCGACCGGGTCAAGGTGCTGGCGCCGCAGCACCCGGAGTGGAAGACGCAGGAGCCCTTCGCGTCGCTCCTCAAGGGCGACCTCTCGGCCGCGCTGGCGGGGGGGGACCACGCCATCCTCGAGATCGTCATGGCCACCCACGCCGGGATCACCACCACTGAGTTCGAGCAGATCGTCCGCCAGTGGATGGCGACCGCGCGCCACCCCAGGTTCAATCGTCCCTACACCGAGTTGGTTTACCAGCCGATGGTGGAACTCTTGGCCTACCTCCGCGCCAACGGGTTCAAGACCTATATCGTCTCGGGGGGCGGCGTGGAGTTCATGCGCCCCTGGACCGAGCAGGTGTACGGGATTCCCCCTGAGCAGGTCGTCGGCAGCCGGATCAAGACCACCTATCAGATGACGAAGGACGGTCCGGTGCTGATGCGGGAAGCCAAACTGGAGTTCATTGACGACAAGGGTGGCAAGCCGGTAGGCATCAACGCGATGATCGGCCGGCGGCCGGCAGCGGCCTTCGGCAACTCCGACGGTGACCGGCAGATGCTGGAATGGGTGCCGGAGGGCGGTGAGCGGCTCCGGATGCTGGTGCACCACGATGATGCGACCCGGGAATACGCCTACGGCGCACAGTCGCACATCGGGACCTTCAGCGACTCACTCATGGCGGAGGCGAGGGCCAAGGGCTGGACCGTCATCAGCATGAAGAACGACTGGAAGCGGATTTTCGCCTTCGAGTCGCCATGACCTGAGGCGACGGCATGACGAAGGGCCGCCCTCCTGGGCGGCCCTTCGTCGTTTCTGTCCATCGTCGTCCTGTCATGCCCGAGGCGAGAGTCGAACTCGCACGGGGTCGCCCCCGGCGGATTTTGAGAGCGAAGTGATTTGTTCGCTTGAGTTTGCGACCGTTCGCGTAACTCGGTGCCCCGGCACGAGCTTACGGCTCTCCCAATTGATCTCGGTTTACGGCCGTTCGCAAGTGTTCTCGCCACCCGTTTTCCGAATCCCGGGCCCACCGCCGGGCCCACCGACCCTTGCCGCCGCTCCTTCGCCGGGCGACACTACCGATCTCCACCGACCGGGGCCTCCTCGATGGCTGAGCAACGCGGCTACAACACGAACCTCGCGAGCGAATTCCACGTCATGGCCACGCTGGCCCGGCTCGGGCTCGATCCGCTCCTGACGTTGGGCAACAAGAAGTCGGTCGACATCGTCCTCCACCGCCACGGCGCTCCGGGGCTCACGGTGGAGGTGAAGGCCAACGCCAAGAAGCTGGACTGGATCCTGGGCAGCCGCCCGCTCGTCGCGCCGACCCACTTCTTCGTGTTCCTCGGCTACGAGGGTCGCTTTGAGGAGGTCACCACGATGCCGCGGGCGTGGATCGTGCCGTCGGAGCGCCTCGAACCGCTGGTCGAGCGGGCGGGCACGAGCCGGATGCACTACGTGCGCCGTCGCCGAGTGCTGTCGGAGTTGAGCGATTGTGAGGGCGCATGGGATCAACTGACTGCGTAGGTGTACCAAAGTAACGTCCGAAGAAACTCCGGCCTTTTCTTTTTCGAAGTCTTCATTACTATCGAGATGTCGCTCGGCGATTAGCTGAAGCGGCCCGCCTTTTCTCCGCTAGTGAAGAGCGAAGGCGCGGAGGTCCCCCTGACTCGCTGCCCGCGCAGCCCCCGAGTCCGGGACGATCCTCCAGTCGGTGCCCGTGGCCCCGGCGCTAATGAATCCCGCCGCCTCAGTGAGAGGCTGCAGCGACTCATGGCTCCGGGGCCCGCGCTTTTTTCCGGAGGATGGCGTAATGCCGACACCGCCCGATGGCCGGAGCCCCGCAATGCGCGGAGCCGAGGCCGCCGCCTACCTGCAAGACATCTTCCCGACCAGTCCGCCGTGGTCAGCCGCGAAAATCTGGAAATACTGCCGCGCAAACGTCCTCCCCCATGTCCGGGTGGGCCAATCCTTCTTTCTCACCCGCGAACAACTTAGCGCCTGGGTCGCCGCCGGTGGCTCTCGCTACCCAGGTGGTGGTTGGCGCCGAAAACCTGGCCCCACACCGGGACGGAAGGGCCCCCGGAGGAGCCCCCGACGCTCCTCGTAGCGCACCCCGGTGACCATCGTGGCCGGGGTGTCCCCGCCTGAACTGATCGAGAAGGCTCTCACGGAGCGGACGGCAATGCGACAGGCAACCAAAGGAATCGCCCGCCGGTGCGAACGGCGGGCGACTCAAGAAGCGGCAATCGGCAGGCGTCCGGAAAATACGTTTGACCTCAGTGCTTGCGCTAGGCAAAGGGCGGCGCGATGACTAGCCTCGATGCCGCACTCGACTACGCATCACGAGGCTGGGCGCCGATTCCGTTGGAGCTAGGAGGCAAGAAGCCACGCGCCCGGGCGTGGCAGAACGCCCGTCATACCGTCGAGGAACTGCCGAAACAGTTTTCGAATGGCGCCAACATCGGGGTGCTGACCGGTGCGCCGAGCGGCGGACTGGTGGACGTCGACCTCGACACGCCGGAAGCCGCGGCGCTCGCCCCCACCTTTCTTCCAGACACCGCGGCGGTGTTCGGGCGCGACGGCAAGCCGCGCTCTCACTGCTTCTATCTGGCCTCCATTCCGAAGACCATCCGTTACCAGCACCCCACCGCACGCACGGCGGACGGCAAGCGCGTGACGTTGCTCGAACTTCGCAGCACCGGTGGCCAAACGATGGTGCCCCCAAGCGTCCATCCGTCTGGGGAAGTAGTCCGGTGGGATGAAAGCGGCGAGCCCGCCGCGGTGGAGGCCTCGGAGCTCCTCCGTGATGTGGGCCAGCTGGCCGCCGCCGCCCTTGTGGCGCAGGCATGGCCGCAATCCGGCGCGCGCCACGACCTCGCGCTCGCGCTCGCGGGCGTGCTGCTCGGGTGGCTCGACTGGGATGATGAGCCAGCATCGGAGTTCATCCGCGCGGTGGCCGAGGTTGCGGGGGATGAGGAGGTGGAAGATCGGGTGGCGGCAGTGGCCACGACCCGCGCGTGTCTCGCGGAGGGCAAGGCATACACCGGCCTCGCGCACCTTGGCGAGTTGCTCGACAAACGTGTCGTGCGCCGAATAGTGCAGTGGCTCGGCGGCAGCATGCGGAATCGGGCCGCGCCCGCCGCCCAGGGCACCTACGCCGCCACCGACGGCGGGATGGTCCTGCGCCGGACGACGGAGCATGGCGCGGTCCAAGAGATTCCGCTCAGCAACTTTGCCGCTCGCATCACGGCCGAGCGCATCGACGACGACGGCACCGAAGCCCAAGTCCTCTTCGCCCTCGAAGTCCAGCGGCGTGGGCGGGTCCGGACGGGGGAAGTGGCGGCCGGAGACTTCGCGAGCATGGCATGGGTGGCGCGGATCGGTGGGGCTGAGTGCATCCAACATCCGGCCCCCTATGCCCGGGACCACCTTCGCGCCGCGATCCAGACCGTCTCCCTCCCGGTGCCGGAAGAACGCCGCTACACGCACACGGGCTGGCGGGACGACCTTGGCGCCGACATCGGCCCTGTCTATCTCCACGCCGCGGGTGCGCTTGGCGCGAAGGGCT
Organism: Gemmatimonadales bacterium; assembly: GCA_041390145.1. Lineage (NCBI taxonomy): Bacteria > Pseudomonadati > Gemmatimonadota > Gemmatimonadia > Gemmatimonadales > Gemmatimonadales bacterium. Next base: position 109,093 of record JAWKQM010000003.1, on the reverse strand, counting down.
CGGTGCCGGGGGTGGAGGTACGGCTCCCGGCGCCCCTCGCTCCGCTGGAGTTGCCCGAGCCGCCCGCCGATCCGCGCCCCGCGCTCCGCGCCAGCCTCGGGATGCTCGGGGTTGCGCCGCTGGGGGTTACGCTGCCGGTCTTCGCCACGATCTACCGGGTTGTGCTCGGCGGGATGGATGCCTCGGCGGCCATCGTCGGACCGACGGGCGCGGGGAAGTCCGAATTGGCGGCCCTCGCGCAGCAACACTTCGGCCCCGGATTCGCCGCGCGTCACCTCCCGGGCAACTGGTCCGGTACGGCCAACTTCACCGAAGGGCTCGGCTTTGCCGCGAAGGATGCGCTGTGTGTGGTGGACGATTGGGCCCCCGGCGCGGGTCGCCAGAATCGCGACAAGCTGGAGGCCGCTGCGGATCGGCTGTTCCGCAATCAAGGCAACCGGGCCGGACGAGGCCGCATGCGGGCGGATGGGACGCTGCGCCCGGAGAAGGCACCCCGCGGCATGTTCCTCATGACCGGCGAGGACCTCCCGGCCGGCCAGAGTGTGCGGGCGCGAATCGCGATTGTTGAACTCGGGCCCGAGGCGATGGACTGGAGGGTGCTCTCCAGCGCCCAAGCCGATGCCGCCGCCGGTCGATATGCCGAGGCGATGGCTGGCTACATCTGTTGGCTCGCCGGGCGCTATGACGCGATGCGGGCTGCCCTCCCCGCCCAAGTGGCGGCTCTGCGGGCCCGGGCGGCCGGGCAACACCGCCGGACGCCAGACCTCGTCGCCCAGCTTGCCATGGGCCTGCGCTCCTTCGCGGACTACGCGGTGAGCGCGGGCCTCTGGACCGCGGCGGAAGCTGATGCGAGTTGGGAGGCGTGGTGGACCGTCCTTCAGGACGTCGGGGAGCGGCAAGTCATCTACCAATCGGGCGCTGATCCGGCCCGGCGCTTCGTGGAGCTTGTGGGCGTGGTAGTGGCCAGCGGTGCCGGACACTTCGCCACCTTCACCGGCGAGGCCCCGGCGGACGATCCGGAGCGGTGGGGATGGCGTCTGCGGACGACCGAGGCCGGGACGCGATGGGAGGATGGGCAGTATCTCGACGCGCTCGGTAGCCCGGTCGCTCCGGTCTATGTGCCGCAAGGCCCGCGCCTCGGCTGGCTCGATCCCGCCCGCGGGCACCTGCTCCTGGTCGCGGAGGCGTGTTATGCCGCCGCCCAGCGTCTCGCGCGCGAGGGACCAGAAGGATTGACGGTGGGGCTGACGGCGCTCAAGAAACGGCTCCACGAGGCCGGGTATCTCGAAGCCACCGAGACCCGGGGTGGGAAGACCTACCTCGAAGTCCGACGGGGGATCGCGGGCGCTCGGGTGGCCGTGCTGGTGATGCGGGCGGACGTCTTCGCGGGTGAAGGGGCTACTTCCGAGGGCGAAGGGGCTACCGATTCGACGGCGTAGCCCCAAGCAATCCTCAGGAGCGGGCGAGGGTTAGGCCCCCAACGGGCGACTGGGGCTACTTCTCCCGACCTGGAGAGAGACCTATACGGATGCAGTGTGCACAGTACTTCGAGGTGCAAACATGACAGCGGCCTTACGCGCGAGTCTTCAGTCAAGAACGGTAGCCCCAGTAGCCCCTTGGGGTGGTAAGGTGGTGCGGCGGCCTCGGATCGGCAGGGGCTACTGTATGAAAAGCGGTAGCCCGTTGGGTGATGGAAGTAGCCCCTTCGATGCGTAGCCCTGCTCTCTCGATCTCTCCTGCGCGACGCACGCCGCGCGCGACTTTGCCTAGAGCCATCGCCTCAGTGGGCTCAAGATATTCGACGAGGAGGAAGAACGAGTGAACAACAACGCGATTGTCTACATCTTCGACCCGGCCCTAGAGCGGCGGCGTCCGAGCGAGTTTCGCCGGATGGCTCGGGCGCTCGGGGCCCGGGGCAAGGTGCTCTACCTCATTCCGCACAATTACCGGACCCTGCCTGTGGCGGGGGACGGTGTCGTGGTGAGCCCGTGGCTTGCCCGGTTTCTCGCGCACCATCCCACCGACCACCAGGAGCGTACCCAGTGAAGAACGGCTCAAAGACCATGACGCCCGGCACGGCGTCCTACGACGAACAGGCCGCCGCCCTCCGCGCGGCCAACGACCGGATCACCACCGACAATCCGCTCGACCGCACCGGCACGGCCCGCGCCGAGACCCCCATCACGTCGCTGCATCCGACGGGAGCCATCCGGTGAGCGCGCCGACGATGAAGGATGCTGCGTGGGCGTTCACCCCCGCCGAGCCCCCGCCCGCCCGCGTCGCGGCCGACATTCGCCAGACCAACAACGACGCCGCCCTCCCGGGCTTTGAAGCACGCGAGATCGCCACGCGCGCCGCCATCAGCGCGGAACAAGTCGCCGCCAACGAGCATCTTTCCGAAGCCGGCAAGGCCGCCGAGTTCACGCGTCTCAGTCTCCCGGACCTCGCCGTTCTTCATCGGCACCGGGCGGCCCTCGACGCCGCCGCCACCGTCGTCCAGCGCGACGCGGCTGCCCTCGAAGCAACCGTCAGCGCCCCGAAGCTCAGCGACCCCGAACTCGCCCGCCAACTCGCCGTCGCTCAGCGCTTCGCCACCCTCAGTCCGGCGGAGCGGACCGCATGGGTCGGCGAGGCGATGAACGGCACGAGCCCGGTCAAGCTCGCCGCCCTCGCCAACGAGGACCCGGCCATCACCGGCCTCGCTCCCGAGCAGCACGCCCGGCTTCAACGGATTCTGCGCGCTGTCCAGGTCGACACCGCGGCCCAAGCGCGCCTCGCCGCCCGGGCCGAACTGATCGCCGAGAGTGCGCTGGCCGTCGAGCGCACCATCGCCGCCATCGAGGACGCCGCCGACCAGGGGATGTTGAAGGAGAAGGGCTTGACGACCCTTCGCCGCCGCGACATGAGCGATGCCGAGAAGGCCGACTACATCGATACCCACGGCCTCGCCGCGTTCAAGGCGCTGCGATGAATCCCAACATCAAGGACCACGCCTCCGCGGGCGGACACGCAAAGGCCACGACCGTCGCCGCCCAGGAGCTCGCCCGCCTCCGGGCGGCGGACCTTGGCGACCTCAGGTTGCACGACACCGCGGATGCCCAACGGCTGCTAGCGCGGGCGACCGACCTCACCATGCGCGGCGACATGACCCCGTCCCGCGCCTCGGCGATTGCGAAGACGGTCGCGGAGTGGGCGAGGATCGAAAACCTCCGCCTCGATCAGGAACGCATCAAGGTCGCGGAACGCCGGATCGGGGAGCTCGAAGCGGAACTCAAGCAGGCCCGCACGGCGCGGGCGGTGGCCTAGGGCGATGCGCCGTGATGCGCGCCTCGACGCCGTAGAGCGCCGGACCCGCTCCGCGCGGGCCGCCCTCGCCGGACGCGGCGGGGATGACTTCGCCCCATTTGCGACCTATCGGGATGATCCGGCGGGGATGGCGGCGCGGTGTTGGCCGCGCCATCCCTCCGCCACCCGGCGCAGCGACGGCACCGCCTACCAAACCGCGATTCTCGGCTCCGTCGCTGCGAACCCCGCGACGGCCGTGATCTCCGGACATGGCGTCGGAAAGACGGCCACCATCGCGCAAGCGACCGTCTGGTGGCTCCTGACGCGCCCAATGAGTCGCGTGGTGATTTGTGCGCCGCAATTCGAGCGGCAGGTTCGCGGTGTTGTGTTCGCGGAAATTCGGCGCTGGGTCCGGCGGTCGGTCGTGCCGATGCCGCTGGAGGTGTTGGCCGGGCGCGTCGTCGTGAGTGGCCACGGCCCCGAGTGGGGCGCGAGCGGCATCCCGGCCACCGAGCCGGAACGAATTGAGGGCGTTCACGGCGACCACGTGCTGCTCATCCTCGACGAGACCAAAGGCGTGCCGCAGGACGTGTTTGATGCCCTGCAGGGAACGCTGACCGGTCACGGGGATACGCGTCTCCTCGTGTGCTCGACGCCCGGCGGGGTCCAAGGCCCCTTCTGGCGCGTGGTGACGCGGGGGCCGGAGCTCGGGTGGACGGTGTTTGCGATTCCGTCGACTGACTCCTCGCTGGTGTCGGAGGCGTGGTGCGAGGCGCGGGCCCGGGAATGGGGCGTCGGGAGTCCGTTGTACGAAAGCCGAGTGCTCGGACGGTTCGCGGACGCGGGCGATGGGGTGTTGTTCCCGTTGTCGATGTTGGAGGCGGCGGTGGGCCGTGAGCTCCCGGACGCGGCGGAGGCGTCGGTGGTGCTCGGGGTGGACGTCGCCCGGAGCGTGAACGGCGATGCGAATTGCGTGGCCGCGTGTCGCGGCGGGAAGCTGGTCGGCCTCCATCTCTGGCGGGAGCCCGATGCGATGAAAACGGTGGCCCGGGTCGCGCACCTGGTCGCCCAATACGGTCCGTCCCGGACGCGGGTGGACGAGGCGGGTGTCGGCGCGGGAGTCGTGGATCGACTGCGCGAGATGGGGGTGCCGGTGGAAGGCGTAAACTTCGGGGCCGGGGCCGCCGAACCGAAGCGCTTCCGGCAGCGCAGATCAGAACTGTTCTGGGGCTTGCGGGCGGCGATGGAAGCGGGACGGGTGTCGCTCCCGGACGACGATGAACTGCTCGCGGACTTGTCGGCGCTCCGATACGAGTTCACCGCCGCCGGGCAGATCCAGTTGGAGTCCAAGGACGCCGTTCGCTCCCGGCTCGGTCGGAGCCCGGACCGGGGCGACGCCCTCGCCCTCGCCGTCGGAGCCTCGGATCGGATCGCGGCCCGATGGGTCGTTCACCGGAAGGCCCTCTAGTCCGGGGGCTGCGGGACGCACGCGGGGCACTGTGCCGGCGCGCTCGAAGCCTCCTGGCCTGCCTCCGGGGCCCCTCTCGGCCCGGCACACCGGAGAACAGCCCCGAGGAGGCCCGGGCCCCGGCGGATTCCGAAGGCGACGGGGCCTCCTAAGTTGTTGTCCGCCAACGGCCCCGAAACGGTGGGTCCGGGGTGGGTCCGGGAGTGCCTAGCGAAGTCGGGGGCCTTCTCAAGAGATTCCGGGAGTTAGCGTTCCATTCTGTGACGTTGATTCCCTACCCGTAGATCGGAGGAATGATGTCTAAGACAACGCCCCGCCCCCGAGGCACCGGCTCGGTCCGGCCCAAGATGCGCGTCGTCGTGAAGAACGGTCGCCGCGTGAAGACGACGGACCCGACGGGTCGCTGGTCGGCGCGAGCCTATCTCGCGGATGGCCGGTACTGGAAGGGCACGTTCGCCAGCGAGCGCGAGGCCAAGACAGGATTAGCTCGGATCCTCGGAGCCAAAGCTGACGGCCAGCGCACCGTCCCCTCGGCGCAACGCTTGGGCGATTGGTGGGAGGAGTGGCTCTCGACCTTTATGACCGGGAAGAGCGCCCGCTCCCAACACGACATCCGCGCCCGGGGACGGCGCTACTTGCCGAAGTGGTTGCTGGCGCGTCCGTTGGCGAAGTTGTCGCCGACCGACGTTCAGACGGTCTTGAACGGGATGGCTGAACGGGGGTTGAGTCCGACGACGATCCGGATGGTCCGGGGGGACGTGCGCGCCGCGCTGAATCGGGCGCTCAAGCTCGGCAAGGTTCTCCGCAACGTCGCCACCCTCACCGATCCCCCGAAGCAGGTCCGGCGTACCTACCGCTGGCTCACCGGCGAAGAGGCCGCGCTCTTCCTCGCCGAAGCCGAGGCGAACGACGCGGCCCGGGCGGCGGCGAGCGCGGACGGCCTAGTGGACGATGTGGATGCGGCGCTCTTCACCCTCCTGTTGATGGAAGGGCCACGCCCAGGGGAACTCTACGCCCTGCGGTGGGACGATTGGGACGAGGCTGCCGGCACGCTCCAGATTCGCCGCGCCCTCGAACGCTTCAGCGGCCGCGCCGCCTCGGTCGGCGACGGGAAAGGTTGGGCCTTCAAGGCGACCAAGACCGGGAAGCACACCGAGCTCGTGCTGACCGCCGCCAGCGCCCGCGCCCTCCGGACCCATCGCGCCCGGCAGCGCCGCCTCCGCCTCGCGCTCGGCCCGGCGTATACGGATCGGAAGCTGATCTTTGCGAGTGCGACGGGTGGGCCCTGTAACGCGGACGTGGTGCGGGACCGCTTCCGCCAGATCGTCGGGGCCCTCGCCCTCCGCCTCACCGGCCAGGTCCCTCCCCCACCCCTCTCTCTCGCCGGGCACTCCCTCGCGGCCCACCGCGCCGCCAAGGCTACCCGGGCGAAGGCCCTCCGCGAGGCCCTCGCGGCGACGGGGCTCGACCGACTCCGCCTCTACGACCTGAGGCATTCGAGCGCCTCCCTCGGCCTCGCCGCCGGAGAGGACCTCAAGAGCGTCAGCGAACGGCTCGGGCACTCGACCATCACCCTCACCGCGAACGTCTACAGTCACGTCGCCGTCGCCACCAAGCGCCGCTCCGCCGAGGCGCGCGACGCCCTTCTCACCGCCTCGCGCTAGCGACAACGCCCCGGGGATCGTCTCCCGGGGCGTTCTAACAGGCTGTGGACGGGTCCATACAGCCTTGGCACCGCCAGCAAGACGGGCCATCAGCGGCCAGAGTCCCCGAGACCAGCGGCTCCTAACCAGCAACACCGAAGTGCTGGATCGCCACTTGGACCAAGATGGGCTTGATCAGCTCGAACGCGACTCCGCCGCCCTTCTCCTTTATCAACTTCATTGTCTTCCGCCACACCGTGTCATTCCGAGCCGCTGCGAGCCAATCGTGCCCCTCCCAAGTCAACCGTTCGACGTTTGCAGCCAGTATTCGGTCCCCACCCATCCCGCTACGCACTAGTCGCGCGTCGATCAACCCCCGATCCTTCAGTAATTCGAGGTGTTCAAGGACAGTCGCTTCATCCACATCTGCGATCGTGATCTTCCCGGCCGCCTGATTCGCCGGCGTATCCTCCACCTCCATGAGAATCGACCGCACAAGATCCAAGTCCAGCTTCATGTCGCCTCACCGTTAGGAGATGAAAGGATCATCGCCGCGGAGAACGCGCCGCCCCAAGGGCAGGAGGCGCAGATGCAGGTAGGTGCCCCAATCTTCCCCGCCGGACCCGCCACCCTCGATCAATTCGCTCGCGACCAGCCCCCGCGCGGCGAGGTCGAAGCGAGTCACAGGAATGGCAAGTGTTTCAACGATCCCCTCGGAGTATTCGTAGTAGTCGCTTGAGTTGCCAAGATGGCGCATCAGCCGGAGACAGTCCGCCACCACAGGGACATCCGGGAGCAGGGTCGAGCCGACGCGAAGGTACGCGGAATCGTGCAATCGGGCGCGGGCGAGCCCGCTCGGATGGTTCAGGTTGGGATCGCCATGCACGAGTTCAAGTTCCACCAACTCGGCAATGTTTTCCGCAGCCTCCTTGGGCGTCAGGCCGCGCGCAGCCATCATCTCGTCTATGCCAGGGTACGTCCAAAGCGCCGCGATATCGCGGCGCAGCAGATACTCTAATATCTCGGCCTGTCGCCCGGGGATGCGTCGCCCTGGGAGTTTCGGAACTTCGAGCACTTCAAGACGTCGCACCACCTCGGCTAGGAGTGCCGGGTCGGCTGCTGCCTGCTCATCTGCTAGATCGAGGAGAAGTCGCACAAGCGCGAGTATCAACCCCATCGGGCCGGTCGTCGCTTCCAGCACGAAAAGGGTCGCGCGGGCGGCGTGCCGCGCCGCCCCTTCGGAGTTGCTCTCGAACATGACCTCAAGTTCGCTTCACATCGACCCGGGGACAAGGCTCAACCCAACCCAGATGACTTCCCCGCCGATCACCTCATACGCTCTAGCGCCTCTGCGCCAAGCTCGCAATCAAGGGCGCTCGGCTGCAGCATGCCTGGTTACGCGGCACTGGTCAGGGCTGCTAACTTGTCGAGGCAGTGGCGCGACGCGGCTATCAGCCGCTTGCAGGTGCCGCCATTAAGGAAGGTCGCCTCGTGGATCAGCAGATTACGAAAGAGAACTGCGCTCGGAATCTGTTTCCAGGCGCTTGCACCGAAGGCCCTCGTGGGCGTCGTGCGGAGCCACGGGCAAATGTGCTTCGAAATGAGATCGACCGTCCCAGTGTTGCGATGATATGCGTATGCGTCACGCAGCGACATTCCTGCTTGAACGAGGGCATGGACGGCGACAGCGCGTGAAAATCCCTCCAAAGCAGAAACAGCGTTGACAAGCACGCTTGGTCCAAGATCGGGCAGGTCGATCCTCTGGCACGCAATGTGGTAGCGTTGCTTCAGTGTGCCGGTGCCGTAGATCTCGCGGAGTTGCTGCGGGGTCAACTCGTCGTCAGCCAAGTAACCTCCCCGTGCCACCTGGAGAATCGCGCATCAGCTGCGAGGGCGCTCGCGGCAGCCGCCGCGCGACCTCGCCAGTAGTATAAAGCGCGGCGGCTGCCGCAGATAGAGCGCGCCCTCGCCAGCTGCATGCGCTGGTTAGGCCGAACGCGGTTAGGAGCAGCCTTCCATCGCCAAGACCGCGGGTTTGCGGCCTGCGCGGTACTGATACACGAGTTTGCCATCAGTCTCGAATACCATGCCAAACATAGAGTCGGAAGCTAGCTCGGACTCGACTATCAGGTCATGGTAGTTGGGCGGCGGGTCATAGGGATGCGGCTCAACGCTCACCCGGCCCGGGAACATTGCACCGATCGCAGCTTCTGTCGAACCCACGCCCGCACCCGTTGTGGCAAGAATCCCGGCCGAATCAACATCAATGCGTTCAATGCGGCCGTCGATCACCATCAAGGCCGCACCGCGTGGGAGGGTCTTGGGGTAAATGTATGAGCACCCCGGCGCAGATTCCTCTTCCCCTGGGGTGAGTTGCTCACCCAAGACCGTTGATGCTTCGGCGAGCGTCATGCCAAACTCGAGTGGGCCATACGCCCGGAAACCAACGCGCCACGATGTCGACGAACGACAGCCGGCCGCCAAGCACACAACGAGGAGCAAGGGAACCAATAGGAGGGGATGCTTGCTAGCGGGTCGTCGGATGGCTGTGTCCTCCGCGTTTCGGCCTAACGAATTGGCGCATCAGCTGCGAGGGCGCTCGCGGCAGCCGCCGCGCGGCCTCGCCAGTAGTATAAAGCGCGGCGGCTGCCGCAGATAGAGCGCGCCCTCGGCAGCTGCATGCGCTTGTTAGGCAGCAACCAACACTCAGGTGGCGAGCTGCCACCGTGCACAGACCGATACTCGTGTCGAAATCTTCCCAGGCATGATGTCGGCGAGCGATGTATGGCCTCCAACCACACCGGGTTGGAGCGCCAACGCTTCCGTAACCCGATCAATTGGTGACCCTTCGCAAGGCGCGGTCGACAGATTCAGCAGCGGGCCGAGTTTGCCGCCGACCGCTGCAGCGAGCGCCTCAGCATCGCGACGGGCAGACGCAACCGCGGCTGCAAGCAAGTGCTCGCGAACAATTGGAACGCTGTCCGAGACGAAGTCCACACGATCGACTTCGGTCGCTCCAGCGGCGAGTGCTGAGTCAATCACGCGCCCAATGTCCTTCAGCGAAGTGACCGCAACGGTGACCGAGGCGGATGCCCCATAATCAACAATCTTGGCCGACTGATAGTTCATGTTCGCTCGGACCTCGTAGGAGGTCAACTGGATCCGATTGTCCGGGAGGCCCATTCGCTGCAGTACGTCGATCATACGCGCTTGACGAGCACCGTTCTCCTCGGCGGCAGCGGAGCCTGACGGTGCACGGGTGTCGATCGAGAACCGAATCTGTGCAGCGGTCGGGGTCAAGGCCGCCTGCCCGGTACCTGTGCTAGTTATGACCGCGTGATGAGACTCTTGGGCGGAAGCAGAGGTCGCTCCAAGAAGCGCGATGATCAAGGCATAGGCTCGCATAGTCGCTCAGAGAGTGGTGGTTGCTGCCTAACTACCATTGGACTGCGAGCGGTAGCTCGCCCAAGAATGCTAAGGCTGCGAGACTCCGCAGCATAATCACACAGTAGCACTCGTGGCCGAATCCGGAAAGACTGCGCGCCCAGCAGCCTAATCCGGGAAGCCTTGGGGCCCGCGCGCGTCGCCCCCCACCCAACTCAGACCCAACTCAGACCCACCGCCCCCCAAAGCGACCGAGGGCCGCTCCTCTTCGGAACGGCCCCCGTCACGTAACGATTTCGATTTCAACAGCTTAGGAAAGTGCCCGAGGCGAGAGTCGAACTCGCACGGGGTTGCCCCCGACGGATTTTGAGTCCGCTGCGTCTGCCATTCCGCCACTCGGGCGCCGCGGCAGGAAGATGGGCAGTCTGTCCCGGGGGCGCAAGAACCGCGACGGCAGACTACGGCTGCTGGGCCCCGACCGCGCCCTGCTGACGAAACTGCTGCTGCCGCTGCTGGCGGATCTCCTCGATCCGCGCCATCAGCCGCTCCCGCATGACCTGGAACTGGGCCCGCTGCACCGGGGTGAGATACTTGGACATCTCCCGGTTTTCGTCCACAAAGCTCTGGGCGTACGTCACCTTGATCTCGAGCAACCGGTCCACGAGCTTCGCGACGCTGTCGGAGTTGGCGGCGATGCCCGGCCGGAGTTGCCCCTGCAAGCCGCGCTTGATGGCCCGTTCCTCCTGCTCCATGGCCCGGCGCTTCGGCGCGTACGTATTGAACGTCGCCCGGAGCTTGACCGCCTGCTCGTCGGTCAGCCCGAGATTGGTCTGGATCTGCTGGGCAAAGCGCTGTTCAATCTGCTGGCGAATCCGCGCGGCCTGCGGCGAGTCATCGCCACTGTCCTGGGCCCGGAGCGGGGACGCCGCCACCAGCACGACCGCCGTGAGCACCCATCCAAGTCGTCGCATCAGCTCTCCCAAAGGTGCTGGACCTGCTCGAGTTCCCGGGGATCCAGGTCGTCGAGACTCGGTGTGTCGATTGTCGGTGTGTCTGTCCACTGCGGGGCCATCGATTCGAGCACCTCAGCGAGCCCGTCTTCGCTGAGCGAGGTGAGCCCGGGAACGTCCACGGCCCCGAGAACAGTCGGCGGGGCGGCGGGGCCGGGGGGCAGCGGGGCGGTGGTCACCACTCTCGAAACCAGCAGCACTGCGGCCGCAACGGCCGCGATTCCCGCAATCCAGCGCGAGCGGGGGAACCGCTTCACGACCGGTTCCGTCCGCAGCCGCAGGAGGACGCGTTCGGCCAGGGCGTCGGCGTCGATCGTCACATCGTCGGCGAGGGCCGCTCCCGTTGAGACAACCTCCCATTCCGCGCGACAGGCTGCGCAGGCGGCCACGTGCCGCGCCTCCTCCTGGGTCCAGGCGACCTCACCCCTCGCCACACTCGGCATCTTGTCCGACAGCTCCTGGCAACTCATGGCACCAACTCCTTCAACCGCTTGACCGCATGATGATAGTGAACCCGTGCCGCCCCTGCCGTCGTGCCGAGCGACTCGGCAATCTCCGCGTAGTCCAGTCCCTGCTGCACCCGCAGCAGGAAGACCTCGCGTTGGAGCCGGGGCAGGTTCGTCAGCCCCCCCTTGATCCGTTCCGCCGTCTCCTCGGCGACCATCTCGTCACCCGGGTCACGGTGCACCGGCATGTCGTGGTCCTCGATCGAGAGAATCACCCGCCCCTTCCCTCGACGGTATGAGTCCTTGAGGAGGTTTGATGCTATGCTGAACAGCCAGCTTCGAAAGGACGACTCCTGCCGCCACCCGTCGAGCCCGCGGAAGGCCTTGAAGAAGGCCTCCTGCACCAGATCCTCCACCTCGCTGGGGCCGGCCCCCGCCCCGCTCAGGAAGCGCGCGAGCCCGGACGCGTGCCGCCGGACCAGGTCGGTGGCCGCCTGCTCGCTTCCCGCCCGCCACGCCTCCGCGAGGGCGGCGTCCGATGGCCCATCGAGCCCGGTCAAGGATGGCATTCAGTGGGCATAGACGAGTCAAACCAGCCGTTGTTAAGCGTTGACCCGACACAAACAGTCGGGTAACTTCCTTCGAACGATCGTTCGGACGGTACATGCAGCCCTATGACCAGCGTTTGGATGCCCTCCTCGCCGCAGCCGCAAAGACTTTCGCGGAGCGGGGTTACCACGCTACGTCCATGCGCGACCTGGCTCGGGCCAGCGGATTCAGCCTGGCCGGGATGTACCATTATGTGGAGAGCAAGGAGGCGCTGCTCTTCGAGATCCAGGACCGGTGCTTTGCACAGGTGCTCGAGGGAGCCCGCGCGGCGCTTGAGGCCGCCACCGGCCCTGAATCGCGACTCCGCGCGTTCATACAACATCATGTAATCTTCTTTGCGGCGCACATGGATGAGATGAAGGTCCTCGCCCATGAAGAGGCCGAGCTCACCGGCACGATGCGGGCGCAGCTCCGCCGGCGCAAGAAGGAATATGTCGGACTGCTCGAGGAACTCCTCGGGGATGTCCCCGGCACCCATGCCGACCCGCACATTGCGGCCTACGCACTCTTCGGCATGATGAACTGGATCTACACCTGGTATCACCCCGCGGGTCCCGCCTCGCCAGCCACGCTGGCCGAGGAGCTGGCCTCGCTCTTCCTGGACGGCTACATCGCTGCTCACCCTGCGACCGCCCGACTGGTCGCCACGCACGGAGGATGACCCCTTGACCGCTACCCTGACCTCCCCACGTCCCGGCGCCCCGGCGCCTACCGACAAGGTCCTCGTGAACTACGAGGTCCGCGACGGCCTCGCGATCATCACGCTCAACGACCCGCCGGCCAACACCTACACGTACGAGATGTTCCGGCAGATGGACGCCGCCATCCTCGACGCCCGCATGGCCGACGAGGTGCACGTCATCATCATCCGGGGCCATGGCGAGAAGTTCTTCTCGGCGGGCGCCAACATCTCGATGCTGAACAACGTGACCCCCCGCTTCAAGTACTTCTTCTGCCTGCACGCCAACGAGACGCTGAGCCGCCTCGAGCAGACCCCGAAGCTGACCATCGCGGCCCTCAACGGCCACACCGTCGGCGGCGGGCTCGAAATCGCCATGGCCTGCGACATCCGGATCGCCTGCCGCAATGCCGGCAAGATCGGACTTCCCGAGGTGAACCTCGGCGTGCTTCCGGGCACCGGCGGCACCCAGCGCCTCTGCCGGCTCATCGGCAAGTCCAAGTCCATTGAGTTCATGGTGACCGGCGAAACCTTCTCCTTCGAGAAGGCGGAGGAAATGGGCCTGGTCAACCACGTCTTCGAGAAGGACGGCTACTGGGACCAGGTGCTGATGTACGCCAAGCAGTTCTGCCCGCCCAACAAGGCCGCCAAGGCGGTCGGCGCCATCAAGCGGAGCGTCCAGTCCGGCATGGATCTCCCGTTCGAAAGCGCACTGACCCTCGAGCGGGAGTTGCAGCAGCAGCTCTTCGCGTCGGCCGACGCCAAGGAAGGCCTGGCCGCGTACGTCGAGAAGCGGATGCCCAACTTCGAGGCCAAGTAGGCAGTGCAGACCGATCTCTTTATCGGCAACGCGTGGACCCCGGCGGCAAGCGGCCGCCGGTTCGACGTGATCAACCCCGCCACCGAGGACGTGCTGGTCTCGGTGGCGGAGGGAGACGCCGCGGACATCGACCGGGCGGTGGCCGCCGCCCGCGCCTGCTTCGAATCGGCGGAGTGGCGCGGCCTGTCGGCCCGGAAGCGTGGCGCAATGCTCTACCGTGCCGCGGACATCCTCGCCAACCGCCTGCCCGAGATGGCCGAGCTCGAGACGCGGCAGAACGGCAAACCGCTCTTCGAGTCGAAGATCGACGTCTCGTCCACCGTCGAGACCCTGCGTTACTACGCCGGGTGGTGCGACAAGTTCGGCGGTGAAACCGTCCCGGTGGACGGCAACGTCCTGATGTACATCCGGCACGAGCCGATCGGCGTTGTCGGCGCCATCGTCCCATGGAACTTCCCGCTGAACCTCGCCGGGTGGAAGTTTGCCCCGGCCCTGGCCGCGGGATGCACCGTGGTCCTCAAGCCCGCCTCCGAAACGCCGCTGACCGCGCTGCTGATGGCGGAGATCTTCGCGGAAGCCGGCCTCCCCGCAGGCGCCTTCAACGTCGTTCCCGGCCACGGCTCGACGGCCGGCTCGGCGCTGGTGCGTCACCCGGGCGTGGACAAGATCTCCTTCACCGGCTCCACCGGCGTCGGCCAGCGCATCATGAAGGACGCGGCCGACACCGTGAAGCGGCTGACACTCGAGCTCGGCGGCAAGAGCCCCAACATCATCTTCGATGACGCCGACATCGCCGCCGCGGTGCGCGGCGCGCAGACCGGCATCTTCTACGGCAAGGGCGAGGTCTGCGCCGCCGGCAGCCGCCTGCTGGTCGACCGGAAGATCAAGGATCAAGTGGTTGAACAGCTCGCCGAGCGAAGCAAGAAGCTTGTACCCGGCGACCCGTTCGACAAGAAGACCCGCCTCGGGGCCATCGTCTCGAAGCAGCAGCAGGAGAGCGTGCTGAAGTACATCGGCATCGGGAAGGCCGAGGGCGCCACGGTCGTCGCGGGCGGCAACGCCGCCACGGTCAACGGCAAGGGCTATTTCGTGGAAGCGACGATCTTCGACGGGGTGACCCCCGAGATGACGATTGCCTGCGAGGAAATCTTCGGCCCCGTGCTCGCCGTGCTCGGCTTTGACGACGAGGAAGAGGCCGTCGCGCTGGCCAACCAGTCGATGTACGGCCTGGCGGCCGGCGTCTGGAGCCGTGACATCGGTCGCGCGCACCGGGTGGCCCACGCCATCCGCGCCGGCACCGTCTGGGTCAACACCTACAACATGTACGATCCGGCCGCCCCCTTCGGCGGGTACAAGCAGTCGGGATTCGGCCGGGACCTCGGACGCACCGCCCTCGAGGGGTACACCGAGACCAAGTCCGTCTGGATTGCGCTGTGACCGAGGCGTTCGTCGTCTCGGCGGTGCGCACCCCGATCGGCCGGGCCGGCGGGGCGCTGGCCGGAGTGCGCCCCGACGATCTCGCCGCCATCGCCATCCGCGCGGCCGTGGAGCGGGGCGGGCTTCCCGGGGCCCACATCGACGACGTCATCCTCGGCTGCGCGAACCAGGCCGGCGAGGACAACCGCAACGTGGCCCGGATGGCCCTCCTGCTGGCAGGGCTTCCGATCGAGGTGCCGGGACAGACGATCAATCGACTCTGCGGCTCCGGCCTGCAGGCCATCGCCAGCGCCGCCCACGCCATCAAGGCGGGCGAAGGCGATCTCTTCGTGGCCGGCGGCGTCGAGAGCATGACGCGCGCGCCGTACATCATGCTGAAGAGCGGCAGCGCCTGGGACCGGAGGAATCCGCAGGTGTCGGACTCCACCGTCGGGTGGCGGTTCACCAACCCCCTGATGCCCGCGGAGTGGACCATCTCGCTCGGGGAGACGGCGGAAAAGGTCGCGCAGTTGCACGGCATCACCCGCGAGGAACAGGATGCCTTTGCCGCGGAGAGCCAGCGGCGCACCAAGGCGGCCATGGAGGCCGGTCACTTCAACGACGAGCTGGTGGCGGTCACGGGACCAGGCACCATGGATCCCGTCACCGCGGACGAACATCCCCGCCCCGACGTGACGGCAGCAGGGTTGGCCCGCCTCAAGCCGGCCTTCGCCAAGGGCGGAACGGCCACGGCAGGCAACTCCAGCGGGATCAACGATGGCTCGGCGGCCCTGGGCATCGCCAGCGCAGCCGCCCTCGATGCGCATGGCCTGAAGCCGATGGCCCGGATTGTCGGCACCGCGGTGGCCGGCGTCGACCCGAGCTGCATGGGCCTCGGGCCGGTCCCCGCCACGCAGAAGCTGCTGGCCCGGCTCAGCATGACGGTGAAGGATCTCGACCTCATCGAACTGAACGAGGCATTCGCGGCCCAGGCCATCCCCTGCATGCGCGAACTCGAGCTCGACCCGGCGCGCGTCAACGTGTCCGGCGGTGCCATCGCGCTTGGGCATCCCCTTGGCGCCAGCGGCGCCCGGATGGCGGCGACGCTCATCCACGGGTTGCGGCGAACCGGGGGCCGCTACGGACTGGCCACCATGTGCATCGGAGTGGGACAAGGGATTGCGACGGTGTTCGAGATGACCGAAGCCTGAGGCGAGGGTCGCTATGCAGGATGTGATGCTCAGGAGCGCACTGCTCACGAAGGTCGAACAGGGGGTCGGGACCATCACGCTCGACCGCCCCGAGCGTCTGAACGCCTTCGACGTGGACATGCTCCGGGAGCTCGCCGACGCGGTGCGGGCCATGATCGCCGACGAGTCGGTGCGAGTCATCGTCCTGACCGGCAGTGGCCGGGGGTTCTGCTCGGGCGCCGACCTCGACGGGCTGACCGGCCCTTCCGGGGAGCTTCGGGAGGCGGAAGCGATGGAGCTGGTGCGGGTCGGCTCGGAGGTGGTGCAGCTGCTGCACCGCGCGCCCAAGCCGGTACTCGCCAGCCTGAACGGGCCCGCGGCGGGAGGAGGGGCTGGACTCGCCCTGGCCTGCGATCTTCGGATCGCCGCCGAGAGCGCCTCGATGGGACTGGTCTTCCATCGACTTGGGCTGCACCCCGACCTGGGCACCAGCTGGTTCGTGCAGCGGCTGGCGGGGTCGGCCACCGCGCTGGAGCTCTTCTGGACACCGCGCATGCTGGCGGCCACCCGTTGCCGCGAGCTGGGGCTGGTCAACCGGGTGGTGGCGGACGACCACCTGGCGCATGAGACCGAGGCCTGGGCGCACCGCCTGGCGGCGCTCCCGCCGATTGCCGTTCGCCTCGCCAAGCGCGCCGTGCGCGAGGCGGAATCGACGACGCTCGCCGAATCGCTGGTGATCGAGGCACGGCATTGCCAAGAATGTTTTCGCAGCGAGGACGCCGCCGAGGGGTTGGCGGCGTATCACGCCAAACGAGTTCCCGAATTCCACGGACGGTGAGGACGAGATGCGGAAAGTGAACAACTTTGACGACTGGATCGACTACTTCCGCTACTGGCAGGATTCGATCGGCATCTCCGAAAAGGAGATGGCCGGCACGCCGTTCCGGAAAGTCGGATTCGACGCGAAGTTCGGCGAGCCCGAGGCCGAGACGATCGAGTTCGGCCACTACAAGGGCCAGACGAAGTGGCCGACCATCATGCACATCCCCGACCAGCGCATCCGCGACGCGCTGCTCAACCTGATCGTCTTCCAGGGCGACACCGAGTTCGCCTCGGTGGAGCAGCAGCGCGCGCTCCTCGAGCGGGCCCCGAGCGACTACGACCTCTTCTCGCTGATGCGGGTGATGAGCGAGGAGATGCGCCACGGGTGGCAGATGTCGTACCTCCTCTGCACCCACTTCGGCGACGAGGGCAAGCGCGAGGCGCAGAAGCTGCTCGACCGCCGCGCGGAAGAGGGCGAGCGGCTCCTTGGCTCCTTCAACGAAATCGTGGAGAACTGGCTCGACTTCTTCACCTACACCCAGTTCATCGACCGCGACGGCAAGTTCCAGCTCCAGATGCTGTCGACGTCGTCGTTCCACCCCCTGGCCCGCTCCATGGGCCCGATGCTGAAGGAGGAGAGCTTCCACCTCGGCACCGGCAACAACGGTCTGCGCCGAATCCTTCGCGCTGGCCGCGTGCCGCCGGAGGTGGTGCAGCGCTACTTCAACAAGTGGGTCCCCACCGCCTTCGACCTGTTCGGCACGGACAACTCCAGCAGCGCACACTGGGCCTATGTGTGGGGACTGAAGGGTCGATTCGACGAGCGGGAAGCGCCGGACGACGCGAACGTGGCGCATCTCAACGAGGCGAGTCGCGAGCTGTACCGCCAGGAAATCACCCGCCTGGTCGACCGGCTCAACACGGCGATCCCCGACCCGGACCAGCACCTGATCGTGCCCGACGTGAAGTTCAACCGGAAGATCGGGCTCTATGCCCGGCAGCACTTTACCATCACCGGCGAGTCCCTCTCCGCGGAGAACTACCCGGCGTACCTCGAGTCGGTGCTGCCGAACGACGCCGACCGCACGCTGCTGAAGGACCTGCTCGACGAGCCGGACTGGATCGAGTTCAGGAAGCTCGAGGAGAACAACTGACGCGGCCGCTGGTCATCGCCCATCGGGGCGCCTCCGGCTACGCGTACGAAAATTCGCCCACGGCTTTTGGTGAGGCGGTCGTCCGCGGCGCGGACGGTGTGGAGCTGGACGTCCACTCCACGGCAGACGGGGGGATCGTGGTCCATCACGATCCCGTGCTGACCGGGGGCAGTCCCCTCGATTCGCTGACCCTCGCCGAGGCCACCGCGGCCGTGCTTCCCAATGGGGAACCGGTGCCTTCGCTCGCGACGGCGCTGAAGCTGATCGGCGACCGGGATGTCTGGATCGAGGTCAAGGCGCTGCCGCCCGAGCACGACATCGCCCTCCTGGCCACCATGGACGCCGGCCCCTTCCCCGCCCGCTACGCCGTCCACAGCTTTGACCACCGGATCACGGCCCGCCTGCGCCAGCGACGTCCGGATCTTCCGCTCGGCGCGCTGCTCGCGGCGCGGGTAGTCGATCCGGCCGGCGTCCTCCGCCTGGCGGGCGCCACGACCCTCTGGCAGGAATGGACGATGATCGACCAGGAACTTGTGGATGACGTGCACGCCGCCGGGGCACGCCTCATCGCGTGGACCGTCAACGACCGGGTGGCGGCAGCCCGCCTCGGCCGGATGGGCGTGGACGGCCTCTGCGGCAACTTTCCCGACCGGCTGGCGGTGGCGGCATGAGCAGCTTTCCGACCCGGGTGGCCGTGATCGGCGCCGGGACCATGGGGGCCGGGATCGCCCAGGCCGCCGCCACGGCGGGGTGGCCCACCACCCTGACCGACGCCCGGCCCGAGGCGCTGCAGGGGGCGCTCGACAGCATCGCCAGGACGCTCGACGGTGCGGTCCAGCGCGGCAAGCTCGATGCGGCCGGCCGCGACGCCATTCTCGATCGGCTGCGGACGGCGCCCGACATGCGTACCACCTGCCAGGGCGCCGACCTCGTCATCGAAGCGGTGCTCGAGGATCTCGACGTCAAGCGGGACGTCATGAGCCAGGCCAGTGACTGGGCCGAGCCCTCGGCACTCCTCGCCACCAACACCTCGTCGCTTTCCATCGCCGACATCGCCGCCGACCTCCCCCGTCCCGAGCGGCTGATCGGAATGCACTTCTTCAATCCGGTGCACCTGATGAAGCTGGTGGAGATCGTGGTGCACGACGGTTCGGACGAGGCGTCCACCGACGACGCCCTGTCGGTGGTGCGCGCGATGCGCAAGGAACCGATCGTGGTGCGGGACTCTCCCGGCTTCGCCTCGAGCCGCCTGGGCATTGCCCTTGGCCTCGAAGCGATGCGGATGCTGGAGGAGGGCGTGGCGAGCGCCGCCGACATCGACCGCGCCATGGAGTTGGGGTACAACCACCCGATGGGTCCCCTGAAGCTGACCGACCTCGTCGGGCTCGACGTGCGGCTCCGCATTGCCGATTACCTTCACCAGGCCCTGGGCGCCGATCGGTTCGCGCCCCCGGCCATCCTTCGCCGCCTGGTTGCCGAGGGGAAACTCGGCAAGAAGAGCGGCCACGGCTTCTACGACTGGTCCCAATCATGAGCGAACCCCAGCACGTCCTTAAGGAAATCCACGGGCGCGTCGCCCTCCTCATCATCAACCGCCCAGAGAAACGGAACGCCCTCGACGGTGCCACCCGCGCGCAGTTGCTGGCCCTCCTCGACGCCCTGCGCGAGGACCCCGACGTCCGGGTGGTGGTGCTCACCGGCGCCGGCGACAAGGCGTTCGTGGCGGGTGCCGACATCTCGGAGTTCGAGGGACGGAGCCCGATCGACCAGTTCCGCGTCATGTCGGGCCGTACCATCTTCGAGGCCGTGGACAGCTTCCCCAAGCCGGTCATCGCGGCCCTCAACGGGTTCACCCTCGGTGGCGGCTGTGAACTCGCGATGGCCTGCGACATCCGCATTGCCGCCGACACCGCCAAGCTCGGGCAGCCCGAGGTCAACCTCGGCATCATTCCTGGCGGCGGCGGCACGCAGCGGCTCCCCCGCCTGGTCGGCGCCGGCGCGGCGTACAAGCTCCTCTTCACCGGCGATCTCATCGGCGCGGCCGAGGCGCTCCGGATCGGCCTGGTGGACGAGGTCGTGCCGGCGGCCGAACTGCGGGCGCGGGCCATGGCAATGGCGGAGAGCATCGCGCAGAAGAGCCCGGTGGCGTTGCAGCTGATCAAGGAGGCGGTGCGGGCGTCGCTCCGGGTGCCGCTCGACGAGGGGCTTCGTCAGGAGACGACGCTGTTCGGCCTCGCGTTCTCGAGCGACGACAAGGCCGAGGGTGTGGCCGCGTTCATGGGAAAGCGGCCGGCGGAGTTCAAGGGACGGTAGCCTCACCCCCTGTCCCCCTCTCCATGTCATGGAGAGGGGGGACGGATCCAACGGGCCAAGGATCAGAATGACCTATCCAGTCTCCGACATGCACATCCACATCCAGCCGTGGCGGCAACTGAAGCCGGCGGTGGCGGATGTCATGCGGGTCGGCAAGGAAGCGCATTGGGACCGGTTGATTGCGCTCATGGACGATCCCCAGGCGCTGCTCGAGGTCATGGACGCCTCCGGCGTGTGGCGGGTGGCGCTGATCAACTACCCGAGTCCCGACCTGATGGGGTTTGACGACTCGACCAACGAGTTTTCGGCCCGGTATGCCGAGGCCGACCCCGAGCGCATCCTCCCGTACGGCGGCGTGCACGCGCGCTTCACCACGGATCCCGAAGGGGACGTCGATCGCCTGATTGCCATGGGCATTCGCTGCCTCAAGATCCATCCGCCCCACCAGATGTATCCCGCCAACGCATACACCGAGGGACTGGAGGCGCTGGGCCGGATCTACCGGCGGTGCGAGGAGCGGCAACTGCCGGTCCTGATCCACACCGGCACCAGCATCTTTCCGGGCGCGCGTTCGAAGTGGGGCAACCCGATGGAAATCGACGACGTGGCCATCGACTATCCCAAGCTGACGATCGTCATGGCGCACGGCGGGCGGCCGCTCTGGATGGAGGAGGCGTTCTTCGTGCTCCGCCGTCATCCGAACGTCTTCCTGGAGCTGTCCGGCATCCCGCCGGCGCGGCTCCTCGAGTACTTTCCCCGGCTGACAGATATTTCCCACAAGACGATCTGGGGCACCGACTGGCCGAGTCCCGGCGTCCACGACCTGCGCAAGAACCTCGACGCCTTCCGTGCGCTGCCGCTGCCGCCCGAGGTACAGCGCGCTATTTTGTCCGAGACGAGCCTTCGGCTCTTTCCCACTCTCACTCGCTGAACGCCACCAGGAGCCTGTCGTGATGCGTCACACCCTCGCTGCCCTCGGCGCACTTGCCCTCGCGCTCTCCGCGCCCGCCCATGCCCAGGACCCGGCGCCGGCGGCCGATGCCTCACTGGCGCGGCCCCTGCCCGTGGAGGCGAAGCGGCTCATCCCGCACCGGGACAGCATGACCGTGCTGGTCAACAATCAGCCGATGGGCACCAGCGTCTGGGGGATTGAGAAGCAGGGCGACGGCTTCGTGACGCATGAGAACACCACCATCGGCACGGCCATGTCGCAGATCACCACGGTGGAAATGACCAAGTCCGGTGAGCCGCGGCGGGTGACCCAGTCGGGCAAGGTGCGCGACACTCCCGGCGGCATCAACATCGCCTACGCGAATGGACGGGTGACCGGCACCGTCGACGCGGTCACCTCCACCGGGCCGAAGCACTTCACCGTCGACACCACCGTGCCAACGGGTACGGTGGACGACAACTCAGTGCAGGCGCTGCTTCCCTCCCTGCCGTGGGCCAAAGGGGCGGGGTGGAACTTCTGGATGTACAGCGCGGGAACGAACTCGGTGACGGAGATGGTGCTCTACGTGCTGGGCGAGGAAACGGCGATGGTGCCAGCTGGCGCCTTCGATGCCTACCGGGTTCGCCTGTCGGGGGGCGCGACAGACGTCGAGTTCCTGATTCTCAAGCGGGCGCCGCACACCGTCCTGAAAGTGGAGATGAGCGGCGCCCCCCTGAAGTTCGAACTGGTCTCGAGCAGCGGTCTGTAGCGACTAGCTCCCATCCCCCTGGGGGGCGGCCGCCGCTTCGTCAATGATCGGCTCCTCGGCGTCCAGCTCCACCTCGTCCGCAGCCTCCGCCGCTTCATCCGGCGTGTCGGTCACGGAGACCACCACCGCCTTCTGCGTCGCGATCTGGGCCTCGATCGAGGCAATCTGCGTCTCGAGGTCGCCAAGCTTGAGGACCAGGGCATCCACCCGGCGCTGGTCCTGCTCCACACCCTTCTCACGATGATAGGCGATCATGCCGAGGTCGCGGGCCGCATTGTCGCGACGCCGCTTGACGCGAAGCAACTCGATCTGGAGGCGGCCCTCATCCAGCGCCGCGCTGGCGCGCCGGCCGAAGCTCTCGAGTTCGGTGTTCAGTTTGGAAAAGATGGATGACATGGTGGTTCTCCGTGTTCGGGATCTGCGCACCTGACGGCCGACAGGGCCGGAATGTTTCATTTCGAACCCTGGACTGGGGGTTCTGGGCAATAATAAGGGGGATGCGGCGCCAGCCGCATCCCCCGTTGTCATCGGAGCCGCCCGGCTTACGCGGTGGCTTCCTTCGGGTAGACCGAAACCTTCTTCCGCCCCTTGTCGCGGTACTCGAACTTGACCACGCCGTCGACCTTGGCGAAGAGGGTGTCGTCCGTGCCCTGGCCGACGTTCTTGCCGGCATGGATGACTGTGCCCCGCTGGCGGACCAGGATGTTGCCGGCAATCACGTTCTCGCCACCAAACTTCTTGATGCCGAGATACTGGGGATTGCTGTTGCGGCCGTTGCGGCTGGAGCCTACGCCCTTTTTATGAGCCATGAGAGCCTCACCCTACCTTGACGTCAGTGATCAGGACTTCCGTGAACTTCTGGCGGTGACCGGTCTTCCGGCGATAGCCCTTCCGCCGCTTGAACTTGAAGACGTAGATCTTCTTTTCCTTGCCGTCGCCGACCACCTCGGCAGTGACCTTGGCGCCCTTGACCAACGGGGTACCGGCCTTGACCGTGGTGCCGTCGGAGGAGAGGAGCACCTCGTCGAAGGTGACCTTGGAGCCCGGCTCGGCTTCCATGAGGGGAAGGCGCACGACTTTGCCCTTCTCCGCACGGAACTGCTTGCCCAGCGCCTTGAAAATCGCGTACATGACTTAACTCGTTGCCAAAAGGTGGTTCCGTTGCAAGCCCTGAAGTCTAGCCGGGGGCAGGCGTTAGGTCAAGCGCCCGGCCCTCCTGCCTCCCCGCCCCACTGCTCCCCTGCCCCGCCGCTCTACGCGACCGCGTAAAGCTCCGTTACATCCCGGCCAGCCGGCCGGCTCATGAGCCGGAACTCGTCGAGGCGCATCATCGGATCGTCCCGGAGCTCCAACTCCAAGCCGGTGGCCCGGATAAGGGCCTGGAGGAGCTTGGGCTCCTCCTCCAGCAGGTAGATGGCCACCTCGGGGTGGAGCCGGACCGCCAGCTGCCGTTCCCGGTGCTCGTGGCCGGCCCTTCGGAGGGAGCGCTCCAGCCTCCGGGTGACGATTTCGGGCTTGAACACCCGGCCGCTGCCGGCGCAGGTGGGGCACTCGGTAGTCTGGGAGGCCCAGAGGGACGGGCGGACCCGCTGGCGAGTCATCTCGATCAGGCCCAGTTCCGACACGGCGAAGGCCTTGGTTCGGGCCCGGTCGCGGGTCAGGTGGGTTCGCAGCTCCTGCAGCACCTTTTCCCGGTTGGACCGGGTGTCCATGTCGATGAAGTCACAGACGATGATGCCGCCGACATCGCGCAACCGGAGCTGCCGCGCGATTTCCTTGGCCGCCTCCATGTTCGTGCGAAGAATCGTCTTCTCGGGATCCTTCTTGCCGGTGTACCGGCCGGTGTTCACGTCGATGGAGACCAGCGCCTCGGTCGGCTGGATGATGATCGACCCGCCGGTGGGAAGCTCGCACCGCGGCTTGAAGAGGTCCCGGATTTCCGACTCGATGTCGAACTTGTCGAAGAGGGGCTGGTCCTCGGTGTAGTGATGCACCCGCGACAGCAGGTCGGGGTCGACCTGCTCGAGGTACTGCTCCACCTCGTTGAAGAGCTCCTTCGAGTCGACGTGGAGCGCGTCGACCTTGGCGCTGAAGAGATCCCGGATGATCCCGCGCGTCAGGCTCGTCTCCCGCTGCACCAGGGCCGGCGCCTTCACGAACCCCTTTTTCCGGTTGATCTTCTTCCAGAGCGCGAGGAGGGACTCGATTTCCCTGGTCACCTGCTCCTCGGTCACCCCTTCGGCCACCGTGCGGACGATGACGCCACCGGCGTCCTCGGGCAGCGCCTTGCGCACCATCTCGCGCAGCTTGGACCGGGCCTCCCGGCTCTCGATCTTGCGGCTGACGCCGACGCGCGAGGCGAAGGGCATGTAGACAAGGAAGCGCCCGGGGAGGGAAATCTGCGCGGTCACGCGGGAGCCCTTGGTGCTGATCGGCTCCTTGGTGACCTGCACCAGGATGGTCTGCCCCTTCTTCAGGAGCTCCGAGATGTCGGGGACGGCGGCCCGGTGGTCGACCTCGCGCTGGCGAGGGGCGGCCTTGTCCCGGCCGTTGCCGGCGGATGTTTCCGCGGCATCGGTCTCGGGGACATCCGCGACATCGTCCTCATCGGGATCGTCGTCCTCCTCGGGTTCGAGGAGGTCGGAGGCGTGGAGGAACGCCGACTTTTCCAGGCCGATGTCTACAAAGGCGGCCTGGATGCCGGGGAGCACCGCGTCGACGCGGCCAAGATAGATGTCGCCGAGGGAACGGCGCTGATCAGGACGATCGTAGAGGAGCTCGACGAGCCGATCGTCCTCGAGGATGGCCACGCGGGTCTCCCGCCGGCCTCCATTGATAAGAATTTCGCGCTTCACGCGTGAAGACCTCGATCGGCTGCCATGCAGCGGCAGGGCCCAGCAGGGCCCGGTCGAAGGCGGAACCGATCAGTACGAGGGAATCCCACAGGGTCGACCATCCCTCGCCCAGGCCACGCCGGACAGCCCGCAGGCCCGCCCCGGCGTGGAGGGTGAGGATCGAACTCAGGTGGGACAAGACAGAAGGCGGGGAACCCGCCGGCAGCAAATCAGAACGACGAAAATGCAATTCCGGGCTCCCCGTCGCCGAGTGCCCCGCCGGACCGACCGGCAGGGGGCATTCGTGGGATGGGGTGAGCCCGGACAACCGAGAAATCAGACCAAACACAGTCGCCCCCCAGGCTCGGACCCGGGAGGCGAAAATGACAGCAATAGGAGTAGGTGAAGCCGACTTCATGTTACAATCATAGGACATGCCCCTGATTGGGGCAATAGCGCCGCGGTTGCTAGGCCTGGAGCGCCGCCAAGATGTTCCTGGCAATGACGATACGCTGGATTTCGCTGGTCCCTTCCCCGATCTCACAGACCTTGGCGTCGCGCATCATCCGCTCGACCGGATAGTCGGTGGTGTAGCCGTACCCACCGAAGATCTGCACCGCCTTGGTCGTGGCCCGCATGGCCAGTTCGGAGCAGTACAGCTTGGCCATGGCCGCCTCCTGCTTGAACGGCTTGCCGTTCTGCTTCAGCCACGCGGCGTGGTAGAGGAGATGAGTGCCGGCCTGGATCTCGGTGGCCATGTCCGCCAGCTGAAAACTGATCCCCTGGAAGCTCGCGATGGTCTTGCCAAACTGCTTCCGGACCGCGGCGTACCGGAGCGCCTCCTCATACGCCCCCTCGGCGATGCCGAGGGAGACGGCCGCGATGCCGATCCGGCCGGCATCCAGCGTCTTGAGGAAGTTGACGAAGCCCTCGCCGACGGTGCCGAGCACGTTTTCCTTCGGGACGATCGCATCCTCGAGAATGAGCTCGCGGGTGTCGGACGAGCGCCACCCCATCTTGTCTTCCTTCTTCCCCGCGCGCAGCCCCTTGGTCTTCGGCAGCTCTTCCGCGTGCCCGACGCCGAGGGCACGGCACCGGTCGAGGTCCACCGTGTCCTTGGTGACGATGAAGCTGGTTATCCCGCGGTGGTCGGACCCGGGCGAAGTGCGCGCGGTGACGGAGAAGATCTCCCCGACGCCGGCGTGGGTGATGAACACCTTGGAGCCGTTCAGGACGTAATGGTCGCCCTTGTCCACGGCGGTGGTCGCGGTGCCGCCCGCGTCGCTGCCGGCACCCGGCTCGGTCAGGCCGAACCCGCCGAGCACCGTGCCCGAGGCGAGGAGCGGAACGTACCGCTCGCGCTGGGCCTGGGTGCCGAATTCGACAATCGGGGAGGTGCCGAGATTGGTATGCGCGCTGATGGTCAGGGCGTGGCTGGCGTCGACCTTGGCGAGCTCATGGAGCACGATGTAGTAGGAGATCTGATCCATCCCCGCCCCGCCGAGCTCTTCGGGCCAGGGGACGCCGAGCAGGCCGAGCGACCCCATCTTCGCGACGTTGTCCCAGAGGAACTCGGAGGTGCGGTCGAGCTCCTTGGCGACGGGCACGACTTCGGTCTGGGCGAAGTCGCGAACCATCTCGCGCACCTGGAGGTGCTCTTCGCCGAAATAGAATGGCAGGTCCATGGGCCGTCCATGCAGGGGGAATGGTCCTTGCAATCTCCCACCGGGGGCGCGGGGTTTCACCCCGCCCCACCCATTAGATTCCGTCGGCGCCCAGGGGCGCTCCCAGAACTACGTCGCAGGAGTTGCAATGTCGGCAGGATCACGTGCCCCGTTCGACCACGCCATTCGCCTTGCCCTCCCATCCTGCTCGGGTCGCGGCCGGTTGTGCGAGCGACGCGTCAGGGGCCCTCCGCCCCGCCCTACAGCCGACCTGACGCTGGCGGCGATCGACAGCAGCGGCTACGACTTCAATCCAGGTCATCGCCCTCGGCGACACCCGGCCGGCTCATGGCCTGGAACAGGAGGGCGCGTCATGCTCGGAAGAACGGCGTGCGTGTCGATTCCGCGTTCGTGAACCTGTCAGGCCCTCACCGGCGTCCCCGGTGTGGCGCGCGAATACGGCGTGCTCAGCATCGCCTTTCACCCGCAATACGCCACCACCAACCGACGGCTCTTCGCTTACCTGATCGACCAGAACGAGGACACGCGGCTGATCGAGCTGACCGCCTCGGCGAGCTTCGACCACGCCAGCCCGGTCCCCGTGCGTACCATCCTCCAGTTCTCCCAGCCAAGCTATGCCATCCACTACGGCGGCACGGTGACGTTCGGAAGGACGGTCTGCTCGCCACCGGCGATGGAGAGACCGGTGCCGTCCTGACCAGCCCGGCTCAGGACAGCACGTCATCGCTGGCAAGATGCTCCGCATCAGCGTCGATGGCGCGACACCTATGGCATTCCGGGCGACAATCCATTCATTAGGCGTCCGGGATGGCGCGGGAGATCTACCACCTGGGTCTGCGTAATCCTACCGCTGGAGCGTGGACCGGCAGACCGGCGATCTCTGGTGGGGAGACGTGGGTGAGGACAGCAGGAGGAGATCCAACTTCTCGCGCGCCGGCGTGGGCGGGCTCAACTACGGATGGCCGTATCGCGGGGAACGACTGCTGGATTCCGGCAACGGATTGCCCATCGGCGGGACTGACCGCGCCGCTCTACGCCTACTCCCATGCCGACGGGTGTTCGGTCATCCGGCGGTGTGTGTACCGGGGCTCCGCGATTCCGGGGCGACGGGGATTTATCTCTGCGGCGACTTCTGCGGAATACCTTCCGCGGCATGACACGGATCCTCGACCGGTACCGTCAGCGACGTGACCGTCTGGAGCCCGGCGATTCCCGCGGACAATGTGGCCGGCTTCGGCGAGGATGCGCATGGCGAGGTGTATATCGCGATGGCGAGCGGGCGGGTGTACAAGCTGGTGGCGGAGTAGTCAGGGAGGCAGGGAGGCAGGGAGACAGGTATACGTCGGACGAGCTGTCATCCCGGCGCAAGCCCGTATCCATGTACCCGGGAGCATATGGACCCCGGCTGTCGCCGGGGTGACAATCTGTTGGGCAACATGCATCGATGCACAAGGGGGCTACGTGTCAGACGTCGAGGAAATCGAATCACGGGTGCGGGTACTTGAAAAGCACAACCGGAGCCTGCGGTGGACCGTGCTGCTCACCCTGATCCTCTCCATCCTGAGCCTGATGTGGGGGCGGGTGTGGCCCAGGAACGGGGTCATCGAGGCGAAGGGGTTCGTGGTGACCGATGACGCCGGCGCGACGCGCGGCACCTTCGCGTATGACGCGGCCGGTGTCGGCTTGAACCTGCAGGACGACCGCGGGCTCTGGCGTGCCGGCTTCCTCGTTGATCCCACGGGGCGGCCTGCGATGTTCCTGCTCGACACCGTGGCTCAGCCGGTCGTCACGCTGAACCTGCAGCGCAGCGGCGCACCGTCGCTCCGAATGCGGACGCCGGACGACGCGACGACCCTGCAGGTGCGCCTGGGGACGGGCCAGGCTCGCGGCATCTTTGTCGCGAGTGGCGCGGATACCGCGGCGCTGAGCCTGAAGTAGGCGGGGAAGCGGGTAAGCGGGTAAGCGGGTAAGCGGGTATGCGGGGCAGAACCTAGCGCACCGAGTGCCTGTCACAACCGGCGCATCGCTCCAGCTTCTCGCCAAAGTAGCGCAGCAGCGCACCGCGGCGGCATCGCGCGGCGGACGCATACCGTTCCATCGCCGCAATGCGCGCCTCCGCGCGTTTCCGGCGCTCGCGGACCCGCCTCCAATCGGTAGCGGTGCCATCGACACCGAGTTCCTTCCGCAATCGTTCGACCGACTCCTTCACATTTGCCGGCAGTTTGGCCAGCGCCGCAGGGTCCCTCCACGCCGCTTCGACCGTTCGCTCCGCCGGGAAGGTGACGTTGAGCTGACGCCGGTGCAGTGCCGCGTCTCCCTTGGCGAACAGGAGTACACAGCGCGACGGAGCGCCGTCCCGCCCTGCCCTGCCCGCCTCCTGGTAATACGACTCCGGCGTCGGTGGCGTCATCCAATGGACCACCACCCGCACGTCGGGCTTGTCGATGCCCATGCCGAAGGCACTCGTGGCCGTCACCACATCGAGCCCGCCCGACAGGAAGCGATGCAGCACCTCCTCCCGGCGTTCGCGATCGAGTCCCGCGTGATACGCCGCGGACCGAAAGCCCGCGTAGTGAATGGACCGCGCCAGCCCCTCCGTGATCCGGCGCGTGGGGCCATAGACGATGGCCGTGCCGCGCCGCGGGGCGAGTTGCGATATGAGCACGCGGAACCGATCCCGGTCGGTCTTCACCCGCTCCACGCCGAACCAGAGATTGGCCCGGTCGAAGGAATCGAGATGGAGGTCCCAGCGCCCACCGGCCCCGAGCCGGAGCGACGTGGCGATGTCCTGCCGGACCTCCGGCGTCGCGCTGCCGGTGAGGGCCACCACGGGGGGACGACCAAGCCGGATGCGCGCCTGCAGGAGCAGCCGATAGCTCGGCCGAAAATCATGACCCCACTCGCTGATGCAGTGCGCCTCGTCCACCGCCAGCAGCCCCACCCGCACGCCGAGCGCGGTCAGCCGCCCCGCCAGCCGCTCGAGCCGCTCCGGTGAGACGTAGAGCAGCTTGACCTCACCCGCCCTGACCGCCTCGAGCACGGCGCGCTGTGCCACCGGTTCCTGGGCGCTGTTGAGCGCCGCGGCGGCCATCCCGCGCCTCCGCGCCGACTCCACCTGGTCCTGCATCAGCGAGAGGAGCGGCGAAACGACCACCGTCAGGCCGTCAAGCACCAGCGCCGGCACCTGGAAGCAGACCGACTTGCCGCCTCCGGTCGGAAGCACGGCCAGCGTATCGCGCCCCGCAAGGACGGACTGGACCACTCGCCGCTGGGCGGGGCGGAAATCGGGGAAACCGAAATGGCGAAGGAGGGCAGCACGGGCGAGGGCGAGGCGCGCGGGGAGGGGAGTCGTCACCCCGTACGATGGGGCTTCAGTCGGTCGGTGGTGTCACCGGGGGCCTGCGCTGAGGTGCCTGCAAACGCGGGTCAGCTGTCGCGGTCGGATGGGTCGGCATCGTCCGGCCGATCCTTCGACTGGAGCTTCTGAACAATCCGGACCGCCATGGAGGAGCCGAGCAGGCCGATCGCGATCCACACGAGTGTGCTGTCGTCCCGGGCGATGGCGAGCGCCGCCGCCAGGAAGCCCATCAGGGCGGTAAAGAGCCGGAGTGGGTTCACTTGTCGAGGAAGGCCGAGATGGCGCGCTTGAAGTCGGGGGTGCTCCGTGCAAGGGCGTTGACCTGCGCACCGAGGGCGATGCCCTCCTCGAAGCTCATCCCGTCGAGCTGGTAGAACTGCCGTTTGGTCAGGGCGAGAGCCGACCCGCTCGCGGACGACAGCGCCCCGAGTATGCGCGCGGATTCGGCCTCGAAATCCCTGTCGTCGATGACCCTGGAGACCAGGCCGGCAGCGTGCGCCTCCACGGCGGTCAGGACTCGCCCCGTGGCGGCGAGATCGAAGGCGAGCTTTTCTCCCGTCAGTCGACGGAGGAGTGTCATCACCATGGCGGGCACGAAGCCGCGCTGGATTTCCGGGTAGCCGAACTTGGCGCTGGCGGTGGACAGGACGAGGTCGCAGGCGGTGGCGAGCCCGGCCCCCCCGGCGAGCGCCCGACCGTGGACCACCGCAACGACCGGCTTCGGCAATTCCCGAAACTTGACGAAGAGCCCCCCGAGGTGGAGCGCCGCCCGCTCGTTCTCCTCGGCGGTCTGCCCGGCGCTGGCCAGCAGCTCGGCAAGGTCGGCCCCGGCACAGAAGTCCTTCCCGGCCCCCCGGATAGCCACCACCCGCACCTCCGCGTCCAGATCGGCGCGCTCCAGCTCGGCGTGGAGGGCGTCGAGCGTCGGGGTGTCGAGAGCGTTTCGCTTGTCGGGGCGGTTGAGGGTCAGGGTCAGGACCCCGGCGTCGAGCGCCACGAGGAGGGAGTCGGTCATGCCGCCCTCTTCTTCGCCTGGCGCGCCACCGCGGCCGGCACCGGAATCTCCATCCGCAGCAATGCCGTGGAATAGACCTTCCCCTGCGCGTCGGTCTTGAGGGAAATCGTCCCGCCGCCATCGAGTGCGTCGTGGAGGAGGAAGTTCAGGGCATGGAGATTCGGCAACTCGAATCTTTCCACATCGCTCACCATTCCCTTAAAGTGCCTTCTCACCCGTGCCACAGTAACCTGTTTAACCAGAACATCATACCATTCAGGTTCAAGTGCTATCAAGCCGACATTCGCTGTGTTCCCCTTGTCCCCGGAACGGGCGTGGGCCAGATACCTGAGTTGCATCAAAACGGGCTTGGCGGTGGCCATCATGCCTCCAGGATCTCGACCCGGACACCCGGTTCGACGGCGGTCCGGTCGATCAGGGCAGGCCAGTAGGCCACGATTTCCTCGACCTGTGGCCGGCCGCCAGCAAAGCCGGTCACGCTGGGCGGGCCGGTCAGGACCAGGGGGGCAATTTCCCGGGTGAACCGCTCAACGGCCGCCTTGTCGGTCGACCGGACGCCGACCCGGAGCTGCACCTCTGGCAGGTCGGGGCTGGCCTTGCCGGCCAGCCTGCCGTGGGTGGCATCCACCCCTACATACTCGGTCAGGATCTGTTCGAACTGCAGCCCGAGGTTCTTGAGCCGCTGCCTGAGGATGCCGTCGGCGGCCTTGGCCTTCTCGTAGGCGTCGGGCCAGCCGTATACGAGGGTGCCGACCGCCTTGTAGCCGTAGAAGTAGGCGATGGACACCTTGAGCTTGTCGGTCTTCGGTCCGCCCCGAATGCCGCTCACCTTGACCCGGTTCTTCCCGGCCTGCGTGAGCTGGATGGTGGTGAAGTCCGCCACGCCGTCCGGCGTGATGTATTCGTGGGGGTCGCCCATCTCGTAGACCAGCTGCTCGGAGACCGACGGAATCGAGACCACCCCGCCGGTGCCGGGGTGCTTCGTGACGACGAAGCTGCCGTCGGCAGAGGCCTCGACGATCGGGAAGCCGGGGTTGGCGAGCCCCTTCACCGTGCGCCAGTCCTTCAACAGGTTGCCGCCGGAGCTCTGTGCCCCGCATTCAATGATGTGGCCCGCCACGGTGCCCGCGGCGACCTTGTCCCAGTCGTCAAAATCCCACCCGAACTCGTGGAACATCGGGGCCAGGGTGAGTCCGGTGTCGGTCACCCGCCCCGTGATCACGACCTGCGCACCCCGTGCCAGCGCCTCGACCATCGGCTGCATGCCGAGGTAGGCGTTGGCGGAGAGGACCCGGTTGCGGATGTCGGAGAGCGGGCGTCCGGTTTCCATGTCCCGCATTTCATGGCCGGCGGCGATGAGCGCGTCGAGGTCCGGGAGGAGGTCGTCCCCGGTGACCAGGCCGATCTTGAGCTTCCCGCCGAGCCCGAGCTTCCGCGCCGACTCGAGCACCGCTTCCGCGCACCCGCGCGGATTGACGCCGCCGGCGTTGGAGGTGACGCGGATTCCCTTCTCGACGATGTCCGGGAGAATCCGCTCCATCAGCGGCACGAAGTCCCGCGCGTAACCCGCGTGCGGATTCCGCGACCGCTGCTTCTGCATGATGGACATCGTGACTTCGGCCAGGTAGTCCATCATCAGGTAGTCGATGGGGCCGTCGCGCACCTGGCGGACTGGCGCCTCGAGCCAGTCGCCCCAGAAGCCCTGCCCGCCCGCAATTCGCACGACCTTGCCTGTCATCGCATCACCGGTCCAGTCGGGACCGGCAATCCGCCGGTCCGCGTCCAAATTGTGTCACCCTCCATCACGACCCCCTGCCCCAGCGGGAAGAACCCATCGGGGAGCGGCCAGGGCGAGGTGGCCATCAGGAACCGAACGGCCGCCTTGGCACCCGGCTCGAGAAAGACCGTGCGGTGCTCCTCGTCACTCGCCACATCGAGCGGAGCGGCCTCCGAGGCAAAAAGCCGGATCCGTACCTTCAGATTCCAGACCCCCGTGTCGGTACTGTCGGCGAACGCCGGGGTGAGGCGCAGGGTCAGCGTCTCTCCGGCAAGCGAGTCGGGAACTTCCAGTCGCAACCTGACGTCGGCGAAGTTCAACGGCTCCTCGGCGACAATTCTCCCGGCGCGGTCATAGAGCGTGAAGGCAAAGTCGGTGAAGCGCGGCCAGTCGAGCTTCGGCATGACCGCGTCGATCACGAGCTCGCGCGCCCATGCCGGCACGGTGAAGGAGATCGACTCCTCGTGGCTTCCCCGCCCCGGGATCACGGCACCTCGCTCCCCGCCGATGAGGGCGGCCCCGACCTGCAGCGTGGCGGCGTGCGTCGAGAGGTTCTCCATCGAGAGGTCGACGCCCTTCGGGTTCCGGCCCAGGTCGATCCGAACAGGAGAGCTCTGCAACGAGAGGCTCGTCGTTCCCCGGGCCACTGGTGACCCGATCGCATCGGCCTCCCAGAGTCCCTGGGTCGCATCGTCCCCATCCACCACAAACTCGGCCGGTGCACCGCCGCCGGCCGGGAGCACATTGTCGTCGAGCGACGGGCGGCCGCCTGGCGCGAAGAGCGCGCCGAGCAGGGTCGGGCTATCCGCACCGGACGTTATCCGTACCATGAACGGCCGGCCGGAGTCCACCGGGAAGAAGGCG
Organism: Gemmatimonadales bacterium; assembly: GCA_041390145.1. Taxonomy (NCBI): domain Bacteria; kingdom Pseudomonadati; phylum Gemmatimonadota; class Gemmatimonadia; order Gemmatimonadales; species Gemmatimonadales bacterium. The sequence goes on along the minus strand of JAWKQM010000003.1, from coordinate 75,621 downwards.
CGCTCGGTTGATCCGGCTTCCAGGGCAATCCGGTCGAGAGTGGTGTCAGAGGGCACGGGGACGACCACGGTGTTGACGAGACGGAAGAGCGGGCCGGTCAGAGTATCGGGTCCCCAGCCGGTGACAATCCCGACATGAGCACCCGGCGTCCCAAGCTTGCTCGAATTGTAGCGCAGTCGCACGAGCCGACCCGATACCGCCCCACCCGCATCGATGGTGGTCCCCTGGTACCTCTCGCCGAGGGACGGCGGGGTTTCCAGCCAGGGGCTGTCACTGCGCAGGGTGATGGCGGTGAGCGTCCCGTCCGCCGTCCCCCCGACGAAGAACGTCGGCATCGAGTCGGTGTGCCCGCCGGGCTCGTCGAACGCGGCGGGGGTGGCACCGAGCACGAAGCTCACCACGTTCGGAACCTCGCGGCCTTCGCGCAACCACGTCCACGCCGACCCGACATTGGGGATGCCGGTGCCCTGGTCGAGGTAGGTGGCGTTGACCAACGGCCGCGCCGTGACCATCAGCGCCTGTTTCAGTTGCCGTGCGTTCGGCGTCATCCGCTCGGCAACCGCAGCCGAACGGAGCAGCGCCAGCAACCCGGCGGCGTAGGGCGACGCCATGCTGGTGCCACCCTTCCGCTCGTCGCCGGTGTTCCATCGGGGCACCGTCGAAAAGGCGACGCCGGGCGTGACGATGTCCGGCTTCGCGAGTTCACCGCCGCGGGAGGAGAAATAGGCCACCGGGTCGGGGCTGCCGTCTTCCGGTGCGCCGGCAAGGAATGCAAGCGGGAAGGTGGCGCCCACGGTCAGCACGAGGTTCGCCGACCCGGGAAACCCGACGGTGGACAGCCCCGGTCCCTCGTTGCCGGCACTGATGGCCATGACCACATCGGGATTCGCCGCGAGCACCGAGTCCACGATCCGGTCCATCCGGGCGGTACCCTCGGCCTCGTTCCCGACGCCGAAGCTCATGTTGAGCACCAGCGGCATCTTCCGCGCCTTCGCAAAGCGGATCGCGTAGTCCATGGCCGAGAGCATGCTGCCTGTCACGGTGACACCACCGTGGGCGTTGTTGGCGATCTTGAGCCCGAGCAGCTGAGCGCCAGGCGCCACGCCGTCGAACCCGCCGACGCCGTACATGTCGTTGCCGGCCGCGATACCCGCCACGTGCGTCCCGTGGCCGCTCGTGTCGAAGAAGAGGTCGAGTGTGGGCGTGCCGTCGGTCACGGTGATGTTGACCGCCACCGAAAGCGGCGAGGGTTGGCCGGGCTGGGCCCAGCCGAAGGTATCGCGCCCGCGCAGGTAGTCGTGCACCGGCCGCTCGCCCGCAAACGTACCGTTGCCGTCCGTGTCCACCATGACGATCCAGCCGTCGCTGGCCTGGGTCACCAGGACCGCCAGCGAGTCGGCATTGTCGCCGTCGCCGTTCAGGTCCGAGGCAGGGAGGTCGCCCAGTGGACGTTCGTACAGAATGCCGCCATACCACGGGCCGGCGGCGCTCAGGGCGCGGACGCGGCTCATCCCGCCGACCGTGATGCCGCCGATGCGGACCGAGTCCCCCTTGGGCGAGAGCGGTGACAGCGTCACCGCGCCTTCTCCGGAAAAGTCGCGCAGGTCGAGCAGTTTCGGGCTGCCGTTCGGGGTCCGCTGCAGACCGGGGACACCGGCGTCAATCCCGCTGTCGAGAATGCCGATCAGGACCCCGCGGCCATCCCATACGGGATGCAGCGCGAGGAAATCCGGGATGCCCGTGGCGGCAAGCGGCATCCACCCCTTGGCGTAGGCCGCATCTGCCGGAGCGAGCGGCACCGTCGGCGGCGGCGTGCCAGGTTCCGGCACCGTGACCACCGGGGCCTCGGCACGGCCTGGATCGATGTTGGGCTTGGGCTGCTGGATTGCAGGGGCGCATGCGAGCGCGAAGACACCGAGGAGTGCGACTGGACGAATATGCATTAGCGCTGGGGCACCGAATCAAGCGGGGGAAGGACAAAGGGACCGAGATGCGGTCCGCCGTAATTGGCGACGGTGCGGAGGAGGAAGGCGAGCTGGTCGCGCGTCTCTTCCGGGGTGATGATGGCGTCGACGTAGCCGCGGGCGGCGGCAAACTTGGCGTCGAGCTGATGCTCATAGTCCTCGCGCATCGAGTCCATGGAGGCTTGCACCGCGTCGGACGGCTCGCCGCCCGCCTGCCGGGCCTTTTCGATATCGGGGCCGTGGACGGCCGTGACCGCCGACTCCCCCTCCATGACCGCCATCCGGCCAGTGGGCCAGGAGAGGATGAAGTCGGGATCGAACCCCTGCCCCGCCATCGCGTAGTACCCGGCGCCAGAAGCGTGATTCACCGTCAGCACGATCTTCGGGACCACGGCCGTGGCCATCGCCTCGACGAACCGCGCGCCCGCCCGGATGATCCCGGAGTGTTCCGCTTCGGGTCCGACCATGAAGCCGCTCACATCCTGGATGAACAGGAGGGGGATTCGTTCCCGGCTGGCCGTCTCGATGAAGTAGGCCACCTTCTCGGCGCTCTCGGTATAGACGATGCCACCGAACTTGGGTCGCGTGCCCGCCGCACCCTTGACGAGGCCGCGCCGGTTGACGATGACCGCCACCGGCCATCCTTCGAGGTGGGCGTGCCCGCAGATCATCTCCTTGGCGACGTCGGGCTGGAACTCGTCCAACGCCCCGTCGTCGAGGAGGCAGTCGAGGAGGTGCTGCATGTCGTACGACATGCGGTGATCCTGCGGGAGCACGTCGTACAGTTCGGCCAGGTCCCGCTTCGGGGGGTGCGCCTCGCGCACGCTCTGCCGTACCCCTGGGAGCCGGGGGAGCCGGCCGACGTATTCGCGAATCCGCTTGAGGCACTCCACATCGGTCGCGGCGCGATAATGGGCGACGGCGCTCACTTCGGTGTGCGTACGCGCCCCGCCAAGCGACTCGCCATCCACCGTCTGCCCGGTCGCGCCCTTCACGAGATTGGGGCCGCCGAGTCCCATGAAGCTGGTGCCCTCGACCATGAAGATCACGTCGGACAACGCCGGGAGGTACGCGCCACCCGCCACGCAGCTGCCCATGACCGCGCTGACCTGCGGCACATGCAGGTAGCGACGCATGATCGAGTTGTAGTAGAAAATCCGGGCCGCGCCGTACTGGCCCGGGAAGACGCCGCCCTGGTAGGGCAGGTTCACTCCGGCGCTGTCCACCAGGTAGATGATCGGGATCCGCTGGCGCATGGCCACTTCCTGCGCGCGCAGGATCTTCCTGATCGTCTCCGGCCACCACGATCCCGCCTTGACGGTCGCGTCGTTGGAAACGATCACGACCTCCCTCCCCTCGACGACGCCGACGCCGGTGATGACCCCGGCGCCCGGTGCCTGGCCGTCGTACTGGTCGTAGGCGATGAGCAGCCCGATCTCGACCCAGGGTGTGCCGGGGTCGCGGAGCTGCTCGACGCGCTCGCGGGGGGAGAGCTGCCCCTTGGCGTGCATCTTGGCGACGCGCTTGGCGCCGCCGCCCTGCTCCAGGCGGCGGGCCAACTCACGATATTCGTCGGTCAGGGTGCGGAGCCGGCCGGCGTGGGGGTCCGTGCGGGAAGGCTTCACGTCAGTCCTTCAAGTGGTCGGCGGCCCAGGCCTGGATGTACTCCACCAGGTCGGAGGTGGGGGTTCCGGGCCCGAAGAGCCGCCCCGTTCCGAGCTTCTCGAGCGCCTCGACGTCTTCCGTCGGCAGGATGCCCCCGCCGGTGAGAAGCACGTCCTTCCGGCCCTGGGCGTCGAGCATCTGGCGCACCCGCGGAAAGAGCGTCATGTGGGCGCCGGAGAGAATCGACAACCCCACGACGTCGACATCCTCCTGCACCGCCGCGGCGGCGATCATCTCCGGCGTCTGGTGCAGGCCGGTGTAGATCACCTCCATCCCCGCGTCACGCAGGGCGGCGGCGACGACCTTGGCCCCCCGGTCGTGCCCATCGAGGCCGGGCTTGGCCACGAGCACCCGGATCGGCCGGGAGAGCGACTTCGTGCGTGTCATGCGCGCGAGCTCCTGTCTGGAATGGTGCGGGGCTACCGGAAGCGCAGCAGCGCCGCCAGCCCGTGAATCGCCTGCTTGGCCGCCGGCTCGAACACCACATTGACGGTGACCCGCTGCCGCAGCGCCTCTTCGATCGCGTCGTCGATCACATCGATGACGGCGACCACGTCCTTCTCCCCGCGGAGGTCCGCCTCCATCAGCGCCAGGCGGCCCGACGAGATACCGCGGAATCCTGGTTCGGCGACGTCCGGATCGACCAGCAGCGTGCGCACCTGGCCGCGGGCCAGTGCCTTCAGTGTCTCGTGCACTCCGTCCACGGCCCAGCCGGTGCCGAGGCCTTCCTCGAGGTCGTGCATCAGCAGCAACTCCGAGGTGCGCTCCCAATCGGCCCGCACCGCCAGCGTCGCCTCGAGCACCTCCGCGGCCGTGACCTTCTTGGCATTGAGCCGGACCGACCCCATCACGCGGTCGAGCAGGTAGGGGTGCAGGTACGGTTGCAGCACGCCGGCGTCCGTGCCGATGCCGGCGAGCACGATACCGCGCACCGGATCCGCCTTGTCGAGCGCCTGGATCTGGAGTGCGGCCGCCTCGAGATGCCGTTGCCGCTCGGTGCGAAGCCGGTTGTTGTAGTTGTGCTCTCCCCATCCTGGGCGGCCGTCTTGCGACCCGGAGAAGCGGCTCCCGCGCGTGGCGTCGGCGGTGATGTCGGCCACCTCCGTGGCACCGAACGCCGTCACCTGGAAGAATCGGGCGGCGGTCCGGTCGAGTACCGCGGTCAGGATGCGCCCGAATTCGTCCTCGGCGGCGGCGAGTTCGCGGACGAGCGGCGTGCGGTCGACGGCGAGCCGGGACCGGTGGACGAACGGCAACGGGACGACTTCCCACAGTTTTTGCGGTCCGCAGGCAAAGATGGCGAGGCCCTGGGAATGGGGGAGATTGCCCGGCTGCTTGAGGAATGCGAGCAGGCGCGCAAGATCCGCCTTGATGGCCTCCATCGCCGCGCGCTCGAGCCCGAGCTCCGGCAGCGCAGCCTCGAGGTCGCGGACCCGGTTCTTCACCTTGATGAGGTACTTGCCACGCGCGCGATCGCGGGGTTCGACCTTCAGGTAGCAGCTGACGACCCGGTGCGTCCCGGGACGGAAGTTGTTGAGGCGGTCGAGTTGCGCCGCGATGCTGCCCGCAGCGGGCTTGGTGGTACGTGCCATGACTTCCTCCAGGCCGACGGCCGAGGGGTCAGAAGAACACCGGTTCCCGGTAGGTTCCAAAGACCCCTTCGAGCACGTGGCGGATTTCAAAGAGAGTGCAATAGGCCCGCGCGCAGTCAAGCATCGCAGGCATCACGTTTCGGTCCTCGGCGGCCGCCTGGCGGAGCGCCTCCAGGCGCTGCTCCACCAGCGCCTGGTCTCGGGTGGCACGCAGCCGGGCGAGCCGCTCGCGCTGCGACGCCTCGGCTTCGTTGCCGATCTTCAGAATTTCCACCGCCGTCTCGTCCTCTTCCACAAATTCGTTCACCCCGACGATGGTGCGCTGGTGCTGCTCGATCTCGTGTTGGAAGCGCGCGGCGGAGCGTGCAATCTGCCGCTGCGACCATCCCGCCTCGATCGCCTTGACCACGCCACCCTGCGCCTCGATTTCCGCAAAGATGGCTTCCGCCTCGCTTTCCAGCCGATCGGTCAGTGCCTCGACGTAGTAGCTGCCGCCCAGCGGGTCGGTCACGTTCGGAATGCCGGTCTCGTAGGCAAGGATTTGCTGGGTCCGGAGCGCGATGCGCACCGAATCTTCGGTCGGGAGCGCCAGCGTCTCGTCGAAGGCGTTGGTATGGAGCGACTGGGTGCCACCGAGGGTGGCGGCCATCGCCTGGTAGGCGACACGCACGATGTTGATGAGCGGCTGCTGCGCGGCGAGCGTCACGCCGGCCGTCTGGCTGTGGAACCGCATGATCCAGCTGCGGGGATCGCGCGCGTTGTACCGCTCGCGCATGTGACGCGCCCAGATCCGCCGGGCGGCCCGCATCTTGGCGATCTCCTCGAAGAAGTCGTTGTGGACGTCCCAGAAGAACGAGAGCCGGGGGGCGAAGCTGTCGACGTCGAGTCCCCGCGCGACGCCATGCTCCACGTAGCAGAAGCCGTTGGCCAGGGTAAACGCCAGTTCCTGGACCGCCGTGGCCCCCGCCTCCCGGATGTGGTAGCCGGAGATGGAGATCGTGTTCCACTTGGGCGTGTGTTCCGCCGCCCACTCGAACATGTCCACGATCACCTTCAGCGCCGGTTCCGCCGGGAAGATCCAGGCGTGCTGCGCCATGTACTCCTTGAGGATGTCGTTCTGGATCGTCCCCTGCAGCTTCTCGATGGACACGCCCTGCTTCTCGGCGGCGGCCACGTAGAAGCAGAAGATGATGGCGGCGGGGCCGTTGATCGTCATCGAGGTGGAGACCTGGTCGAGCGGAATCCCGTCGAAGAGGGTCTCCATGTCGGCGAGCGAGGAAATGGCGACGCCGCACTTGCCGACTTCGCCCTCGGAGCGGGGATGGTCGCCGTCGTAGCCCATCAAGGTGGGAAAGTCGAAGGCCACCGAGAGGCCGGTCTGGCCCCGGGAGAGGAGGAACTTGTAGCGCTCGTTGGTGTCCTGGGCGGTGCCGAACCCGGCAAACTGGCGCATCGTCCAGAGCTTGCCCCGGTACCCGCTGGGATGGACACCGCGGGTGTAGGGGAACTGGCCGGGCAGGATCCCCTGGCCGAGGAGCTCCGGCGAGAGGTCGAGCGGCGTGTAGACCGGCTCGACGGCCCGGCCGGACACCGAGGTGAAGTCGGAATCGTCCCGGAGGGGGAGCTTGCCGAACCGCTCCCGCCACGCGGCGACCTCGGACCGCAGGGCGGCGAGTTCCCGTGCCTGGGCCGCGAGTTGCTCCCGATCGCCGTTGGTGTCCGCTGCGCTCATGGCCGTGCCCCCTGCTTGAGTGCGTCCAGAATATTTGCCGCCAGTTCGTACGGGCTCACCTGCCCTGACTCGAGCTCGTCCAGCCGGTCGCGGATGGCCTGCTCGGCGGCGGTCTCGTCCCAGACCCAGCGCACCAGCGCGCGGTCCACGACCTCGCGGGTGCGCTCTTCCAACCGGCGCCGCCGCCGTTCGCGCATCGTGCCCGAGGCCTCCAGCCACGCGCGGTGGGCATCCAGCGCCGCCATCACCTCCTCGACGCCTTCACCTTTTGCGGCGATCGTCGCGAGGACCGGGTGCTTCCACGCTTCACTCGACTCCGCGGCATGCGCATCGGCCTCCGCCCTGGCGCGGGCCTTGAATCCGTGGTGGGCCGGGACGTGGCGGAAGGCGTTCCCACGCCGGATGCCAAGCGTGATCTCGATTTCCTGCCTCAGCTTGTCGGCACCGGGGCGATCGGCCTTGTTCACCACGAAGACGTCGGCCACCTCCATGACGCCCGACTTCAGCGTCTGGATGCCGTCGCCCGACTCGGGCACCAGGAGCAGCAGGCTGGTATCCGCCATCCGCGACACGGCCAGCTCCGACTGTCCTACCCCAACCGTTTCCACCAGGATCCGGTCGAATCCCGCGGCGTCGAGGACGTCACACACCTCGCGGGTGGAAGTGGCGAGGCCGCCCAGGGATCCCCGCGTGGCCATCGACCGGATGAACACACCCGGGTCGAGGGCGATGCTCTCCATCCGGATCCGGTCACCGAGGAGGGCGCCGCCGGAGAAGGGACTGGTGGGGTCGACCGCCACCACCGCAACGGTGTGTCCCTGGGCCCGGAACGCACCCACCAGGCGCTCGGTGAGCGTGGACTTGCCCGCCCCGGGCGGCCCGGTGATCCCGATCCGGTGCGCGCGGCCCAGCTGGGGATGCAGCGCGCTGAGGAGCGGTTCAAACCCTTCGCGCCCGTTCTCGACCACCGAAATAGCCCGGGCCAGCGCCGCAGGTTGGCGTTCTCGCAGGCCGGCAAGCAGGGCTTCACGATCCATGACGAAAAGTCACCCGGAAGAGGAACCGGGGCAAGCTAGAGCAGGAAGTGTGTGGCCATCCCCAACAGGAGGAAAAAGCCGCACATGTCCGTGAAGGTGGTGACAAAGACCGAACTGGCGATGGCGGGGTCGATCCGGAGGCGCTCGAGAAAGAGCGGGACGAAGGCCCCGGCGAATCCGGCGACGCCCAGGTTGGCCACCATGGCAAGCGCCACGACACCCCCGAACTCCGGTCCCGCCGCCATCCACCCGATGCCGCCGGCCACGAGGGCGCTGGCAAGTCCGTTGACCAGTCCGACCAGCATCTCCTTGCCGACGATGCCAATTTCGTCCCCCGCCGGCACCTGCCCCAGCGCAATCCGGCGGACCGACACCGCCAGCGCCTGGGTGCCGGCGTTGCCCCCCATCCCGGCGATGATCGGCATGAAGACCGCCAGCCACTTCAGCTCCTGAATGGCATCGGAAAAGACGAGGACGACGGAGGCGGCCGCGAACGCCGTCAGCAGATTCACATAGAGCCAGGGCAGCCGGCTCCGGACCGCGTCGGTCCAGGGAGCGCTGAGTTCTTCGTCCGCCGACACGCCACCGAACTGCAGGAGGTCCTCGGTGGTCTCCGCTTCGACCACATCGATCACGTCGTCGAAGGTGACCCGTCCGAGCAGGACCCCGGTGGCGTCGACGACCGGCACGCTCGGCACGTTATAGCGCGCCATCAGCCGTGCAACCTCTTCCTGGTCGCGGTCGGGGGTGACAGTGATGTCGGCCGTCTCCATGAACTCCCGGATGCTCCGGTCGGGAGGACTGGTGACCAGGTCCTTGAGCGGGAGGAGGCCGATGAGGTGGTGCCCGGTGTCAACCACGAACACCTGGTAGAACCCCTCCATTTCTTCCGCCTGCCGACGAATCGCCTCGATCGCCTGCCCTGCCGTGGCCGAATCGAGCACGGTCACGACGTGCGACGTCATCAGGCCGCCGGCCGACTCCTCGTCATAGGCGAGGAGGCGGTCCACTTCGGTCCGATCCTCCACCTCGGAGAGGATGCGTTCCTGCTCCTCGGGATCGAGGTCCTGCAGGAGGTCGGCGGCGTCGTCGTCCGCCATCTCGTCGACGATGTCGGCGGCCTGTTCCGGTTCGAGCGCGGCGAGCGTGTCCTCGGCGTGCTCGTCCTCCGGCATCTCGGTCAACGCCTCGCCGGAGACCTCCGGCGGCAGGGCGCGGACGGCGGTCAGCCGCTCGTCGTCATCGAGCGAGGAGAGGACATCGGCCAGGTCGACCGGCTCCATGTCGAGCGCGAGCTTGACGAATTCGTCAATCCGCCCGGCGCGGAGGAGATCGGGCAGGCTCTCTTTCTTCTTCTTCGCGGCCCGCGGGCTCATGAGGGCTCCCTCGCGAGGGGGACCAGCGCGACCGGCCCAGGACGCACGAGCACCCGTTCCACGCGGGTGGCGGTCGCGGTCACCACGTCGATTTCCACTCCGCCGATGATGAACCGCTCGCCTGCGGCCGGAATGCGCCCCGCCAGGCCGGCGAGGAGGCCGCCGATGGTGGATGCGCCAGACGTCGGCAAGGCGACATCAAACTGCGCCGCCAGGTCGACGATGGGGGTGGACCCGTCGACGTCGGCCAATGCGGCACCACCCACGGACGGCACGCTGACCGGCACCTGGTCGTGCTCATCGTAGATCTCCCCGACCAGTTCCTCCAGCAGGTCCTCGAGCGACACCAGACCCAGGGTGCCGCCGAACTCGTCGATCACGACCGCGAGGTGGCGCCGTTCGCGCTGCATGTCGAGGAAGAGTTCGCCCGCGGCGCGGCCGGGCGCGGCGATGGCAACGGGGCGCACCGGGAGCGGATCGCCGGGCCGCAGCTTGAAGAGGTCGAAGGCGTGCAGCATGCCCACGATCTCGTCGAGGGTCCCGCGGTAGACCGGGATTCGGCTGTAGCCGCTCTGCGCGAACACCTGCACGATGTCGGCGAGGGTCGCATCCTCGGGAATGGCGATGAGGTCGGTCCGCGGCGTCATGATCTCGCGAATCGGTCGGCTGGCAAACGCCATCACGCCGCTGACGGTGTTCAGGTCTTCGTCGGCGCGGAGGCCGACCGCGGCCCCTTCCCGCCAGAGGGTGCGGAACTCCGTGGCCCGGGACGGCCGGCGCGCCGGCAGGAGCACGCCGAGGAACCGGGCCCAGGGCTCGAGGAGCGGCATGGCGATGCTGGTGACGCGCTCGGCGCGCGAGGCGCTGAGCCACCGCGGGGCCAGGTATCCGCTGAAGAGGACAAAGGGCACCGCCACCAGCGCGATCAGGGGTGCGAGGAGCACGGCGCCCTGCCGGGCAAAGACGGCGGGAAAGGCGGCGCCGAGGAGAATCACGCCGAAGGCGGAGGTGGCGGCGGCAGCGGTGAGGATCGACTCGATGCGCGAGAGCCACGCGAGCGCCGACGAACCGCCGCGCAGCTGCCGGGAGACGGCACGCGCCAACTCGGCGCGGCTCACATAGACGAGGGCCGCCCCCGCCATGGACCCGAGCAGGGTCAGCGCCATGCCGAGGGCAAAGACTCCCCAGATCATGCCGCCTCCTCCGGTGCCGGGCCGGCGCTGGCCGGGACCCGCCTGGCCAGCACGCGCCGGACACGGCGGCGGCTCACCTGTTCGACACGAAGTTCGACCTCACCGACCCGGATTTCGTCGCCGGCGCGGGGAACCCGACCCAGCTGGGCCAGGACGAGGCCGCCGACGGTGCTGACATCCTCGTGGCCGAGGTCCTGATGGAAGAGCGCCTCCAGTTCGGTGAGCGCCACCCCACCGAGCACCCGAAAGGTGTCGGCGTCGACCGTCACCACCGGCTCGACCTCGTCGACGTCGTACTCGTCGTGAATCTCGCCGACCACCTGCTCGAGAATGTCCTCGAGCGTGATCAGGCCCGCCGTCCCGCCGAACTCGTCCACCACCACCGCAAGATGACTCGGCCCGCGCTGGAAGTCCCGCAGTTGGCGGTCGAGCGTCTTGCCCTCGGGCACGAACGGCACGGGACGGATCAGCGCGGTCCACCGCAGGGGGTCGTCATCGGCGTCGTCGAGATGCGCGAGCATGTCCTTGGCGTACACCACGCCGGCGACTGCATCGGGCTGCCCCTCGAAGACGGGGAGCCGGGCGTGCTCGGCCCGGCTGAGCGTGGACACCACCTCTTCGCGGGAGTCTCCCACGTCGACGCTCACGATGTCGATCCGCGGCGTCATCACCTCGGCGACGGTCATGTCGGAGAGGGCAAAGACGCCGATGACCGCGTCGCGCTGCGTGCGCGCGCCGGGTCGGGCCGGGGCCAGGCTCTGCCGCATGCCGCGCTGGTCGACACGGGTCACCAGGTAGAAGAGGGGACGGAAGATGGCAAGCGAGCGCGCCGCGCCGGGGCGCACCAGCCGCGCGAGTTCCGGCGCAATGGCCGCGAGGAGCCGCGGGAGGAGGTCACCCACCACCCACACCACCGTCACGGCCAGCGCGAGGTAGAGGCCGCCCCGCAGCGGCGGCCACGCCCACCAGACGACGGACGTCGCGGCCGCGGCGCCGGCGATGACCAGCAAGGCGAGGTGTGCGATGTGGAGACGACGGGCGAGCGGCAGCGTCACGTCCCCGTCGGCGCGGGGGAGGTCGCCCTCCGACTCGGCGGCGAGCGCGAGCCACGCCGCCCAGAGCGTGAACCCGACGAGGGCCGCGGGCGACAGCATGCCGTGGAAGAAGGCGCTCACAGGACCTTCCGCAGGTAACGCTCTTGCCTGACCCACATCGCGGACGCCTCGCGACCGGCGCCCTCGTCGTGGTCCCAGCCGAGGATGTGCAGCGTGCCGTGGATGACCAGACGCAGCAACTCCTCGCGCAGGGGCAAGTCGCGGCGGCGGGCCTCGCGCTCCGCCTGCCAGCGGCAGAGGTAGAGATCGCCGAGCAGCCCGCCGCGCGGATCGGGGAGGGCAAAGCTGATCACGTCGGTCGGAAAATCGTGGCCCTTGTGGCGGAGGTTCATCTGGCGCATCGCTTCGCGCCCGAGAAACGTGACGGACACCGAGGCATGGCGGCGCTCACCGGCCAACACGGTGCGCACGGCCTTGCGCACGGCGGCGGCCGGGACCGGAATCACCCGTCCGTGCACCGTCACGTCAGCGGCCGCGGCCACGCTGCCCCTTCCCCATCAGCCGACCTGGTCTTCCGCGTAGGCGCGGATGATGTCGCGCACCAGCCGGTGGCGGACGACGTCGGTGTCCTGGAGGTAGCAGAAGGAGATCCCCTCGATCCCGGGGAGGATGCGCTCCACCTGGATCAGGCCGGAGTCCTCGCGCTTGGGGAGGTCCACCTGCGTCTTGTCGCCGGTCACGACCACCCGGCTGTTCACGCCCAAACGGGTGAGGAACATCTTCATCTGGGCGCCGGTGGCGTTCTGCGCCTCGTCGAGGATGATGAAGGCGTCCGAGAGGGTGCGCCCACGCATGTAGGCAAGCGGCGCGATCTCGATGATGCGGGTCTCGAGCGCCTTCTGCACCTTCTCCGAGGGCATCATGTCCTCGAGCGCGTCGTAGAGGGGACGGAGATACGGATCGACCTTGGCCTGCAGGTCGCCCGGCAAGAAGCCGAGTGATTCACCGGCCTCAACCGCGGGACGGGCGAGAATGATCCGCTTGACGCGCTTGCGGGCCAGCGCCTCGACGGCCTTGGCGACGGCAAGATAGGTCTTGCCGGTGCCCGCGGGCCCGATGCCCACCACGATGTCATGCGCGGTAATGGCGGCGAGATACTCCTTCTGCCCGCCGGTCTTGGCGACGATGGCCCGGCGCATCCCGGGCAGCACGATCCGCCCGTCGGTGTTGGTGGCCGGCAACTCGGCGCCCGGCTCCGAGGCGATCCGATAGACGTCCTCCGGGGCGATCGACTCGCCCATCCGCGCCAGGTCGATGAGCCCCTGGACGACGGGGTGGCCCGTTCGATCTGCTCGAGGGTTCCACCCAGCGTCAACGTCTCGCCGCGGAGGGTGGCGCGCACCCCGAGGGCCCGCTGGAGTTCGAGCAGGTTCACGTCGTTCACGCCGCCGAGGAGGAGCGGATCAGCGCCCTCGGTGGAGATGCGATGGACGACGTCGTTGGCGTCAGCCTTCACCAGTGACCTCCAGGTGGAGCGCGGCGAGATCCTTCGCGTCCACGGTGGTGGGGGCGCCCTCGAAGAGGGCACGGGCGGCGGTGGATTTCGGGAAGGCGATCACGTCGCGAAGCGACGTGGCGCCGGCGAGGAGCATGACGATCCGGTCGAAACCGAGCGCGAAGCCGCCATGCGGCGGCGCGCCGGCGGCGAGGCCGTCGAGGAGAAAGCCGAAGCGGCGGCGGATGTCGGGCTCCGGAATCTTCAGCAGCTCGAAGATCGTGGTCTGGAGTTCCGGCGTCGTGATGCGGATCGACCCGCTGCCGAGTTCGTTCCCGTTGTATACGGCGTCATAGTGGAGGGCGCGGCACGACCAGGGCTCGCTGCGGAGCCGCGCAGCGTCGTCGGGATGCGGTGCCGTAAATGGATGGTGCGCCGGCGACCACTCGCCGCTGGCCGGATCCTGCTCAAAGAGCGGAAAGTCCACCACCCAGCAGAAGGCGTGCTCCGTGGATGGAAGGACGCCCGGGCGCCGGGTGAGCCCGCTGCGGACCGCATGCAGCGCCGGGGAGGTCACCGCGTCGGGGCCGGCGACCGCGAGGAGCAGGTCGCCCACGGTGCCGCCGAGCTGCGCGAGCGTCGCGGCGCCGATGGCCTTGACCCCCTGCCCTTCCCACCCGGCGGCGGTCCGCTTGGCCCAGATGAGGCCACCGGCGCCGGCGTCCTTCGCGAGCGCGCCGAGCGCGTCGAGTTCCTTGCGGCTGGCGTCGGCCTGGCCCGCCGCGACGATGCCGCGCACCCGGCCACCCCCGTCGATGGCGGTCCGGACAAACGGGGCGGCGTCCGGCGCGACGAGCGCAGTCAGGTCCTGGATCTCGAAGCCGTAGCGCAGGTCGGGCTTGTCCACGCCATACAACTCCATCGCCTGCCGGTAGGTGATCCGGCGGAAGGGATGCGCGATCGCATGCCCCGCCTCGGCCCAGAGGTCCACCAGCACCTGCTCGACGACGGCCTGCACATCCTCCGGGCCGACGAACGACGCTTCGATATCGATCTGGGTGAACTCGGGCTGCCTATCGGCGCGGAGATCCTCGTCGCGGAAACAGCGCGCCAGCTGGAAGTAGCGGTCGTACCCGGCCACCATCAGCAGCTGCTTGTAGATCTGCGGCGACTGCGGGAGCGCGTAGAACTCGCCGCGATGGACGCTGCTGGGGACGAGGTAGTCGCGCGCACCCTCCGGGGTCGGCTTGGTGAGGATCGGCGTTTCGATTTCCAGGAAGCCGAGCTCGGACATCGTCCGGCGGCTCCGCTGCAGGAGCCGGTGCCGGAGGATCAGGTTGCGCTGGAGTTCGGGGCGGCGGAGGTCCAGCACCCGGTGACGGAGACGGAGTTCCTCCGACGGGAGTTCCTCGCCCTCCTTCCGCGCCACCGGAATGGCGGGAGTGACCGCCGGGCCTGCGACCGTCAGCTGCCGCACGTGCACCTCGACCTCACGCGAGGCCATCCCCGCGTCGCGGCCGATCTCGGGGCGAACCTCGACTTCGCCCTCGACCAGCACGACGGTCTCGGGGCCGACCGAGGCGGCGCGCGCGATGACATCGGGCGGGCTCCAGCGCGGATCGAAGGAGAGCTGCACCAGGCCGGCGCGGTCGCGTAGATCGAGGAAGACGAGGCCGCCGAGATCGCGGCGCCGGTGCACCCAGCCGCCGAGGCGGACGGTCTGGCCCGCGTCGTCGCGGGTCAGGGCTCCACAGAGGTGCGTACGGTGTGCGGTAGCCGTCATGCGGCGGTTTCCTTGCGGAGTCGGGAGGGCGGCGGAGGGCCGCGGCTACGGGAAACGTAACCGCCGCCCGAGGGACGGGCAAGTAATTCAAACAGAAGGGCTTAGGTGCCCCGGATCGCCGTGTCGGCCCGCGCTGGCGGACCCCTCGCCACGACCGAGCGAGTATCTTTCGAGCATGACATCTCCTCGAGTCGCTCCACCGGCCGATACCATTCTCGACCTCACCCCTGATGCCGCGCGTGCGCGGCTGACGACGTGGGTCGAGGAGCGGGGGCTCCCGAACTACCGCGCGGATCAACTTCACCGCCGGCTCTGGGTTCAGCCAATCAGGGCCTGGAGCGACGCGACCGAGCTCCCGGCGGCACTCCGCGTCGAGCTGGACGAGACTTTTCCACTCCGACGTCTCAAGGAGGAGCTCTCGGAGCTCTCCCAGGACGGGACGCGGAAGTTCCTCTGGCGGCTGGACGACGGCGAGGCGGTGGAGTCGGTGCTCATTCCGTCCGGCTCGCGCCGTACTCTCTGCATCTCCTCACAGGCAGGCTGCGCCCTCGGATGCGTGTTCTGCGCGACAGGGTTGATGGGGTTTCGCCGGAACCTGAGCCCCTTCGAGATCGCCGGCCAGGTGCGCGAGGTGATGCTGCGCGACCCGGCCGACAAACCGAGCAACATCGTGTACATGGGGATGGGGGAGCCGCTCCTCAACTGGCCGGGGGTGGACGTCTCCCTGAGCATCCTGAACAACCCGGACGGGCTCGGCATCGGCGCGCGGCACATCACGGTGAGCACCGTCGGCATCATCCCGGGCATGAAGAAGCTGGCGGCCCGCCCGGAACAGTTCCGGCTGGCCATCTCGCTGCACGCACCCACGGCGGCGCGGCGGCTGGCGATCATGCCGATCGAGAAGAAATACGACCTGGAGGCGGTCCTCCAGGCGGCGACGGCGTTCCGGAAGCGGATCACCTTCGAGTACGTGATGATCGCCGGGAAGAATGACAGCGACCAGGACGCCGACGCCCTGGCGGCCCTGGCCAATAGGCACGGCGCGCTGGTAAACCTGCTGCCGCTTCATCCGGGCGGGGCGCCGGGGCTGGAGCCGACTCCATCGAACAAGATCAAGAACTTTGCTGGGCGGTTGCAGGCGCGCGGCGTGGAGGCGGTGGTCCGGCGGAGCCGGGGGCTGGACATCAAGGCGGCGTGTGGGCAGTTGGCGGGGCAGCGGGGCAGCGGGGCGGCTGGGCCATAGGTCCGAACGCGTCACCACTCCGCATCCATACGGATGTTGTCGCAGGGGGCCTCGGCCTGACCGTTTCCTGCATGCAACAGCGCCGCTCGACTTGCTGCTTTAAGTCTTTGATATTTAATACCTTACGAGATCCGACAGGGACTCCCTTCCAAGCCCGGAACTTGCCTCTCGTGTCGCTCCGTGAGCCGCACCGGATTTTCACGATAATCCCACGGTCTCCAGTACCACCCCGCACCACTTTTCGTGTGACTCTTACCGGAGCACCTGTCATGGCCCTGCAGGCCGCCCCCGCGCCCGCCGATCTCGCTCGCGTTCTCAGCCCTGAGGCGCGCGCCTTCATTGAAGACCTGACCCGCCGGTTTCGAGCTCCCCTCCAGGAGTTGCTGGCGGCGCGCGCCGCGCGCCAGGCGCGTCTCGATGCCGGCACCGAACAGCTGGACTTCCTGGAGGATACCGCCGAGGTCCGGGCGTCCGACTGGACGGTAGCGCCGATTCCCGCCGACCTCCTCGACCGCCGGGTCGAGATCACCGGGCCGGTCGACCGGAAGATGATCATCAACGCGCTCAACTCCGGGGCGCAGGTGTTCATGGCCGACTTCGAGGACTCCCTTTCCCCCACCTGGGACAACGTGATCGCGGGCCAGGGGAACCTGATGGACGCGGTCCGGCGCCAGATCGACTACGTGGACCCGAACAGCGGGAAGTCGTACCGGCTCGACAAGAAGATCGCCGTGCTGCTGGTGCGGCCTCGCGGGCTGCACCTCGAGGAGCGCCACTTCGCCGTGGACGGCGCCCCGGTTCCGGCACCGCTCTTCGACTTCGGCCTCTACCTCTTCCACAACGCGAAGGAGCTCCTCGCGCGGAAGTCCGGCCCCTACTACTACCTCCCGAAGCTGCAGGGGCATCTCGAGGCGCGGTGGTGGAACGAGGTGATGACCTACGCTGAGCAGACGCTCGGCCTGCCGGTCGGCACCGCGCGCGCGACCATCCTCATCGAGACGCTGCCGGCGGCCTTCGAGATGGACGAGATCCTGTACGAACTGCGCGACCATATCGTCGGGCTCAATTGCGGCCGCTGGGACTACATCTTCTCCGTCATCAAGACGCTCAAGGCGGTCCCGGGCCGCGTTCTCCCCGACCGCGCCCAGGTGACGATGGCGGCGCACTGCATGCGCTCGTACACCACCCTCCTCATCAAGACCTGTCACCGCCGGGGCGCCTTCGCCATGGGCGGGATGGCGGCGCAGATCCCGATCAAGGGAGATGACGCGCGCAACGAGGCGGCCCTGGAAAAGGTCCGCGTTGACAAGCGGCGCGAGGCGGGCGACGGACACGACGGCACCTGGGTGGCCCATCCCGGCCTGGTCCCGATCGCGCTGGAGGTCTTCACCAGCGTCCTCGGCACGAAGCGCAACCAGCTCGGCGTGCTCCGCGAGGATGTGCAGGTCACCGCCGCGGACCTGCTGGCGGTACCGGAAGGGACCCGGACCGAGGCGGGGCTGCGGCACAATATCCGGGTCGGCATCCACTACCTGGCGGCATGGCTGTCGGGCAACGGCTGCGTCCCGCTCTACGACCTGATGGAAGACGCCGCCACCGCGGAAATCTGCCGCTCGCAGGTGTGGCAGTGGCTGCACAATGAGGTCGATATCACGATGGCCGACGGGACCTCGGCCGTGCTGACTGACGCCGCCTTTCGCCGGATGGTGACTGAGGAGTATGCCGGCATCAAGGACGAAGTCGGCGAGGCGCGCTTCACCGCGGCGCGGTACGACGAGGCGCGCGACCTGTTTACCGAACTGTCCACCGCCAGGGAGTTCGTCGAGTTCCTGACGCTCCCGGCGTATCCCATGCTCGACACCCCCTGACCGACTGAGAGCCCCCATGTCTTCGACCAATGGCAAAGGCAACCGCTGGGCCGGCATCACGCGCCCGTATACTGACGCCGATGTCACCCGTCTCCGCGGCAGCGTGCGCGTGGAACACACCCTGGCCCGCCTCGGCGCCGAGCGGCTCTGGGATTTGTTGCACACAACGGAATACGTGCAGTCGCTGGGCGCCGTGACCGGCAACCAGGCGATGCAGCAGGTCCGGGCGGGGCTGCCGGCTGTCTATTGCTCCGGCTGGCAGGTGGCGGCCGACGGGAACGACGCCTGCTCGATGTATCCCGACCAGAGCCTCTACCCGGTGAACTCGGTCCCGATGATGGTGCGGCGGATCAACAACGCACTGCAGCGGGCTGACCAGATCGAGTACGCCGAGGGGAAGCCGAGCAAGACGCACTGGTTTGCGCCGATCGTGGCGGACGCGGAGGCGGGGTTCGGCGGCGCGTTGAACGCCTTCGAATTGATGAAGGCGATGATCGAGGCGGGGGCGGCCGGCGTGCACTTCGAGGACCAGCTGAGCTCCGAGAAGAAGTGCGGCCACCTCGGCGGCAAGGTGCTGGTACCGACCAGCCAGTTCATCCGGACGCTGGTAGCCGCGCGGCTCGCCGCCGACGTGTCCGACGTGCCGACGATTCTCATTGCGCGCACCGACGCCGACTCCGCCACGCTGATCACCAGCGACGCCGACCCGCGCGACCGCCCCTTCATCAAGGACGAGCCGCGGACCCCGGAAGGATTCTTCCATATCCGGAACGGCGTCGAGATGGCCATTGCACGGGCCATCGAATACGCCCCGTACGCCGACATGCTGTGGTGTGAGACCTCGACGCCGGACCTGGATGAGGCACGGCAGTTCGCCGAGGGCGTCCATGCCAAGTTCCCCGGCAAGTTGCTGACCTACAACTGCAGCCCGTCGTTCAACTGGGAGAAGCATCTCGACAAGCCGACCATCGCCAAGTTCCAGCGGGAACTGGCCGAGATGGGCTACAAGTTCCAGTTCGTGACCTTGGCCGGGTTCCACTCCATCAACCACTCGATGTTCGAGCTGGCGCGAGCGTACCGGGAGCGGGCAATGTCGGCCTATTCGGAGTTGCAGCAAGCCGAGTTCGCCTCCGAAGCCCACGGGTACACGGCCACCAAGCACCAGCGGGAGGTGGGCGCCGGGTATTTCGACGCCGTGGCGCAGGTGGTGTCGGCGGGCCAGAGCTCGACGCTGGCGCTGGAGGGGAGCACGGAGACGGCACAGTTCATCTAGGAGGCTCCGTGGCCCGGGCCCGGATCCACTCGGCGTCGTGATGACGGCGCCGGGTGGCGGCCCCCCGCTCAGTTGTCCAGGAGAATGCCGACCGGACGCAACCGGGCACTGCGCAGGAGAAGAATCTGCAGCATGACCGTCAGCGGCACCGCCATCAGCGCGCCGACCGGTCCCCACACCCACCCCCAGTAGAGCAGGCAGACGAAGATCGCCACCGGGTTGAGCGGCAGATGCCGCCCCATCAGGTGCGGGGTCACGAAATTGCCCTCGACCACGTGAATCAGGCCGCTGCCGAGAAACACGACCAGGATCCGGCCCGTGTCGTCGAACGACACCAAGGCGGCGAGGCCGACCAGGAACGTCGCTGCCAGCGCGCCCGCATACGGGATGAAGCTGAGCAGGAAGGTCAGCAACGCCCAGAAGATGGCCCCGGGGAGCCCCGCCGCCGCCAGCAGCACCCAGACGGCCAGGCTCACTCCCGCGCGGGTCACGGTGTTGAGCAGGACATACCGCGACATCTGGGTCTCGATTTCCGTGATCACCGACTCCATGTCCTTCGTTCCCGCCAGGTCGCCGATCAGGTCAGCCAGCTTCTTCCGGAACCGCGGCAACATGGCCAGCAGGAAATAGGTGAGGAACACGACGGTCACGGAGGTGACGGCCAGGCTCGTGGTACTCACTTGGAGGCGCTGGAGCAGCCCGGGGGCCTTGATCTGTACGGTCGGAGGGCCGGACTGCGGCGTCGCCTCGGTGGCCTTCTCGACCTGGATGGCGGTTTCCTGGATCGACCTCGTCATGCGGCGAATCTTCTTTTGCGCCTTCGTCAGCACGGCCGGGGCAGACACCATCCACTCCGATGCCGGCTTGGCCAGCATGGTCGCCCCACCGGCCAGGACACCCACCGTCCCGAACACCACCAGGAACGCGCCGAGGGTCGTCGGAAGCCCCAGCCGCCGCAGGGCGCGGACGGCGGGGTCGAGCAGCAGCGTGAACATCCCGGCGATCGCGATGGGGAGCAGGAGGCCGGCGCCGAGGCGAAGTGCCGCCGTCAGGAGTATGAGGAAGATGCCGACGAGCAAGCTCGTCGGCATCCGTGGTGCGGCATTGGTCATGCGGACACTGCTCCCGGCATGGGCACCGACCTACAGGACGAAGTTCAGGCCGGCGGCGAGCTGCGCGGTGGAGTTGTCATTCACCACGAACCGCATTTCGGCAAAGGGATGGACCTGCCCCTTCAGCGACTGGATGCCACCGAACAGGTTGAGCCCCGCCTGCGAATCCCCACCGCCATCCATGATGTTCAAACCGGTGCCGAGGTAGAGCCAGCTGGCCGACGCCGGCGCCACCCGCCACTTGAGGTCGACATTCAGGCTCCAGAGCGACCCTGGATCGACGAAGAAGACATCGAACGAGGGATAGAACTCGACGTGACTGGCGATCGGCACGCTGAGCTGGGCGCCCAGCCCGATGGCCTCGGCATCAAACTGGTACGACAGCCGGGGACCGAAATGCACAGATTGGGACTGCGCCTGCGCCGTGCCCGCGAACAGGAGGGCAAGCAGCAGGATGAGAGCGGGAACGATACGTCGTGTTGCCATGTGTGCTGTCCTTAGTGGTGTTGAGTTAGGTCTGGCGCCGGTTGTGGTCTGCCACCGGTCGGGCTATCGCGCGCGCATCGGCCGCAGGGCGCGCAAGCCGAGGAGGAGCACCACGGCGCCGACGAAGGCGACGAAGATGACGCCGGCGAGGCCGCCCCACGGCGAGGCGATGTTCAGCTGGTTGAACAACCAGCCTCCGACAAACGCACCGACGATACCGACGACGATGTCCCCCAGAATGCCGTACCCCACTCCCCCGATGGCAAAGCTCGCAAGCAGGCCGGCGACCAGGCCGACGATCAGCCAGGTGACGATATCCATGGTGTGCTCCTGGACCGAAGTCCGGATGGAAGGACTACTTCTTGGACGTCCTGCCGATCATCAGCATCAGCAGGAACAGGACAAGGATCCCAACGACCGCCGGCACCCACATCCATCCCGTGTGCACCGCATATTCCTGCATCATCGGGGCAGCCCCCTCGGGGACGCCTTCTCGGCCGCCTCGTGCGCTGCCTTGGCCTTGTCGTATGCGATCCGCGCCGCCTCCCGCGAGGGATCTACCTCGAGTCGTGGGCGGATCGGTCTCTTCGAGCGCGAGGGCGCGGGCTTTTTCACGTGCGCTGCCGCGCGCCGGCCACGAGCAGCACGACGCCGGCGGCGACGGCGATGCCCGCCGCCCATGGCGGGACGCTGCGCGATTCATTGGCCGTGATCTTCACATCGCCCACGCTGAGCACGTCCTTCCGGGACGTGACGTTGGCGCCCTTGAGCAGCACGAACGCGCCCAGACAGATCAATACGACGCCGGCAGCCAGGCTCACGGTGCGGTTCATCGTGCCGCCAAGGTCAGTGGACCGGTCAGCGTCAGCTCGATGGGCGATCCAGCATCGATCACGACGTCCCGGCTCGCTGTCTCGTTGGCCACTACGGCCCCGCCCGCGGTCCCGACCGCGGCCCCGATAATCGTGCCCTTGGAGTCGCCGCCGATGATCCGCCCCGCGACCGCACCGATGGCCGTACCCGCCGCCACCTTTTCCACCTCACCCACGGTGACGCCACGCCCCTTGAGCGAGTGAGAGATGGAGGTGATGTCCGCGGCCAGGGGATAGGTCTGTCCACCCACCGTGACGCCGGCGACACGCAGAGTCAGGGTGCCGTCCTTCGCGCTCTTGGTCTTGGCCGGCGAGATCTCGGTGATGACCAGCTCGACGGTGGACCCGGCGGGGATGACAACCCGTCCCGCGCTGTTCTTGACGTCGGCGTCGACGGTCGTCATCAGCGACGCGCCCTCCTTGTCACTGCGGGAGGTGATCGTCCTGGAGGTCGTCACGTCGATCGTGGTGCCGTTGGCCAGCGACGGGTTGGCGGCGGCCTTCGCCGCCGTTCCTGCCGGTGCGCCCTGGCCGCAAGCGAGGAAGTTGATTGCGACGAGCCCGGCCATCATCATGTTTGCCATCTTGACCTCTATTGGGTGAAACGGCGCAATCGCGCCGGGACTGCTCACCGCAGGTGGAACCACAGGCCGATGCCGGCGACTCCCGCCTCGATGTTGCTTCATGCCGATCAGGACCCCGCACGCGCTGCAACCCGGTTTCATCCATCGACCAGAGCAACGACCACAGGGTGCGCGACCTTCACGATAGAAGGCTACGCACCGGGCCCGGGGCCGGGTATCGCTCGATGGGTTGGATTAGGGACTAGATCCAGGGGAGGACGACGACTGCACTGACGGCATTGACCGGGACGGGACGCCCGGGACGAGCCGCCTAGTCGATGGAGGGTCCCCGGCTGTGGGAGAACGCCGCGACTTCGAGACGGCTGTTCAGGGCGAGCTTCTCGAGCACGTTGTGGACGTGGCTCTTGACGGTATGCACCGCGACACCCATCCGCGCCGCGATCTCCTTGTTGCTCAGCCCTTCGCCGAGGAGCGCGACGATCTCCTGTTCCCGGAGGGTCAGGCGGACCGATTCGAGCGCGAGTGCCCGGTTCTCGAGCGGTGCGTTGCGGACGATCTGGGAAAAGAGCGAGCTGGTAAGCGCGGCCGGCAGGACTTCGGCGCCGTCCGCCACGGCACGGATGGTCTCAAAGAATTCGTCGAACGACGCATTGAGCATGATGAAGCCCGACGCGCCGGCGTGCACGTAGTCCGCGACATGCTCCTGGAGGGGCAGGAGGCCCATCACGATGACCCGCGCCGAGGGGACATCGGCACGGACCGTGGCGGTCAGGCCGATGCTGTCGTGGTCGGCCAGTCCGAAGTCCAGCAGGACGATGTCCGGCTGCTCCTCCCGAACCTTCGCGAGCGCCTCCTCGACGTCCGCGGACGCGGCCAGCACCCGAAAGCCCGGTTGCCTGTGGATCATCGCGGTGAGCCCCTCCCGCATGAGCCGGTTGTCATCGATGAGCACGATCGAAATGGGGGAGCGGGTGGGCGTGGCAGCGGCAGCCTTCTTGGCCGGTTTGCGCGTGGGCGTCTTCTTCATATACGACTCCAAGCGTCGGCGGAAAGGCGGGGGGTACTCACACGACTCGATGGTGCAACATACCGACGGGAGACCTTGCTCGCCAGCGAGTTCCCCGTTCGCTGCCTATATTCGGATGACGATTACTGTTGCGCCTCGGTGCCACTCCCCCCTGCCTTTCGGTGAACAATGACTGCCAGCGGCCCCTTTGACGTGAAGCTCACTCCCCAGCTGCTCGACTGGGCGGCGAGCCTTGGCAGCCTGGCCATCGACAAGGCCTTTCACGGCGACCTGGAGGCCACCAGCAAGGGGCACATGCTGGCGTTCAACACGTCGGTGAAGGGCTCCGCCGGCTATGTGGCCATGGAGCAGGTCACCGGCACGCTCCAGGGTCGGCAGGGCAGTTTCGTGCTGCAGCACAGCGGCACGATGAACCGGGGGGAGCCGAGCCTCCATCTGACCGTCGTCCCTGATTCCGGCACGGAGGAACTGTCGGGACTGTCGGGATCGATGCAGATCATCGTTGAAGGCGGGAGACACTCGTACCTGTTCGAGTACGAGCTTGCTTCGGCCGAATGACGCCCGCGCCCGCAGGCGGCGCCCACACTCTCACTTCAACACAAAAGCCCCGACATGACCGAGCAACCAGGTAAACCATATCTTGAGCCGACACAGGACGCCGGCCGGCGCTACTTCTCGCGTGGACTGGTCGGCCCTGTCGTCATGCTGAACCTGTTGCGCTTCCGGGCGGTCGCGGACTATTCGGCCACCCCGTCGCTGGCTCCGACGGCCCCAGTCTCCGGGGCCGAAGCCTACGATCGGTACGTCGCACACACGTTGCCCTTCCTCACCGAGGCCGGTGGCGACATTCTGTTTGTCGGGTCGGGCGGCGACTATCTAATTGGTCCGCCAGACGAACGCTGGGACCTGGCGGTGCTGGTGCGCCATCGAAGCCAGGAGAGTTTCCTGTCGTTTGCCTCGAATGAGGCATACCTTGGCGGTCTGGGCCATCGGCTCGCGGCAATCGAGGACTCGCGACTGTTGCCCCTCATCGAAACGGCGGGCTGAGGCCCACCTTCGGCAACCGCCGGACAGCGCGTTGCGGTGCGCAAACGGGGGTGAGTATGACCAGGGACCGAGACGCGGTGGCGAAGCTGTTCCGACAGGAATACGATCTGGCGGTTGGCCACGTGTCCGCCCCACCGATTGTCAACTTGTGCAACCTCATGCTGACGGACGCCTTCAAGAGCGGTGCACGTGGCATACGGGCCGTACCGGTCGATGCCGAGCATGGGGGCATCGACTACGACATCGATGGCCAATGGCAACCGGTCATGCAGCTCCCGATCAAGGTGTTCAGCACCCTCATCAACCGGTTCAAGGTCATGGCGGTACTGGACACCGGCCGTGTGCCAGTCCAGGAAGGAGAATTGCACGTCCGGCTTGACGGAGTTCTCCGCGTGCTCACGATTCGCACCGAAGCCACCAGCGCGGCCCACGAACTGCTGACGATCGCCCTGCCCGCCGACGGCGCCGCATAGCGAGCGGGCTCAGGAGCCACGCGAACGGCTCACCTCCAACATGGGAGCCTGTGACATGGCAGCAGCACCGGACCTCCTTCTCAAGACCCTCATGGCCCGCTTCGGCGCGAACATGCCCCGCCACGCAGGGATCGACTGGAGCTCGGTGCAGGCGCGACTGCTGGCCGCTCCCAAGAGCCTGAAGGTCCTGCGGGAGATGGAACGCACCGGGGGCGAACCCGACGTGATCGGTCGTGCGGTGGATTCCGACGGGTTTCTCTTCGTGGACTGTTCCCCGGAAAGCCCGGCCGGCCGGCGCAGCCTCTGCTACGACCGCAAGGCGCTCGACGCCCGCAAGGCGAACAAGCCGGGCGGCAGCGCGATGGAGATGGCATCCTCGATGGGCATTACGGTGCTCACGGAGCAGCAGTATCGGGGGTTGCAGGAGTTGGGAGAGTTTGACCGGAAGACCTCAAGCTGGATCCTCACGCCGCCGGGGATCCGGGCGCTGGGCGGCGCGCTCTTTTGCGATCGTCGCTACGACACGGTG
Organism: Gemmatimonadales bacterium; assembly: GCA_041390145.1. Lineage (NCBI taxonomy): Bacteria > Pseudomonadati > Gemmatimonadota > Gemmatimonadia > Gemmatimonadales > Gemmatimonadales bacterium. The sequence continues at coordinate 50,215 of JAWKQM010000003.1, read as the reverse complement.
TTCACCTACCACAACGGCGCGGAGTCGTACTACGCGGGCAGGGGCTTCCGCGGACTGCTTCAGGTCTGAGTCATGCCCGTGAAACGATTACCTCGCGGCGGGCGTAGGCTCCGATATCCCTGTGCCCAGCCATGCGCCACCGTCCACCCCCGGGGTACGCCGATGAAGCTCCTCACTGCCCTCGCCGCGATCGCCCTCACCCTGCCTGCCGCCGCCGTGGCCCAGTCGAGCACTCCGGCGGGCGGCGCCGGCTCCACCGCCGCCATCGACCAGCAGGTCTGGTCAGCCATTTCGGCGTCGGTGGTCGACCAGGACATCGACGCGATGGCCGCCACCTACCATCCCGATGCCGTGGTGGTGACGCCGGGAAGGACCGTGCCGGCCCGGACTCAGCTCCCCCAGTGGGGCAAGGACATGGAAACGGCCAAGGCACGGGGCGAAACTGCCACGGTCGAGTTCCGGTTCACGAAGCGGCTGGACAACGCCGAGACCGCCTTCGAGACCGGCATGTTCAAGTACACCGTGGTGGACAGCGCCGGGAAGGCCACCTCCTACCACATCCCAATGGAGTCGCTCCTCATCCGCGCGAACGGCCGCTGGGTCGTCGTGATGGAGCACCAGTTCGCGGCGGCGACCCCGCAGGAGTGGGAGGCCCTCAAGCCATGACGGCTGTGCGCCCCTTCCACCTGGCCTTCCCGGTCCGGGACATCGACGAGGCCCGCCGCTTTTACGGCGGGCTGCTGGGCTGTGCCGAGGGACGGAGTTCCGACCACTGGGTGGACTTTGACTTCTTCGGTCACCAATTGGTGGCACACCGCAAGCCGGCCCCCACGGAGGCCCCGCACCACAACGCGGTGGACGGGCACGACGTGCCGGTCCCGCACTTCGGTGTCGTGCTGACAATGGACGACTGGAAGGCGCTGCGCGACCGGCTCCGCCAGGCAGGCGTCGCCTTCGTGATCGAGCCCTACATCCGGTTCGAGGGCGAGGTCGGCGAGCAGGCCACCATGTTCTTCCTCGATCCCTCGGGCAACGCCCTCGAGTTCAAGGCGTTCCACAACGACGCGCAGATCTTCGCTACCTGAACGCTGGCGAGGAACGGCAAGAACTGCATCGCACGATCCGGCTGGGCGGAACACCAACATGAAGATCGTCATCAACGGTGCCGGGATTGCCGGCCCAACGCTCGCCTACTGGCTCCAGCGGTCTGGCCACGAGGTGCTCCTCGTCGAAGAGGCACCCCGGCTCCGCCGCGGCGGCTACGTGATCGATTTCTGGGGAGTGGGCTACGACATCGCCGAGCGGATGGGCCTCCTGCCCCGGCTGCACGCGTTGGGGTACCAGGTGCGGGAGGTCCGGTACGTCGATGCACGCGGCCGCACGCGCGGCGGATTCCCGGCCGAGGTGTTTGCCCGCATGACATCGGGTCGCTTCACGAGCCTCCGCCGATCGGATCTCGCAGCCACGATCCACGAGGCGCTGGCCCAGCAGGTCGAGACGATTTTCGGCGACTCCATCGCGACCATCGAGGAGAGCGCAACCGGCGCGCGCGTCACTTTCGAGCACGCCGATCCGCGCGACGTCGACCTGGTCATCGGCGCCGACGGCCTCCATTCACGCGTCCGCCAGCTCGCGTTCGGCTCCCGGGAGCACTGCGAGGCCTCCCTCGGCTACCACGTCGCCGCGTTCGAGCTGGAGGGGTATCGCCCGCGGGACGAACTCGTCTATGTCAGCCACGGGGCCCCCGGGAGGCAGATCTCCCGGTTCTCAATGCGCGACGACAAGACCCTGTTTCTCTTCGTCTTCCGCGACGAGTACCTGCCGGGCGGGGGGGCGGTGGGCGCGCACGACCGCAAGGCCGTCCTCGCTGACGTCTTTGCCGATGTCGGATGGGAATGCCCACAGGTGCTCGAGGCCATGCGGGAGGTCCGTGATGTCTATTTCGACCGCGTGAGCCAGATTCGGATGCCGTTCTGGACCCAGGGTCGCACGGCACTGGTCGGCGACGCCGCTGCATGCGTGTCGCTGCTGGCCGGGGAGGGCACGGGGCTCGCCATGGCCGAGGCCTACGTGCTGGCTGGCGAACTCGCCCGGGCCCACGATGATCATCGCACGGCCTTCGCGAGGTACGAGGAGCGGATGCGGCCCTTTCTGAAGCGCAAGCAGGAATCCGCGGCAGCGTTCGCGTCCGCCTTTGCGCCGAAGACCGCCCTCGGCGTCTTCTTCCGGGACAAGGTGAGTCGCCTCCTGCGCCTGCCGGTCGTCGCCGACCTGCTGGTCGGCCGCGACATGCGCGACGATATCACGTTGCCCGATTACACGATCTAGCCGGCAACACCCGCGGCCTTCGTTGCCGCGCATTCTCCGGCTGGTATACGATCCGGGGCACGCTGGCATCACCGAAGGAGGTTGGACATGCCACGCTGGTTGAGAGTTCTTCGCGGGATGGTCGGGACCGGACTGATCTTCTCCGTGGGCGTCGGCGTGATCGCGTCGGTCATTGCGGGTGTCGCCTGGCTGGTCACGGGGATGGAGCGCAATGTTGAGCTCATCAGGGTCGTCGTCGCGAGCGCCATGTGGGCCTTCCCGATCGGGATGGCCTTTGCGGGGTTCCTGGCGCTAACGGCACGCGGCCGTTCGTTCGAGAAGCTCACCGTCCCCCGGATTGCCGCGCTGGGTGCCGGCGGCGGCCTGCTGCTCTACGGGGTGCTGGCGGCCAACGCCTGGCACGCCTGGTCCCTCCCCGCCGCCCTGGCCAACCTGACCATCTTTGTGGTGCTCGGCAGCGGCTCGGCCACGGCGGCCCTGCTGCTCGCCCGACGCGCGGGGCCTGCGCTCAAGCCCGGTGACGACCCACCTCGTCTGGGAGAAGGCTAGGGTGCGGACCATCCGCTCGACCACGGTGACACTCGCGGCCGCAGCACTCGCGGCATGCGCCCACTCGACACCGGTCGCCCAACCGACGGCAGCCGCGGACACCAGTTTCGCCGCCATGCAGGAGCGCGGCAAGATGGCGATGGGCGTTGACCAGTATTCCTCGTCACATATCTTCGAGCCGCTGCCGGACGGGGGCCGCATCGTGCTCCAGCGGAACGCGCCCGACACCGCCGGTACGGGAACGATCCGCGCGCATCTCGCGTCGATTGCCGCCGCGTTTGCGGAAGGGGATTTCGACCTTCCCGGGTTCGTGCACGGCGAGACGGTGCCGGGCACCGCCGTCATGGCCGCGCAGCGCAACGAGATCACCTATACGATGGATACCCTGCCCCGCGGCGGCGAGGTGATGATCCGGACCAGCGATTCGACCGCCGTGGCGGCGGTACACGAGTTCCTGGCCTACCAGCGCCACGCGCACCACGCCATGGCGCACGACTCAACTGGGATGATGGCGCACTAGGGGCATGTGGCATGGTGAGGGCCGGGAGGGTCACATCGCGCGCATCGCCGTGATGAAGGGATGGTAGTCGGCGTAGTCCCGATGCTCCACCACCAAGCCGCCCTCGATGCGCAGGATCAGCACAAACGGAGAGTCCTTGGCGGTAACCCGCCGTCCGTCCCCGAGCGGCGCCGACCAGGTCAGCAGCCCCTCGATGATCGCGTAGTGCCCCGAGTAGACGGCCCGCGTCTCGACAAACGACATCTGGATTCCCGCGTATCCCGTGCGAAACTTCGCCATCATGTTGTCGCGGCCGGACACGAGCTTTCCGCCGAAGATCAATTCGGCTGTGGGATCCTGGAAGCTGGCGGCGTCGCCGAGCATCGATTCGATCCGATCCCAGTCCAGCGCGATGTAGGCCTGGAGGTACTCCTGTCCGACGGTACGGGACGAGTCTGACGCCTCCAAATATGCCGAGGCACCGGGCGACTGGGCGATCAGCGGCGGGGCGCACGCCAGGGCCAGGAGGACCAGGAGGGTCGGTGTCGAGGGACGGCGCATGCAGTGGCTCCCGTGATCAAGTGGAGAGGTGGGCAGTAGCGGCACGATGACGAGGACGACTCGCCGTGGCTCAGGTGCACACGGAACAACGCCACAGCGGACATCCCGACCTGCCCCGCACCGGCCTTGACGCGCCGCGCCTTCCCCGGTAGACTCTCCCCTTAGCACACACGGGGAGAGAAGAGTGGCCACGACTGACACACCCGCCCTGCCCTTGCTGAAGGGCACCCTCGATTTCCTGATCCTGAAGGCGCTCTCCTTCGGACCAATGCACGGCTACGGGATCGCCTCGTGGCTGGAGCAGCAGTCGCGGAAGGAAATCTCCGTCGACGACAGCGCACTCTACCAGGCACTGCAGCGGATGGAAGGCCGCGGCTGGGTAACGGCCGAGTGGGGGCTGACGGAGAACAACCGCCGCGCCCGGTACTACACCATATCTCGACCAGGCCGGGATCACCTCCGCGCCGAGACCGCCACCTGGCTTCGCTACACCCGATCCGTGACCGCGATCCTGACGCTTGCGACCCGCACGGCCTGAGGTCGTCCCATGAGCACCTACCGGCGGTTCTTCCGGCTGCGTCCTCGCGCCGACGAGGAGATGGACCAGGAACTCGAGGCGCACCTCCAACTCCGGATCGACGACCTCGTGCGAAGCGGAATGTCAGCCGAGGCCGCCGCCCGGGAGGCCCGGTCCCGTTTTGGGGATTTCGACACGGCGCGCCGCCAGCTCCACCGTGCGGCACGGGACCGTCACGCCCGGCTCCATTCGCGCGATCGTCTCGGTGCCCTCTGGTCCGATGCGCGCGGCGCGTTCCATCAGCTGCGACGGGCGCGCGGATTTGCCGTGCTGGCCATGCTGACCCTCGCGCTGGGCATCGGCGTCGCCACGATGATGTTCACGCTGGTGGAGCGCATCCTGCTCCGGCCGCTTCCCTTCCCCGCCGCGGAGCAGCTGGTCGCACTGACCGGCCAGGATTCACTGCATCAGCAGGTCACAACCGTGTCCGCCGCCGACTGGCTCGACTGGCAACGCGAGTCGCGGACCCTCGAATCAACCGCGCTGTACACGTACGGCTCCCGGATGGCGCTGAGTGACGAGTCCGGCTCGCGCAAGGTATCGGGGCAGCGGGTGACCGCGGATTTCTTTCGTGTTCTCGGGGGACGCTTCGTGGCGGGCCGTGGGTTCAGCCCGGACGAGGTCGAGGCCCATGCCGCGGTCGCGGTGGTGAGCGAGGCCCTCTGGCGTGAACAGCTGAGTGCCGCAACGACCCTCGGGATGACACTCCGGGTGGACTCCCGTCCCTACACCGTCATCGGCGTCGTTGCCTCCGCCGACGTCTATCCCGAGGGGACAGATGTCTGGCTCCCTCGCACGGTACGCAGTGAAGGCGCCCGGACCAACATCAACTTCCTCGCCATTGCCCGCCTGCGGCCCGGAGTCTCCCCCCAGGAGGCGGAGACGGACCTCTCCCGGGTGGCGCAGGGTATCCGGGCGGACGACCCGCAGGCGCTCTACTCGTACGGGGTCGGGGTCACCCCGCTGCAGGACGCGCTCGTGGGCGACGCCGCAACCTACCTCCGCCTGCTGATGGGGGCGGTGGTGCTCTTGCTGCTCATTGTGTGCGCCAACGTGGCGACCGCCACCCTGGGCCGCGGCGCTTCGCGAAGCGTCGAGATGGCGATCCGCGCCTCGATTGGAGCGGGACGCGGTCGGCTGGTGCAACAGCTGCTGGTGGAGCACCTGCTGCTGGCGCTGGCCGGTGGGGCCCTGGGCATGGGGCTGGCCGCGGCGGGCCTGCGCGCCGTCCTCGCCGCCTGGGGCGCGGAAATCCCCCGCTCCAACCACGTGCATCTCGATGTCGGCGTGATGCTCTTCGCCGTCGGGCTGTCGTTGGTGGCCGGTGTCGCCGCCGGCATCGTCCCCGCCTTCGTGGGTTCCCGCGTCTCCCTGCGCCAACTGCTGGCCAGCGGTGGACGCAGTTCCACTCGCGGGAATCGGGGGGTCGCCGGCGCCGTCCTCGTCGGCGGCGAGGTCGCTGTGGCGTTGCTGCTGCTCATTGGCGCCGGCCTGCTCATTCGCTCCTTCCAGACCCTCCTTGACCGCAATCTCGGCTTCGACCGTGGTGTGGTGACCGCCGAGATCACCCTGACGGGTCCGCGCTATGACTCCGATCCGGCCCAGCGGCTGGCCTACTGGGATGCCGCGCTCACCGCGATGCGAACGCTCCCTGGCGTGACCGCAGCCGGCGCGGGGAATTGGATTCCCCTCGGATTTGCAGGCACCTCGTTTGTCGAGGTCGAAGGCCTCGAGCGCCCGGGTGCCGGCGCAGGGTACCGCGTGGTGACCGACGACTATTTCTCGGCGATGGAGATCCCACTGCTCCGGGGCCGGGTGCTGACACAGGCCGATGCGTCCGGCGCGCAACGCGTGGGAGTCGTCAATCGCGCCATGGTGGACCGGTACTGGCCCGACCAGGACCCGATCGGCAAGCGGGTGCGAGCCACCAGCATGGAATTCAGCCCCGACGGATCGCCGGCCCCGTGGATCACGGTGGTGGGGGTCGTGGACAACGTGCGGCAGTGGGGACTCGAAGCGGAACCAGAGCCAGAGATGTACACCTCCGTCCGTCAGCTTCCCTTCTGGTCGCGGGGCATGACCCTCGTCGTCCGCTCCGACATGCCCGCCGCGCTGCTCATGGCGGCGGTGCGCTCACGCCTGCTGGGCATCGACCCGCAGATCCCTGCCGATATCGGCACGCTCGACCAACGCCTCCGGAGTCAGCTCGCACCCCGGCTGCTCACCCTGTCGCTCCTGACTGGTTTTGCCGGCGTGGCACTCCTGCTCGCCGCCATCGGCGTCTATGGCGTCCTCGCCCACGCGGTCGTGCAGCGCACGCGGGAGTTGGCCGTCCGCACGGCGCTGGGGGCAACGCCCGGGCAATTGATCGGACTCGTCGTCCGCTGGGCCGCCACGATTGTCCTGCCGGGCGCACTTGTCGGACTCGTCGGTGCGTTCCTCCTTACTCGGGTGCTGGCGGCGATGCTTGTCGAGGTCGGGCCCGCCGATCCGTGGTCCTTCGCGATCGGGATGCTCACCCTCCTCGCCGTGGCGCTCGCGGCTGCCATCATCCCTGCGTGGCGCGCCGCCCGGCTCGATCCCGCCAGGAATCTCCTCGTGCAGTGACCGGGGCTCGTCTCCCCCCTTCCTCTCCGCGGCCCGCTTGACGCAAGTCAACCCGGGGTTACACTGGGATTTCCTGTACCGCATTGGACTGAAGGCGGGAGACGAGCTCATGGCATGCGCACTGGCCGGCGATCTTCGGGTCGCCCGACTGATCCCCGCCAAGGGGCTCCTCCCTGCACTGGCGCTGGCCGTCGTCTTCACCACCACCCCCCTGGCCGCCCAGGCGTCCGCGGTGGTCATCGTCCGTCACGCGGAGAAACAGGCCGAGAGCGGAGACCCGGCACTGACCGAGGCAGGGATGGCTCGCGCGCAGGCGCTGCGCACCACGCTCGCCGAGTTTCCACTCCAGGGGATCTTTGTATCGGAATACCGGCGCACGCTGCTGACGGCGGCCCCGACAGCGGAGGCGTTCCACCTGACGCCGACGTCCATTCCCATTCACGGCGACAAGACGGCCCAGGCCGCGGCCACCGCGCAAGCCATCCGATTGATGGAGCCCGGCAGCGCGGCGCTGATTGTGGGGCATTCCAATACGGTTGGGCTGCTTATCGCCGCGCTGGGTGGGCCGGCAGTGCCGGAGCTCTGCGATGGCGAGAACGCGACCATCTTTGTTCTCGAGCTGCCCGACAGCCTGCCGCCCCGGCTCCTCCGGGCCAGCTACGGGACGCCCGATCCCCCGGCCGCTCTGACATGCCATGGAGGGTGAGATGAGCGCTACGCCAGGACCCGGCGCTGACACCGCACCAACACCACGGTTCTTCGCCGTCTCGGCCGTCAAGCTGTCCGTGCTCTCGATCGCTTCACTTGGCATGTACGACGTCTATTGGTTCTACCAGCAGTGGAAGTTTGAACGCGCGCAGACCGGTGAGCCACTCTCGCTCTTCTGGCGCGCCTTCTTCTCGCCGCTCTTTGCGTACAGCCTGTTCAAGCGCATCCGCGGGGAGGGCGCACGGCTGACCGGCGTGCCGGCCCTCAGCGCCGGCGCCATGGCAACGGCCTACTTCATCATGCTTGGGTGCTGGCGCCTCCCCGATCCGTACTGGCTCATCACAATATTCTCTTTTCTTCCGCTCCTCCCTGCACAGAGGACCGCGAACGCCATCAACGCCCAGCTGACACCCGAGGCCCCCCGGAACGACCACTTTTCAGGCGCCAACGTCGCCCTCATCATCTTCGGCACCCTGATCCTGGCGCTCACCCTGCTCGGCCTGTTCCTCCCTCCTGCCCTGGATCCCCTGACCCCGATGACGGCACCGCTGCACGTCGCCCGATTCCTGACGCCATAACCATTTACCTCCCCTGGCCTTAGCCTACCATCAGCCCAGTATTGGTGCCGGCTGCACGGCGTGGTGCTCTCGCCGCCCTGGCTCTCTCCCCGCGATTCCTCAAGCGCTCGATCGGGTGGACCCAGGTGGACCGCGAACAGGGGGTTGCATGGGTTGAAGCCGGGCCCCGTGCAATGGATTCAGCACGAATTCACGGGGTCTTCAGGACTGGGCCCGCATCATTGTGGCGACTTCCACGGGACCGACCGATGCGTCTCCTCCGTACCCAGTACCGACCCGCCCTCGCGCTCACCCTGTTCCTTGTCGGGGTGATCGGAACGACACAGGCCCAGGAGGCCACAGCCCCGAACTGGACGCTGTTTACCCGGGCCTTTGTCGCCGGCGGCTCGTACAGCTCTTCCCCGGCGGGCTTCGAGAGCTACAGCGGGATCGGCCTGGAGATCGCGCTCCAGCGACAGATCGGGGCGCGCTGGGCGGCGGCGTTCACCCTGCGCACGGAGTCCCGCGAAGTCGATTCCGTGCCCTCGAGCGGGCCTTCCCTGCGGTATGGGTCGGTGGAGTTGTTGCCGATGAGTCTGCTCGTCCAGTATCAGCCCCGAGTCCACGGAGCCTGGCAACCATATCTGGGGCTCGGCGCGACCTTCACCGTGGCTTGGGAAAAGTCCGGGGTGCTGGACACTCTTGATGTTCCCCCGTACCTCGGCCCGGCGGTCCAGGCCGGGGTCGAGTTCGCGCTCGCCCCGGCCGTCCTGCTCAATCTTGACCTGCGGTGGAATACCGACCGCCTCACCTTTCAATCGTCCGGCAGCGATCTGGCGGAGCTGAAGATCGATCCGATGACCATTGGGTTCGGCGTGGGATTTCGCTTCTAGGCTGCCCCGCCCCCTCAGTTCTTCTGCCGCACCCCGGTCACCTCGTGCGGCGGCTGGTTGGCGGCCTCGTACCCTTCCAGCACCCGCTCCACCGTCCCGGACAGCGAATCGCCTTTCACGGTCAGCTTCCACGTGCTGATCACGGTCGCCTTGCTCTCCGATCCGTTCATGCTCAGGGTAGCCTCCGTGTGCGACACGAACGTGGCCTCGGGCGCCGCTGCCTTGGCCGCCAGGCGCTGTGCCGGCCGGGGGGGAAATTCGGGATCGGGGTCCATGTTGAGTTCACCGACCAGGGAGTCGGCTACGGTGGCGATGGCGAGCGTACCGGAGCCCAGGATCGGGGTGGCTACCCCGTTTTCAATCGTTGCCCCGACCGGATAGGAAATCCGCCATGTCCCGGCAAAGGGAGACTGCTGGGCGGCGAGTGCGGTGGCGTTCAGCACCATCAGGCAGCACAGGGTACGTAGCATCGGTGTCATGCTCCGGTTCTGGGGAAGGGTTGGAGTGGCCATGGACCTCTGTCGGGATGCCGGTGTGTGACAATTGGTCGCAGTCGACATCTACAGTACGCTGGCCGCTTCCGAGCCGCAAACCAGGCGACACTTTCCGACGCCCGGTCCGTAGGACATACCATCGTCCCCGCACTGGAACCTGCCGCCTGAGGAGCCCGCCACGATGGTGCCCCGCCGACTCCCGGTCCTGTTGCTCATGCCCATCCTCCTCGCCACTGCCCCGCTTGCCGCCGCACAATCGCCCACACCCTCCCGGCAGGAACTGCTCGAACGGGACGGCGTCATCTGGGGAAGCGACGCCGCCTGGGGTGTGCCCTATGCCGAGAACATCACGGAAGACGAGAAGATTGCCGGCCTCAGTCGCCTCTGGATGGAGGTGAAGATCAACTTCCCGAACTTCGCGCTGGTGCCGGACCTCGACTGGGACAAGACCTTCATCGACTACATCCCGAAGGTGCGCGCCACGACGAGCACCTATGAGTACTATCGGGTCCTCCAGTCGATGGTCGCCCTCCTCCACGATGGGCACACCGACGTCTTCATGCCCAAGGACATCACGAGGCGGCAAGGCGCGCCACCGCTTCGCCTCGAGGTCATCGACCACCGCGTGTTCGTGGCCGCGGTGGAGAGCCCGTCGCTGGACTCGCTCGGCGTGTCGCGCGGTCTCGAGATTGTGTCGATCGACGGGACGCCGCTCCCCGCCTTCGTCGCGCGTGAGCGCGCGCCATACGTGAGCAGCAATTCGCCGCAGCACACCGAGGTCCTGCGGTACACCTACGGGCTGCTTGCCGGTGACCGCGAGACTCCCGTAACGGTCGGCTTCCGGCGGCCCACGGGAGCCGAGTTCACGCTGCGACTCACTCGCTCAGGATACACGAAGGTCACCTCCCTTCCGGCGATGGAGTTTCGCCAGCTGCCCGGCAACCTGGCCTACCTGGCCATCAATACCTTCGGGGACCCGGCCATCGAGGAGCCGCTGCTCGCCGCGTGGCCCGCCGTTCTGGCCAGCGATGGTCTGATCATCGATGTGCGGCAAAACGATGGCGGGAGCGGGCTGATCGCGTACGCGATCCTCGGCTATCTCTCCCCGGTCGCGATTCCCCTGCCGCAGTGGAAGTCGCGCCAGTATGTACCGACCCTGCGCGCCTGGGGCACGGCCGGGTCCTGGTACACGGCCGACAAGCAGACCGCGCCGGGCCAGCCCAGTGCCTACTACAGGAAGCCGGTGGTGCTCCTGACCGGCCCCCGGTCGATTTCGGCGACGGACGTGTTCGCCGAGACCTTCCGGGCCATGGAACGAGGAACGATCATCGGCGAAGCGACCGGAGGCACCACGGGTGACCCGGTGGGCTTCGCGCTGCCCGGCGGCGGGTTTGGGCGCGTCTCCACCTCGGCAAACGTCGGCACCGACCTGGTGGGCCGTGGGGTACAGCCTCAGCTCCTGGTGCCACGGACGGTTCAGGACTTTCTCGCCAACCGGGACGCCGCGCTTGAGGCGGCGGTCACGGAACTCCAGCGGCAGCAGGCTTCCCAAGGCCAGTAGCAGGGGGGGGGCGTGGCGGCTGGCCGACCCATCGACAAGTGGGGCCGGTTGGCGCCGGGCGGGCGCCCAATCGGACGTGCACTTTCCCCGGCAGCAGGTCCGTCCTATGATTCGGTACCAGGTGGGCGTTCGCCCCATTCGCAATCCACCATGGCTCCATCCCCCACTCAACCGAATCGATATCCATGACGACGCATGCCGCTGCACTTCGCATCCCGCTTGCCGCTGCGCTGGCGATCTCCCTGGCGACGGGTTGTGCCAAGCCCGCGCCATCCCCGGCCGACGTCACGCCGATCGCGGAGCAGGCGTTCCTCTACGGACTGCCCATGTCCATGGTGTACGGGATCATGTACCCCTACGCGATTGACACGAGCTCCAGCGAGTACAAGGGGCCATTCAATACGATCGCCAATGTCCCGAAGGTGTACACTCCCCTCGACAGCGCCATCATCACTCCCAACAGCGACACGCCATACTCCTGGCTCTGGATGGACCTGCGCGCGGAGCCCATGGTGATCTGTGTGCCGGAGATCGAGAAGGATCGCTACTACTCGGTCATGCTGACGTCGCTCTACACTTACAATTTTGGGTACATGGGCAGTCGGACCACCGGTAACGGCGCTGGCTGTTACATGGTGGGCGGCCCCTCCTGGACCGGCGCGACTCCCGACGGCGTGGGCAAGGTCTTCATTTCCGGGACGGACTTTGCGCTTGCCACATTCAGGACGCAGCTGTTCAACGCGGCCGACCTCGACAACGTGAAGGCGATTCAGGCGAAGTACCAGGTCCAGCCGCTGTCGGCGTTCCTGGGTCAGGCCGCCCCCCCGGCGGCTCCCGCAATCGATTGGCCGGCGACCAACAAGGCGGATCAGCGATCGGGTGTGTTCCGCTACCTCGCCTTCCTGCTCCAGTTTGCCCCACCCACCGGACCGGCCGCGGTCGAGGTGCCGCTCCGGAAGCAGTTCGCCAGCATCGGCATCGAGGCCGGCAAGCCCTACCCCACCGTCGCGCTGAGCGATTCCACGAAGGCGGCGATGGCCGAGGCCATCAAGCCGGCCGAGGCGGCGATCAAGACGAAGCTGCAGACCCTCGGCAAGGAGGTCGCTGGGTGGGTGTATGTCACCTCGGGCATCGGCGACCGCAGCGTGTACAACGGTGATTGGGCACAGCTCTCGGCGGTGGCGGTCGGCGGCATCCTGGCCAATGACCCCGCGGAGGCGGCGTATGCCATTACGCACAACGACGCCGACGGCGGGATACTAGACGGCTCCCAGGCCAACTATACGCTGACCTTTCCAGCCGATGCCCTGCCGCCGGTGAACGCGTTCTGGTCGGTGACGATGTACGACGCCAAGTCGCAACTCCTGGTCGAGAACCCGATCAATCGTTACCTCATCAATTCGCCAATGCTCCCCCAGCTGAAGAAGAACGCCGACGGGTCGCTGACGATGTACATCCAGCACGACGCACCCACCGACCCTGCCCGGAAGGCCAACTGGCTGCCGGCGCCGAATGGCCCGATCTACATGGTGCTCCGCCTGTATTGGCCGAAGGAGGAGGCGCTCAACGGGACGTGGCTGCCACCGGGAATCCAGCGAGTGCAATAACTGACATTCTGACCGGGCACTGTAGCGGTGTCCTCTGCGCGCAGCGCGGAGGGCACCGCTCCAGACTTTCTTCTTCCGTCCCGAGGTGATTCCGTGACCCCTCCCACGAACAGCCGTTACCTCCCCGCGGCCCAGACAGCCCTCCGCATTGCGGCCGGCCTGACCTACTTCTCCCACGGCGCGCAGAAGCTGTTCGGGTGGTTTGGCGGCATGGGCTCCGACGGTGGCACCGTGGACCTCATGACACGGTTCGGCGCAGCGGGCGTCATCGAAGTGGTCGCGGGCACCTGCCTGGTGCTGGGCCTCGGCACCCGCCTCGCGGCCTTCATCGCTTCGGGCGAGATGGCCGTGGCCTACTTCTGGGTCCATGCCGCCAACAGCGGCCAGATCTGGTGGTGGAGCAATCGCGGTGAGATGGTGCTGCTCTATTCCTTCATCTGGCTGACCTTTGCGGCCTGGGGCGCCGGCCCATACAGTCTCGACGCCTGGCTCGCCCGCGGCCGATCCACCACCTGACAGTTACCCGGGCCGGAGACCACCGATGTCCACAGGCACCGTCCGCCTTTACCGGGTCCTCCGGGCGCCGCCGGAGCGCGTCTACCGTGCGTTGCTTGACCCTGATGCGATGGCAAAGTGGCTGCCGCCACACGGTTTCACCGGCAGGGTCCACCAAATGGACGCGCGCGTGGGTGGCGGCTACACCATGTCCTTCACCAACTTCGGCACCGGATCGAGCCACTCTTTCGGTGGTACCTACGTCGAACTCACCCCGAACGAGCGAATTCGGTATACCGATCGATTCGACGACCCGAATCTACCGGGTGAAATGCAGGTCTCGATCTCGCTGGCTCCCGTCTCGTGCGGGACGGAACTCACGGTCGTCCAAGAAGGGATTCCGGCCCCCATTCCGGTCGAGTTCTGCCACCTCGGTTGGCAGGAGTCGCTGGCGCTGCTGGCCCACCTCGTTGAGCCCAACATTCCAGACGGCGCGTAGCCGTCCCCGATTAGCTTTGCGGCAGGGCAACCCACGGGAGCCGCAATGACGGACGGCAGGGCGCATTGGGCGGAGCAGCTGCACCAGGCTTGGGGAATCGAGGGCGACCTGCACCCGCTCGCGGGCGAGTTCGACCTGAACTTCCGGGTGGACGCGCACGATGGCCGACAGTTCGTGCTGAAGGTCATGCGGTCGTCATCGGACCACGCGTTCGTCGAGATGCTCTGCACCGCGCACGTCCAGATCCGGACACGCGACGACACGGTCCCGGTCCCGCCAGTGCTACCGCTTCCTTCCGGAGAGCTGTGGTGTGCCCGGCCTGACGAGCGTGGGCAGCCCCGGTTCCTGTGGCTCCTCGCCGCCCTGCCCGGGGAGGTGTACGCCTCCACTTTCCCCCACACCCTTCCCCTCATCCATGAGCTCGGCGGCTGCGTGGCCCGCCTGGATCGTGCACTGGTGGGCTTCACGCATCCGCAACTGCAGCGGGGCATGAAGTGGGACCTGCGACACGCCGGATGGATCGCCGCGCATCTCGACCGCATTGGGGACCTTGATCGCCGGGCGTTGCTCGGCCGCGTGCTGGCGCGCCACGCCAAGCTCCTGTCCGCGCTCAGCGGGCAACCACTGGCACCGATTCACAACGACGTGAACGACTACAACGTCCTCGTCGCGCCGGAGGAGGACGGCACCCCACGCGTCACCGGCATCCTCGATCTCGGCGATCTCATCCTCGGGCCGATCGTCGCGGAAATTGCCATCGCGGCTGCCTACGTGGCGCTCGATCATCCGCATCCGGAGCGTGCGATCGCCGCACTGGTGGCCGGCTACCACGCCGAGACACCGCTGTCGGGCGCGCAGCTCGAGCTGATCTGGCCGCTACTGCTGACGCGCCTGGCGGTGAGCGTCGTCAACTCGGCAATGGTGGCAAAGGAGCGGCCGGGTGACTCGTATGTCGTCGTCTCCGAGGCACCCGCCTGGCGATTCCTCGAGCGGGCGCAGGACTTTTCGGAAGCGCGCATGGCGGCTCACCTGCGGGCAGCCTGCGGACTGCCGGCGACGGACGCGGCGGGCCGCGTGCTTGCGTGGCTCGACTCCTCACGCGGCTCCTTTGCCCCGGTTGTACCCGCCGACCTGCCTTCCGCCCCCGTCGTTTCCCTGGCCTTCGCCGAATCGGCGATGCCGCGGGATCTCGACCAGATGCGCGATGCCGAGGCGCGGGCGCTCGGGCCGGACGTCCACGGCACGGCCGCATGGATTGGTCGCTACGGCGAGCCGCGCGGCATCTACACCGACGCCGCCTTTCGCGCGGGACCCTACCGTGGCGCCCCTCGACGCACCGTGCACCTTGGCGTGGACCTCTTCATGGAGGCCGGCACGCAGGTGCACGCACCCTGTGACGCGGTCGTAGCTGTCGTGGCGTATCGGGAGGGGCACCTGGACTACGGCGGCATGGTCGTCCTGCGTCATACGACCCCGGCGGGCGACGATTTCGCGACGCTGTACGGCCACCTCTCCTCGGCGATGGTTGATGCGCTGAAGCCTGGCCAGCGTGTGGCGAGGGGAGAGGTGTTCGCCAACCTTGGAGAGCCCGGGGAGAACGGCGGCTGGCAGCCCCACCTCCATTTCCAGCTGGTGGCGGCGCCCGAGGCGATGCCGGCCAACTGGCCCGGCGTTGCCGACCCCGACGACTTGGCCCTCTGGCGTGCGATTTCTCCCAACCCCGCCCCGCTCCTGAACCTTCCGGACGATCGTGTCGCGTATCGGCCCCTCGACACTGCGGGGATCACGGGCAAGCGGCGCGATCGCTTCGCGTCGAACCTCCGGCTCAGCTACGACGAACCGTGCCTTTTCGTTCGCGGCTGGCGCACGCACCTGTACGACCAGTGGGGCCGCCCGCACCTGGACGCCTACAACAACGTGCCACACGTGGGGCATGCGCATCCGCGGCTCGCCGCGGTCGCGTGTGACCAGATGGGACGGCTGAACACGAACACCCGCTACCTCCATCCCGCCCAGATCGAGTTCGCAAGGCGCTGCTGGCCAAGATGCCCGCACAGATGACTCACGTCTTCCTGGTCAATTCAGGGAGCGAGGCCAACGAGCTGGCTCTCCGCCTGGCGCGCGCCCACACCGGAGGCAAGGACATGGTGGTCGTGGACCACGGCTACCACGGCAACACCACCGGGGCCATCGACATCTCGGCGTACAAGTTCAACAAGCCAGGAGGGGGAGGAGCACCAGACTGGGTCCATGTCGTGCCGGTGCCTGACACCTATCGCGGGGAGCACCGCGGGGACAATGCGGCCGTGCGCTATGCGCGTACCGTCGATGGCGCGCTCGAGCGGGTGAAGGCCCGCGGCGGCCGCCTGGCTGGGTTCATCGCGGAGACCTTCCCGAGCGTCGCGGGGCAGATCATCCCGCCGACAGGGTATCTACCCGCCGTCTACGAGCGCATCCGGGCGGCGGGAGGGGTCTGCATCGCCGACGAGGTCCAGACCGGGCTCGGGCGGCTGGGCGCGTACTACTGGGGGTTCGAGCAGCAGCAGGCCGATCCTGACATCGTGGTGCTCGGCAAGCCGCTGGGGAACGGGCATCCGATCGGAGCGGTGATCACGACCGCGGCGATTGCACGCTCCTTCGGCAACGGGATCGAGTTCTTCTCGACGTTCGGCGGGAGCACGCTGTCCTGCCGCATCGGCACCGAGGTGCTGCGGCTCGTGGTGGAGGACCGCCTGCAGGCCAACGCGGCAGCGACCGGCACCCACCTCCTCGACGGGCTGCGGGCGCTCCACGCTCGGCATGAAGTCATCGGTGACGTGCGGGGACTCGGGCTCTTCGTGGGCGTCGATCTCGTGACCGATCGCGCCACCCGGGCGCCGGCGACGCGGGTGGCCCACTACGTCAAGAACCGGCTGCGCCAGGAACGGATCCTGATCGGGACGGAGGGACCGGACGACAACGTACTGAAGATCCGCCCACCGCTCACTGTGGACGCCGATGACATCGACCATCTCCTGTCGACGCTGGACCGCATACTCGGCGAGCGGCCAGTACGCGCCCCCTGACCGCGCGGGTGTCCCATGAGCGTCTCCCCATCGTTCCGGACCTACGTGCTGGAGCAGCTCGGTCGCGTGGCGCCGGCCATCCGCGCTCGTTCGATGTTCGGCGGGGTCGGGATCTACAGCGCGGATCTCTTCTTCGCCTTGATCGACGAGGACACCGTCTATTTCAAGGTGGATGACAGCAACCGGGCGATGTTCGAGGCGCGGGGCATGGGGCCCTTCGAGCCCTACGGCCCGGGCGGCGGGAGCATGCAGTACTACACCGTACCCGAGGACGTGCTGGAGAACCCCGAGGAGCTGCAGGAGTGGGTGGAGGCGGCGCTGGTGGTCTCGCGCCGGAAGAAGACCCGCCGCCCGCGTCGGGGCAAGAGCTAGCCCCGGCACGGTCCCCGCTGGAGCAGATGAATCCCCTACTCGCTCTTGAGCGCGGCCACCGGGTCGGTCTGTGCTGCGCGCCACGCCGGGGCGAGTGATGCGACCACGCCGACGATGAGCAGGGTCGTCGCGACGCCGCCGAGAATGACCGGATCGCCAGGCGACGTCCGGAAGAGCATCGGCTCCACCCAGCGTGCGGCCGCGAGTGAGGCTGCCAGTCCGAGACCGACCGCCAGCCCCATGACACGGACGGCGTCGCCGACCACCATCCGCACCACGCCGCCGGTCGTCGCGCCCAGCGCCACGCGGATTCCCATCTCCTGCCGCCGCTGCGCCACAGTGAACGCCACCACGCTATAGAGGCCGATGCTGGCCACGAGCAATGCCAGCCCGCCGAACACCGTGAACAGCGTGGCCCCCAGCTGCCAGGACCGCATTTCCGGCGCGACGAGGTCGCTCAGGGGAACGGCCGTGAGGTACGCGGTGCCCGGCATTTCAGCCTGCAACTGGCGGCGCACCTCCGCCGCGGCAACGGACGCGGGAGCGGTGGTCCGGACGAAGATTCCGTTGGTGGGCGTCGGCACCTGTTCGAGCGGAACGTAGTACATCAGCCCCGGATCCTCCCGCAGGGATCCACGCTTGATGTCCTCGGCCACCCCGATGACGTCCTGACATGGCGCGGATTCACTGCGCACGCGGACGCACTTCTCCAGCGGATTCTGACCGGGCCAGAGGAGGGCGGCCATCGATTCGCTCACCACGATGACCGGTCTCGAGCCCGCGCGGTCCTCGTTGGTGATGCCCCGCCCCTGCAGAATGCGCGTCCCCATCGCCTGGAAGTAGTCGCCGCTGACCGCCTGGAAGATGAAATCGCCCCGGTTGCTGGCGGAATCCACCCCCGGCACGAAGATGTCCTCCCCCCAATCCATGTAGAACGGCACGGTGGCAGTCCGGGCGGCGGCCTCGACCCCCGGGAGCGCACCGGCCCGCGTCACCAGCCGCTGTTGCAGCTGGTCCATCGCGTCGCGGGTCAGCGTCTCGCCGCGATAGACCGACTCCACGTACACCACGCGATCGGCGTCGTACCCCAGTGGATCGGCCCGGACCGCCCGCAGCGAGGCAACGAACAACCCCGCGCCGACCAGCAGCACCACGGACAGCGCGCCTTGCAGCACCAGCAGGGTGATCCGCACGCGTGACCGCTGGTAGCTCCCCTCCCGGCTGCTCCCCTTGAGCGCGCTGGCGAGGTCCGAACGGAGCAGCTGTGCCGCCGGCGCCAGGCCGCAGAGCACCGCCGCCAGCACCGCCACGACCGCCGAGAACACCAGCGTCCGCGGGTCGCTCAGCGTGCCAAGTCCCTCGGAGCCGGGCAGCATTGTGCGCCGAAGGAGGCCGCCGCCGACGCTGGCCATGCCAATGGCCAGCGCACCCCCGAGCATGGCCAGGAGGAGGCTCTCGGTAAGCAACTGCCGGAGCAGCCGGCCGCGCGACACGCCGAGCGCCAGACGCAGGGCAATCTCCCGACGGCGTCGGAGCGCGCGGGCGAGCAGCAGGTTGCCGACGTTGGCGCAGGCGATCAGGAGCACCAGCAGGGCGACACCGGCGAGCCAGGTGCCGACCCTGGTGACGGCCGAGCGATTCGGGCCCGCTTCTTCCTGGATCGGGGCGAGAATGCCCTGCGGCTTGAGCTCGGACACGGGAGCACTTTGCGGCTCGAGTTCGTGGCGTCGCTGGTAGGAGCGCAGGACGGCATCCTGCAGGTCGGCGGCGGCCACGGCCAGGTCCACTCCGGCCCGTCGTTCGACCGCCACCTGCAACCAGCTCATGTTGTAGCCGTCGTAGGGAATGCCGGAACGTCGAGCCGGAAAGGAATTGGCCGCGAGGCTGGTCAGCGGGACAAAACCGATCGTCCGGCGACGCTCGAGGCCGAGCAGGTCACGGGGCGCGACGCCGATGACCGTATAGTCGAACCGGCCGATCCTGAGATGGCTGCCCAGGACATCCCGCTGGCCGCCGAAATGGGACTGCCAGTAGGGCCAGCTCAGCACGATCACCGGATCGCCGACGGGATACCGGTCCTCCGCCTCGGAGAAGAGCCGGCCGAGCTCGGGCCGGACAGGAAACATCTGCCAGAAGGAGGCGCTGACGCCGGAGACCCGTTCCTCCACCGCGTCGGCATCGCCAACCGCCAGCTTGGAGGACCAGTATCCGACGATCTGTGAGAAGCTGTGCGTGTCGCGCGAGATATCCTGCAGCAGGCCGTAGGAGAGCGACCCGCGATAGAACGTCCTCCCCTGATAGGCCGACCGGACGTAGATCCGGTTGGCGTTCGCCGGCGTGGCGAGGTAGTCGGGCGTCCGGAAGAGCATCGGGTCAACGATCCCGAACATCATCGCGTTGGCGCCGATCCCCAGGCCCAGCGTGAGCATCACTCCGAGCGTGAAGCCGGGGGAGAGCCGAAGCCCGCGCAGCGCGTAGCGGGTGTCCTGGGCTATGCCGTTCCACCACCGGACGCGCCGCTCCCGGCTGACCCGGCCCCGGTCGATCGCCTGCAAGTCACGGCGGGTGCGGTCGAAGTCGCCGAACCGACGATGGGCCTCCGCCGTTGCCCGCTCGGTGGTCCAGCCCTGGGAGGTGAGCTCGTCGATGGTGGCGGCGAAGTGGAAGTCGAGCTCGTCCGCGATGGCCGCGGGAACGTCCACGGCACCGCGATCGATGCGGAAGAGGCGGCGGAAGCGGGGATGCATGATAGGCGTCCGTCCTCAGGCGGTCTGCAGAACACGCGAGAGGGCACGGGTGTAGCGGTTCCATTCGGCGGTCTTGTCGTGCAGCTGGCGCCGGCCAACCGGGGTCAGGCTGTAAAACTTGGCCTTCCTGTTGTTCTCCGACAGCCCCCACTCGGCGGCGATCCAGCCGCGCCGCTCCATCCGGTGCAGGCCCGTGTAGAGTGCACCCTCCTCGACCTGGAGATCCCCCTCCGTGGTCTCGGCAACCCATCGCGCGATGGAATAGCCGTGAGAGGGGCCCCAAATGAGCGCCTTCAGAATGATCAGGTCGAGGGTGCCCTGCAGCAGGTCGAGGTCGGCCATTTTGTTTCCCCTGAATAATTAAGGGGAAGATAGCACGGCGCAGGATCGTGTCAATCCCCCTGAACCATTGAGGGAAGCGAACCCCCGGGACAGCGAGGCCGTCCAGCCAGTATGGCACGCCTGTGTATAACTACATAATCCGTTGCTATAGCATGGATTGCAGTCTATAACATGATGTATCACATCACATACAAGATGCCGACCAAAATACCGCAGACGCCACCTGCCTGCGCCAGACTTGGTTCGTTCGAGCTAGGCGGACAGGTAGTCGAGCACGTCCCCCGCGCTGTAGTGGCTCCGTCCCGCCAGGAATGCACCGATGGCCTGGAGGTCGTCGCCGCTGGTGACGAGAGGGGGCTCGACTGTGTCATTCGCGCGGGTCTGCCCCAGCCCGAGGTCGGCCATGAGTCCGTTGCAAAGGCACCGGCGGCCCTCGGTGTCTTCGGCCTTGCCGCCCTTCTTGACGTAGGCATCGACCGGTTCGGCCGCACACCGATACCCGATCTTGCCTTCCGGCGTGTGATACGGCACCCGGAGCACCCCAAGGTCGCAGATCCGCTCGCGTCCCCCGCCGGCTCCGGAGGCCCCGGGCCAGGTCACCACCTTGAATGGAAACCCGGTCGGGGACGCTCGCGGGTCGGTCGTTACCGTGACCTCGCCCGACTCGACATGGGAGAGCACCCCATACTTCAGTTCGTCGGCCAGCCCCGACTCATCGCAATACGCGAACAAGGTCCCCACCTGGACGCCATTGGCCCCGGCGGCCAGCGCCTCCCCCAGGCTTCCGCGCCGACCCGTGCCGCCGGCCAGCCAGAAGGGCAAGCCCAGCTCCGCCACTTTCGCAAGATCCACCTCATCCCGCGCGCCGTACACCGGCTCACCACGCTCGTTGAACGTCGGCGCACCACGCGGCGGGGCGTTGTGGCCACCGGCGGTTGGCCCCTCGATGATGAACCCGTTCACCTTGCCACTGGCCTTCCGGGCCAGGACCGTTGCCAGTGAATTGCTGGCGATGATGGCCAGGAACTGGGGCCGTCGGAGCACCGGCGGGGTCGTGGCCCAGAGGGCCGCGGGGTCGAACGTGAGGGATTCCTCCTGGCCCGCGGGAAGCCCCTCCACCTCGAAGCGCAGCTTTGCAGGTTCATGCTCGGCGAGGCGGTCCAGCGCGGCGGGAATTTCCCGGGGAATGCCAGCACCCATGAGGATCACGTCGACCCCGGCCAGCATGGCGCCGTAGAGCGCCCCCAGGGTCGGGCTCTGGATCTTGGTGAGGAGATTCATCCCCACCATCCCCTCGTGGCCCTCCTTCGCGAGATAGACCTCGACAAACGAGGCCAGGACGACGACCAGTTGCCGTGCCGTGCTCGCCACCTGCTTGTCCATGGAAAGAAGCTTGTACGGTGCG
The DNA here is from genome assembly GCA_041390145.1 of Gemmatimonadales bacterium. NCBI lineage: Bacteria > Pseudomonadati > Gemmatimonadota > Gemmatimonadia > Gemmatimonadales > Gemmatimonadales bacterium. Next base: position 28,349 of record JAWKQM010000003.1, on the reverse strand, counting down.
CCGGGCTCACGGCCCTCAGGGAGGAAGTAGCGCCGTTCCACCTCCGCAGCCACGTCGGGTATCGGGAAGGCAGCCATGGCACGTCGCATATGGCCGTCAGGATCGCCGTCCTGCAGTCGGCGCACCAGCACCGTATCGATGGCGGTGCCAGACACCACGCCCAGCTGCCCCCGCTCGGCCACCGCCCGCGCCAGGCGCCAGTCGGAAATGCCGACGCCCATGCCACCCTGGATGATCGGGGGAATCGAGGTACTGGCGATCATGCGGCGCACCCTCCCTTCAGGCCTGCGGACGACGACGCGCCGCGCAATCACCTCGCTGCGCGAGTTCGGCCGACGGTCCGCTCATTCGAATCCTAACCACGGGGACCGCCTCCTGTGGGCTGGAGGGACTGCGGCAGAATCCCCCTGCGGCCCCCAAAACGCCCGTCAGCGGCACCGTACCCCCACGCGCGCCCCTCCGCGACCGCCGCCCCGGCAGCGGGAGCTGCCGGCCGCAAACGCCTTCTCTGTCTTGCCTTGCATCGCCCTGTTGCACCGTTCCATCAGCAGAGACACGGGGACGGCCTCCAGATTGCGTGGAGAGCCGTTCTCCCCCCCCATTCCGAGCGCACTCGCGACGGAGGCCTGATGCGGTACCTCTACCTGATTGCCGGCAGCGCGATCGCGCTGACGGGCGCCTACTTCATCGCCAACACCTTCATCGAAGTGACGCCCTGGATGGACGAGATCGGCGTCATCGTCGGACTGGTCTTCGTGTACCTCGGGGCCATCAACATTCTCAACTACTGGTACGGCATGAAGGCGCGCGGGCTGTGGGTGGCCGCGATCATCGCGAATGTCGGGATGCTCCTCACATGCTGGGTCGTCGGCGCGCATCCCGCGGGGCTGGAATGGGGACTGGTGGCTGCACTGGTCCTGGCAGCGCTGCTGTCGTTCGACCCCCGGTCCACCAGGCCCATCTAGCGCCTCGATTCCGTCACTCCCCGCCGACCGCCTTCAGTCGGGCGGCCGCCTGCGGATAGTTCGGATCGAGTCGCAGGGTGGTCCTGTACTGAGCCGCAGCCTGCTCCGGCTGGCCGGTAAACCGGTACGCCTCGCCAAGCTGGTACTGGCTCGTGGGGTCGTCAGGGAAGTCCGTGGCGTTCAGGCGAAACACCGCGAGGGCGTCCTGGATTCGCCCCGTCTGCAGGAACTGGTACCCAACCGCAATGGCGCTCGCCGAGGTCTCCTCGTTGGGCCGCGCCGTCCGATAGGCCAGGTAGGCGGCTTCCACGCTCCCGTCCCCCGCGGTGGTCGTCGACAGCACGTCGGTCATCGACACCAGCCGGATTCGCCGCAGCACCGACCGGGCGGCGCCGCCCGTGACGCCGCCGCCCGACACCAGCTCGTTCACCCACAACTCCTGCCCGGAGGGCGACACGGCGATTCCATTCGGCTGACTCATCAACGCCGTCGTGGCAGGCCCGTCGGACTGCCCTTGCACCCCGGTTCCCGCCACGACCGAGACGGTCCCGTCCCGCTCCACGCGAAATACCTGGTGGCCGCGGAGCTTGGTGACATAGAACCCGCCGCGGGCATACACGATGTGGCCGTTGCCCCCAGCGCCCGGCACGTCGGCGAAGACGCTGGCCATGCCCCCGGGGGTAACCCGCACGATCGTCGTATTCGAGAAGTTCACCACGAAGAAATCGCCCTGGTCGTCCCGTGTAATCCCGTTCGGGCATGCAAAGAGCGGCCCGTCGACCAGGCGCGTGACTTCGTGGTCGGGTCGCACCACGGAAACGAAGCCACCGCGGCAATTGACGACGTAGAGTTCCCCGCCCTCCCCCACCGCGATCCCCACGGGGCCGTCGAGCCCCCGGTCGGCCCACAGCTCCGTGCTGCCGTCGCGGTTGACCCGCGTGATGTAGTTCCCGTGGAAGCTGGACTGGTAGACCTCGCCCCGCGGACCGACGGCGTTCCCGGACGAGCCGTAGAACCCGTCCGCATACCGCTCGACCGAGCCCCCGGGCGTGTAGCGCCAAAGCTGGTTGCGGAAGTCCGCCACATAGACGTAACCCAGCTTGTCGACGGCGACGCCGCCGACCGCCCCCATGTCGGGAATGGTGTCGCCGTCGAACACCGTGAACAGGGTGTCGGGCGGGATGGCGCGCTGCGCCTGGAGGGGGGTGCCCGCCAGGAGGCACAGCACAACGGTCCGGGCGCTCCGGTTCCACAGCATCATCAATACTCTCCTTGGTGATTGCTTCCCTACGGAGCCATGCGGCCATCGGTTCCGGCTACAGCGTGGCGGGTGGCGTCGACACTCTCCACGCTCCATCTTGGATGGTGCATCAGGCGATCAGGCCACGAGGGGGCAGCGCATTCCATGATGAACCGACGTCACTTCCTCTCCGCCCTCGCCGCCAGTGGAATGGTGCCACGGTCCTGGCTGACGTCGGGCTGGCCACCAATCTCCCGGCCCGCCGGCGCAGACCTGTACGCCCTCGTCCTTGGCTCGGTGCAGGACGCCGGCTTCCCCCAGGTCGGCTGCTATACCGACCGCTGCAACGAGGGACGCGCCCTCCAGGCGGCAGGTCATGGACGATTCGTCTCGTCCCTCGCCCTGGTGGAGCCGGAGGCAGAGCGGTTCTACCTGGTGGACGCGACTCCCGACATCACTCGGCAGATCGACCTGATCACCGAGCCGGCGTTTCGTCAACGGGCTGCCGCACGCCGCCCATTCGACGGCATCTTCCTCACCCATGCCCACATCGGCCACTACGCCGGCCTTGCCGTGCTGGGCAACGAGGGGATGGGAATGCAGAAGACGCCGGTCTACTGCACGCAGGCCATGGCCGACTTCCTGGCCGGCAACTATCCCTGGCGATTCCTGGTCGAGCAGGGTCGCATCGACCTGCGGCCCCTGTCGCTCGACCGATGGCATCGCATCGATCCGCTCCTCGAAGTCCAGCTCTGGAAGGTTCCGCACCGGGACGAACAGGCGGACACGGTCGGGTTCCTGTTCCGCGGGCCAGACGCGACGCTCCTCTTCATTCCCGATATCAACTCGTGGTCACTCTGGAAACGGAGCATCGCCGAGGCGGTGGCGGGCGTAAATGTGGCGCTGCTGGATGGCTCGTTCTGGTCGATGGATGAACTGCCTGGGCGGACGGTGGAGGAGGTGCCGCATCCGCTGATGACACAGACGATGGACGCGCTGCAGGCGGTGGCAGACCAGGGTGAAACGCAGATCGTGCTGACCCACCTCAACAACTCCAACCCCGCCCTCGACGAGGGTGGGGCTCAACAGACGGAAATTGTGCGGCGGGGGTTCACGATTGCGCGCGAGGGGATGGTGTTCGCCCTCTAGCGCCGGAGAGGGCGCTAGCGGATGCGCCCCGCAAGCCCCACGCTCCCAGCGTGGTTGGGCGGCGTGGCGCTCAAACTTCCTGTGAATGCCCAGCGTACATTGGTCACATTGCGGTCGTACCCAGCCGGCGCCCCGCCGCCGCCGCTCACCGGCGTGTAGGCGAAGGTGGCGCCGTTGTTGTTCGAGTACGTCACCGTGACCGTGAGGCCAGTGGTGCCGAGGTTGGACGTGACCGAGCCCACCTTGAAATCAACCCGGGGCGTCAGCGAATCAACGAGCACCACCCCCGTGGCAGCAGCACCCCCGGTATTGGCAAAGGTGAGGGTGTACACCAGGTCGGTGCCGGGCTGCTGGGCGCCGCTCGGGAAGACGGTGTTCGTCAGTGTGAGCACCGGCGGAGGCGAGTTTACCAGGAAATTCGGGCCGAACTCCGAGGTGTTGTTGTTGGCGTCGGTGGCGGTGCCGGTGACTCGGTCGCCGCCGCCCACACCTCCCAGGGAGAGAGAGCCGCTGAAGTTGCCGTTCGCATCGGCGGTAAGGAAACCAAGGTAGACCGGACCCTCGCCGTAGCCGGTGGGATCGTTGTCCGACTTGAACACCTCCACCCGCGCGCCGCCGAACGCGGACTGCCCAGGCGCGCTGCCGACATATCCCGCGACCGTCAGCAGGGCGCCGCTCACCGACGCCGAGGTAAAAACCGGATAGTCCATGCCGTCGTTCGTGCGGTTGTTGCGCTTGTTGCCGTCGTTGGTTGTCACCCCGTTGTTGCTCAGGTCGATGCCGAGGCCGATGTTGAGCGAGATTGAGTTCCCGAGGATGGCGATCCGATCCGTGTTGTTCGACGTCGCCACGACGCCGTCCCCCTGGTTGTACCAGATCCGATTGCCGTCTCCCACACCCGTGCCACCAATCGTGTTGTCGCGCGCGCTGTTGCTGACCATAACACCGGCCCCGGCGTTGCCCAGCGCGCCCGTGCCGCCGGCATCAAGGCCGATGTAGTTGCCGAGAATAACATTGCCGGTGCTCGCCGCGTCACGCAGCCAGACGCCTCCTGAGGCATTGCCGGAGATCACGTTGCGCGTCGTGGCGGTCGTGCCGCCAATCGTGTTATTGCTGGCGCCGCCCAGGATCTGGATTCCGTAGCCGCCGTTGGCTGCCGTGGCGCTCCCAGATGCGTTTACCCCGATGTGGTTGCCAGCCACCAGGTTGCCGGTGGCGCCGGTACCGCTGAGCACGAGGCCCTGATCGCTGAACCGGTTGATCACGAAACCGCGCACCACATTGTTGGCCGAGGTGATGGTCAACCCGTCGCTTCCGCTGCCGGCACCGCTGCCGTTCAGTTCAACGATCGGCACCCCCGACCAGCCCGGCTGGGTCTGCGCGTCGAGGACCAGCGCCGAAGTGATGCTCGGCAGGGCGCTGGTCAGGTTGACGGTGGCCACGCCGCCGGCGAACTGGTTCGCGTACCCGATGTTCGTCCCGGGGAACGCAGTCCCATTAGCGAGCATGAAAATGGCGTTCTCGGTGCCGGCAGGCCGCCCCGCCTGCGCCAGGCCGGTGTTGGAGAGGGCATTGGCGTTCGTGATCACCTGCCGGAGGCTCCCCTGCCCGGCGGTGTTCCGATTGACCACCACGTCGAAGCTGAATCCGAAGTCCACGCTGGCGATGTTGCCGGCGCCGCTGATCGTGACCGGCGCAATCGACTGCGCCCGCCCGGTGATCCCGGCGGTGAACACGCCTGTGGCGATGTTCATCGTCGTCCCGGCGCCACCATTGCCGGCGTCCACGGCGTCCGGGTCCTGCCCGCCGACGCGATCGGTCACCGCCACCGCGGAGCCGCTCGCAGCGGTGGTGCGGTAGGTCTGGACCGGGATCAGGCTGGCCACATAGCCGCTGCGCGAGGACGGTACCGTGAGATTCACCACCCGGACCGTGTAGTTCCCGGCCACCAGGCTCGGCCAGCTGTATGCGCCGGTACCGTCGGTGGTGGTGAAGCCCACGTACGCCCCCGCCCCGTTGTAGAGCTCCACCCGCGCTCCAGCCAGCCCCACGCCACCCGACGCCGCGAGGCTGCGGCCTGCGCCGCCTCCGTAGTTCGCGTCCTCGAACACCCTGCCTGAGATCGACGCGCCGACCGTGAGGGTCGCGGAGGCCGATGAGAGGTTGGCCCCGATGATCGTGAGCAGGCCACCGGCGGGAAGGGTGACGACGTAGCTGCCAGCCGTGGTCGTCGTCACGGTCACCGTGACCGTGCAACTTCCACCAGCGGGAATCGTCCCGCCGGAGAGCGTCGCACTTCCGCCGCCCGCCGCAGCGGTGACGGTGCCGCCACAGGTCGTGGCCCCGGCAGGGGTCGGGGCGTTCACCAGGTTGGCGGGGTAGCCGAGCGTGAAGGCGGCCCCGCGCTGTTGCACGGAGGCGGGATTGGTGAGCGTAATGGTGAGGACGGAGGTCGCACCCGGGGCGCCCAGTGTGCCGGGCGAAAAACTCATCGCAACGGTGGGAGGCGGCGCCGGCACCGACGCGAGGTCCTGGAGGGCCGCGGGCCCCGTCCCCACCAATGTCGCGGCCCCGCCGGTGAGCGGCACCGTGTACAGGTTATTGGAAGTGGAGCACTGCACGTACAGCGTGCCCGCGGCGTCGAACGCCGCACCGGATGGGTCGCACGGCATGCCCGTGAAGGTGCCGACACTGGCGAGCGCCCCACCCGTTACCGGCACCCGGTAGAGGGTGTAGGGGTTGCCGGTGCCCGTCGGGATGTACATGTAGCCGTTGCTGGGGTGGAAGGCGAGGTCGCCACCGGTATTGCCGGCCGGTCCACCGGTCAGCCCCGCACCCGTCGCGGTGCCCGCACCGGTGGACTGGTTCAGCAGGTAGATGCTGTTCGTCCCCATGTCCACGCCGTACAGGCTGCCCGACGTGCTGAAGCCAAGCCGGGGCATGTACGGGACCCCGGTGTTGCCGACGAATACCGGCGCCGTGGCCGGGGTGGCCGGGTCCCAGCGGTAGAGGGCGTCGTTGCCCCCGCTGCCCACCACGAAGAAGAGCACGCCGTCGCTCGGGCGCTGGGCAGCGCCGGCGGCATACCCTCCCGAGAATGGGGTGCCGGTGTACACCTGGACGCCCGCCCCTGTGGCGCTGTTGATCCGGTAGATGCCGTTCGCGTTGGTGCCGTAGATCTGCAGCTGGGCATGCGCGGCCGTTGCGGGCAGGGAGGCAAGCACCACGGTCGCCAGTATCGTGCGCGCGAGCCACGCCCACACCCGTGGGGCCGCCCGGCGAGGCGTCGAGAGGCGGATGCGATGCATGAACACCTACCTCCCCCCGAAACGCTGGCGCCAGAAGTCGGCGGCCGAGGCGATGCTCTGCTCGGTCACGCGGGCGCTGAAGGTGACAAACCACCCGTCGCCGCCATCGGTGGCGAAATCGGGGTCCTGCAGGTCGCCGAACCGGTACCCCGTCACGACCTCGAGCGTCTGCTGGGGCAGGAAGGCGAGTTGCGGCGAAAGCTGATACCGCGATTCACCGCTGGTCCGCTCCATCAAGAGCCGCCCATCGAGCCGGGCCTCGAGCCGAGGCATGACCACGAGGCTGCCCCGCAACCCTACGAAGTCGGCCAGTGAACCGAGCGCCACGCTGGTGCCGTCGGAGGCGACGAGGCTTGAGCTGCTCCGCCGGCTCGCGAAACGGGCGGCGATTTCGCTGATGGCCGAGGGCTGGTAGATCCCCTCCACCGCAACGATGGTCCGCCCCTCTTCGCCAGAGCCGCCCAGCACGCTGCCGCGGTTGGGATTCAGGACGTTGATCCACTGGAACTTGGCCAGGACGTTTAGCTTGTTGCTGCGTGTCGGCCGGAACGCGACGCCCCACAGCGACCCGTAGGCGTGGCCGAAGATCGTCGTATCCGAGTTCGTCTGCTCGGTCTTGAGCACATTCTGCCGAGTCAGAATGGCGAGCCCTGAATTCAGCGACACGTCGCCCGCCAGGGACAGCAACCGGTTGCTGTTGATGTCGCCATCCTTGAACTCGGCGCGCGCGCTCAGGCGATAGGGCGCCAGCTGTGGAAGGTACTCGGCCCCGGCGCCAACCGACCAGTAATTCTCCTCCTGCTGCAGGAAGGGCGCGGCCCGCACCGGGTCGAGGGTGCCGGCCGCGTTGAGCCCCATCCGCCGCTCGAAGAGCGTGTTGAGCGTCCAGCTCGATCCGACCTGGAGGCGATTCCGCAGGCCGACGAGGGCGGCGTTGTCGGCGCCGGAGATGCCGGCCAACTGGTACGAACCATAGGCCTCGGTCCCCGTCCCGATGCGGGTCCGGACCCCGAGGTCGGTCACGCTGTAACTGCCCGAGTCGCCGGGGAAGAAGGCGCGCCGATGCCTGGCTTCGAGGGAGACGCCACTCGTGACGTCGTAGGAGGCCCCGACGCCGACGAAGCTGGGGCTCTGCGACGCTCCGGTGCCCCCCAGATCGACGCGTCCCTCGGTCCACATCCCGAGACGACCCTCCGGCTTCCAGCTGACCTTGGCTTCGGCGCCCCAGACATCGTCGTCCAGATTGGGGCCCAGGAAGCGATGGCTGGCCAGCGACCCGAGCACCTGCACCTCGGACCCGATCGGCTGGAGGACGCTCGCCCTCGCCTCCTGGCGCTCCTGGTCCTGCACGTCGAATCGCTGCCAATTGTACCCGAGCTGAAACTCGCGCCCGCTCCGCTTGTACTGTGCGCCAAGGTTGATGGCGCTGGTGCCACCCTGGAGCGCCGGGTTCGCCGGGTTCCCGAACTCGCGGCTCACCCCGAGCCACTTGGCCGTCAATTGCCCCGCCCCGCCGAGGAATCCGTACGAACCAGCCAACGCCGTGGCGGTGCCGCTCGAATCGGGACCGTTGGAGAACGACACCTCTCCGCCCAGCGTCAACCCCTGCCGTGCGACGAGGTGCAGGTCGGCGCCGAGCAGCTGGTGGCCGCCGGCATCGGGGCTCTCGTGCACCCAGGTGGCGCCCACACGCGCCGAATCGAGCGGCGTGTTCCGGATCCACCTGGTGCCGTCGACTGCGGCACGCAGGCCCCAGACTTCGCTGCTGGAACCGCCGGACTCGGCCTCGTAGATGACCACGAGGTAAACCGGGTTGCCGTAGGTGTCGGCGGCGGGCACCGGCCGCTTCAGGAGCAGCGAACCCGACTCATAGTTGATTTCATAGTCCACAAACCGCGTGAGGACTTCGCGGCTGAGGATATGCTCGGCGTTGTTGCGCTCCCGCGTCTCCACCGTCACCTGTTCGGTGCCGAAGCGGATCGTGCTGCCGAACGTATAGGGGCCAGATGAGCCAGCTCCCCGGATCTGGGTCTGCTGCAACAGCTGCGTCGTCACCGCGCCGAAGCCTTGCCACACCACCGGCCCGGTCGTGTAGCGGGCGGCCAGGCCCGGCAGCGCGCGCCGGTAGTCACTGAGTCCCAACTCCGAGCCGAGTCCGCCGTTGATGCCGATGTCGCCGAATGCGAGCCAATCGTACCCGCGTTCGACGCGGGCGGAGAGCTGGTAGGTCGAGGCGCTGGAGGTCCGGTAGATGCTGGCGTCGCCCAGGATGGGATACTGTGCCTCGGCCAGCGGGTCGGCGCTGCGCGCAAAGGCGTCGGTCCCTGCATCGAGGCGCCGGGAGTCGTAACTCAGCAGGAACGAGGTCCGGTCGTCCAGATGTCCGCGGGCCGTCACGGCACCATAGGCGTCGTAGCTGGCGCCGATACCGATGAGGCCCGAGCCAGTGAGCAGGAGCGGCTGGACCGCTGGCAGGACGTCGAGCGGGAGTTCCCCGTGCAGGGCCGCGTAGGAGAGCTGCAGGCTTCCCGCGCCCACCGAATGTCCGGGACGGAGGAGAATGGTCAGCCAGCCTGCTTCGTCGGCCGCCACCTGGACGCCAACCGACGAACCGTCCGCGTCGGGGTTCACCACCTCGGCGCCTTCCGCGACCACAGTGACCTGCGGCCCGTTCACCACCGGCACGCCCCAGGCATCGAGCACCCGGACGCGGGCCGTCGCGATCGTCTGCCCGTCGGCAACGAGCGCCACACGCTGCTGCTCCGAATGGAACGACTCCGGTGCTCCCGTCACATGGACGGAGCTGCTGTCCCAGCGCTCCTTCGACCAGGAGTTCATCATGCGCACTCGCAGGCGATGCGGGCCGGGCTTGAGCTCCACCGCGATGAAGTCCTGCACGCCATCGGGACGGAGGCGGGCCTCCGCCAGGGCTGAGTCGCCGTCGAAGAGGGTGACCGGCGCACCGGGCTCACCCCGGACGCCCACGTATGCGCGGTCGCTCTTGAGAATCGAGCCGTCGGTCGGGCTGAAGATCTCCACGCCTGGCCCGGTCAGGAACGCGTTCTGTTGCTCAGCGAGCCGCGCCTCCTGCGGGCGGAGCGGCTCCAAACGTGCCGGCGCGCTTGGCGCCACGGCGCCCGCGGGGCGGACCACGAGAGTCATCGGTCCGGTCGGCTCCTCGGGGAGCTTCCAGGTCAGGGCCTCGCCCCCCTCCACGACCCGCGCGGTGGCCGGTGCCGAGACCGGCGCGGCGCTGTCCGTCTGCGTGCGCCACCCGGAGGGCAGGACAAAGGTGGTCTGGTTCTGCCATCCCGCCTCGGGAGCGGAGAGGGTGACCGCCACCTCGCCGCCGGGCGGCAGGGCCGCCAGGTCGGGAAGGCTGTCGGTGGTGACGGCAGGAGCGGTCACGCCGGTGACCCGCACGACAGAGTCAGCCAGGGCGACCTCCAGTCGGCTCAGTGCACTGCCATTCAGCGAGAGTTCAGCGGAGGCGGCGGCGTCCGGTCGGCGGCTCCAGCCACGGAGCGCGAAGGCGGCGTGCGCCGGGATGGCCGGCAACGCTACCGTCGCCCCGGCGGCGCGGCCCACCACGGAGTCGTTGATCAGCAGCTCGGCGGAGTCGAGCGGAACCGGGAAGGTGACGCTCAGGTCGGACAATGGCATCCCGTAGGAGTTCTGCAGGCCGACCTCGAGCATCATCGATTCCGCCGGCGGCTCCGCGCTCAGCACTTTGATCTGATCGTCGACCTCGCGGATCTGGGTCGCATAGACGATCCGCAGCTCGACCCGGCGATTCCGCGCGCGACCCTCGGCGGTCTGGTTGCCCGCCACCGGGCTGGTTGCGCCGAACGCCACCGGGATGAGACGGCTGGGGTCGACACCGGCCGCCACCAATTGCTGCATGACCGCCTTGGCGCGCTCCTCGGAAAGCTGGCGGTTGTGTTCCACGGAACCGACGGCGTCGGTATGCCCGCGGAGGATGACCGAGAGTTCCGGGTTCGCGTTGAACCAGGGAGCAAGGGTGTCCAGCATGCCAATCGCCGCCGGCGAGAGCACAGACTTGTTGGAGGCGAACTCAACGTTCCGGACCTCCACCGGCGGGATGTCCAGGTACCCGTGCTCGGCGACGGAGTCGCGCTGCTGCAGCCTCGTTGCGGTGGTGGCCGTGTCGACGGGTGTCGCGATGGACTGGGCCGTCAGGCTCCAGCCGATGGGAAGCCGCACTCCCGCCATGCGGGCGGCGTTCGGCACGAGGCGGAAATCCACCCGGGGCGTGGTCCAGCCAGTGGCGTCGCGGGTGACGATCAAGCGCTCCACGCCCGAGTCCGCCAACTGGTAGCCGGGGGGGACGGTGGCGAGATCGGGCCGGAACGCGTGCTGGGTGCCGGGCTGCATGTTGCGGAACGAGAAGCGGCCATCCGTATCGGTGGTGGCGATATCGCCGTCCTCCGTCCACACGTCCACGCCCGGCATCCCGCCCTCACCAACGTCCTGAATCCCGTTGTTGTTTGCGTCCACCCAGACCTTGCCGATCACGGCGCGGTCCTGCATGGCCCAGGAGCGGTTGACCTGGAGCGAGGCGACCGCGTTGGCGGAGCGTGTCACTCCGCCCGCGACGGCGAACGCCGTGTTCTCCAGCGTGGTCGACGACGCCGAGACGACGGCGACCGCGTAGTGCACCGAGTGTTCGGCACCGGGCGCCAACGGACCGGCGATGAAGAAGGTGAGGTCCCGCCCGCTCGACTGCACCGAGTCCACCCCGGTGGCGGTGCCCTTGGCATACCGGGTGCCTTCGGGCAGTCGGTCGTGGATCTGGATGTCCGACAGGTCGACGACGCCCCGGTTGCCCACCACCAGGGTGAAGGGCGCCGTCTCGCCGAGGCTCACCTCGACGACATCCGCGGTCTTGGTGAGGGAGAGTTCCCGCGAGGCGGGCCCGACGAGCAGGACTTCAGAGGCGGTGGAGCTCTGCTCCGGGGCGTTGCCCGAAGTGAGCACAGCGGTGTTGCTGACCCGCTGGGTATCGGTGACCGTCGCGGCCACGGCCAGCGTCAGCTGAATCTGCCCCGTGCTGCCGGCGGCGAGGTCGCCCAGCGACCACTGCAGCACCCGCCCCGAGAGGACGGCAGCCGGCAGGGACGAGACGTAGTCGAGTCCGGTCGGAATCGTATCGGTGACCACGGCGCCGGACACCACCGCGGTCGGCGAGGCGTTGCGCCAGGTCATCTGGTACTGCACGGCGTCGCCAATGCCGGCCGTCGACGGCCCGATGAGCGACTTCACCAGGCTCACCTCCGGGGCAACCACGGCGGTCTGCACCGCGTTGGAGGCCACCGAGTCAGTGCCCGCCACGGTCTGGTAGGTGGCGCTGGCGGTGTTGGTGACGGCCTGCTGCCCGACACGGACCTGGAAGTTCACCGTACCGCTGGAGCCCCCGGCGACGGTGGCCAGGGAGAACACCGCGACATTGTTGAGGGCGTCGAAGGTGCCCGCGTCGTCGCCGGCGGCGTCGGTGAGAGGCGCTCCGTTCAGGCGGAGCGAGCCCGGCAGGTAGACGGTCCCGGCCGGGATCTGGTCGGCAATCCGGACATTGGAGGCCGAATCGGGACCGGTCGCCTGGTACGCAATAGTATAGGACAGGATGTCGCCCGGAGACGCGGTCGGCCGGTCGACCGACTTCGCCAGCGACACCGCAATGCCGACATCCCGGATCTGGAGTTGATCGGCGACGCTGTCGCTGACGGCAGCGTCGAACTGGGAGGTACCACTGAGCCAGAGGGTGTCCAGGGTGCCGCGGACCGTCGCCACGGCGGGGACATCCACGGCGAGAAGCAGGTTCGCGGTGGCGCCCGCCACCAGCGAGATCGGCCCCACCACGGGCTGTTCCCCTGCATCGAGCGCTCCATTGCCGTTGGCGTCCTGGTAGACGCGGAGCGGCCAGCCAGCGCTGGAGCGCGCGGCAACGGTGAAGCTGTCGGTCCCGTTGCCGATGTTTTGCAGCGTGTGCGCAAACCACACGGTCGCGCCGGGATCGCTGACCGACGCGCGGGGCGGCTCGACATCGACGCCCGCAACCTGGCCAACGGTCAGCACCACCATGTTCGAGCCGGCCGTGAAGGCCAGCCCGTTTTCATCCTGCCAGGACACCTGCGCGACATTCGAAATCTGGGTCCCAGCCGGCAGGGCCTGGGCGCGCAGGTTGGCGACGGACACGAACAGGGCAAGCACGCCAAGACCCCACCCTGCCCACTGGGCAGGATGGAGCCTCGAACGGCCTGTCGCCGTATGCGCCGCGTTAACGAACTTCATGCGAGCGGTTCAGTCCGCTCACTTCACCTGGGCACGAACCCAGATGAACCTGCTTGCACCGGCAGCCAGCGTGCCCGTCAGGTCGGCGGTCACGTTGTTGCCCGCGTTGCTGAAGGTCCAGCCGGCCGCGTCACCGGTCGCGCTATCGTAGGTGAGCTGCACAGGGAGGGGGTCCGTGATCTGGACCACCGAAGACGGGGCAGTTCCCGTGTTGGTGACGGTGATCTTGTACTGGATGAATTCACCGGGCAGCACGCGGTCGGACCCGGTGATGAGGGTCAGCTTGTCATTGCGATACGCCTCCTTCGCCATCGTGAGGCTGGGCATGATGACGGTGAGGTCGGCAAAGCCGTTGTCCGAGACCGTGTTGTTGCCGACGGATGTCGCGGTCAGGAACAGGGAGTCCTTGCTGCCGGCCGCCACGTTCAGCACCGTGTAGACCACGGCGACCGTCTGCGACGTTGCGGAAGCGAGGCCGCTGAGCAGCGCACTGCTGCCGGCGGTGCCGTTCACCGAGACGATGGAAATCGCGGTGCCGGGGTGTGACGCGACGAGGTTGAAGTTGTCCGGGCCGTTGCCGGCGTTCTGGACGGTGAAGGTGAAGGTGTAGTTCGTCGCATTGCTGGGCAGCTGCTGCAGGTTCTGCGCTCCGTCCGGCGTGACGTTCACGGCCGCCGAGAGGTTCGGGGAAACGATGGTGGTGGCCGCATCAGTCACTGAGGGGGTCCGTCGTGAGGCAGCGGTCATCGTGTAGTTGGACGGCAGGCCACCGCGGCCGGCCGGCACGTTGTAGATCACCCGGATGGCCAGCGTGCCGTTCTGGGCCACGAGGATCGAGGCGAGCGCCGCGTTCAGCGTCGTCAGGTCGGCGTAGGTCGTCCCGTTCACTCGGTAGCCGGTGATGACCATCGTCCCGGCATCAGAGTTCACGTCGCTGACCGAGATGCTGTCGTTGCCGTTGCCGATGTTCTGGTAGGTGAACAACAGCGTGTCGGCGGTGCTCGGCGAGGCGGGGCTCACCGAGGCGACGCCGGTCAGGTCGACGCCAGCCACGAATCCGACGGTGACGGAGACGGACGCCGTCACCGGCGTATAGCTGTTGCCGTTGGCGTCGGTGTACGTCACCGTCGAGGTGTTGGTGATGACCGTGCCCTCGGGCGTCGGGCTCTGGGCGTACAGCCCGGAAACCGCGACGGCCAACAGCAGGCCGGTGAGGACCGACAGGGTCCTCTGGATGAAGGGTGTGCGGCGCATGGTGTTCGACTCCTTGTGGGTGGTAAGGTGTGACTTCGAAAACGCTCCTTCGGCGTGCATCTATCGCTCAGCCGGAGCGCCCGAGGGCGCCGGCAGTTCAGCCTTGTACTCCGCGGTCACCTGCGACTTCGACTGCACCCAGCCGCCGACGGTCCAGCGGATGGTGGTGTACTGCGACACCGGCGCCGGCTTGCGCACCGGCTTCCCGTCCACGATCACTTCGATCATCGGCTGCGCCGACCAGGTCTTGCCGCCGTCGATCGAGAAATCGATCGTCACGTCGCTCCGGTCGGCGCCGGCGGAGGCCGCCACATAGCGCAGCCCGCCGGGAATCGGGTTGGTGAACTGGACGTTCCGGAGGGAGTCGGCGTTCAGGTTGGTGAACACCAGCCGGTAGCGGACCACATCGCCGGCCATGAGGGCGTTCTGGTCCCCGCCATTCTGCGCGACGTCTTTGTGTCGCTGGTCGCCGGCCATGAGGTTCGTGGCGGTCATGACCAGCGGTTGCGGGGCGGTCGCCGCCTGGGCGAGCACGCGGCCCGGCAACACCAGTGCGGCCACGAGTGTGAACAGGTGAATCCAGCCAATCCTGCGGTTCATGATGCTTCTCCTCGATCGAGCGGTTTGTAGAGCCGGCCGGAGGCCCCCTTGGGCCACACGACAAACTGACTATTATTTTGACACACGAGACTCCCCAATGGAGAGCACCCCTTGTACCACAAAGTGCAGTTGGCTATGTGACTGTCTTATCATGACTTAGCTTTGTGAAGTGCAGCAATTTGCCTGATCCGGCAGGAATCCATCTGGCGTTATGCGGTAGCGGGGCTGGTATCGGGGAGGGAGGCGGAATTGTGGTGCTGTCCACCGGGATTTTCTCGGCGGCACCGGGGAGCCGCCCGAGGCGGGTTTGGAATTGCGCGAAAGGGGATCATCTTCAAGCGGGAACACACACTCACCCGGGGAACCGACATGGAAGCGAAGTGGATCCAGATCGGCTCGTACAGCACCGGCCTCGAGGCCGACATCGTGCAGGCGCAGCTGGAGAGCGCCGGCATCCCGGTACTCCGGCAGAACGACCAGGCGGGGGTGTTCGGGCCGTCGTTCCAGGGGGCGGTGCCACGGGCCATCCGGCTCTCGGTACCGAGCCCCGAACTCGAGCGGGCCCGGGAACTACTCGAGGAGTGACGCAGCCAGCACGCGATTGACTAGCTTCCATGACGAAACACTGGCCGAAACAGCCACGGTACTCTCGACGAGGTAGAGCATGTCCATCCTCCACGCTTCTCTTTCTGGCGCCGGCCGCCGGCCGCTCCAGCTCCTCCTCTGCGCCACCCTGCTCTGGTCGACCGCCGCGGCCGCGCAGCAACCATCCACATCTGACGCCCCGCCGCCAGTGCCGCCCAGCACCGCGGACACCTCTCCATTCCGCCAACTCGACCTTGGGCCGGTGAATGTCTACCGCACCGCGTCCGGCGTGCCGGGGCCGTCCTACTGGCAGCAGCGGGCCGACTACAACATCCGGGTTTCGCTCGATACCGCGACCCATACGATCCATGGCGAGGAGACGCTGACCTACACCAACAACTCGCCCGACACCCTGCGGTACATCTGGATGCAGGTGGACATGAACATCGGCGCCCCGGACGGCCGGATGGCGCCGCTGGCCAACCCCAATGCACGCCAGGAAGCGGGATTCCAGGCGGGCGCCACCATCGAGCGACTCAATGTGGTGCGCGGGCCTGCCGCCAGGACCACGAAGGCGCCGCTCACGTATCGCATGAACAGCACGATGATGCGGGTCAACCTGGATCGGCCCCTCCCCCCGAAGGGGGTGGTACGCCTCGATATCGCCTGGCATCACCAGATCCCACGGCAGGGCCGCACCGGCCGCACCAAGCAGGGCGACCTGGGCTGGCTCTACCAGGTCGCGCAGTGGTACCCGCGCATGGCGGTCTATGACGATGTCCGGGGATGGAACACCGACCAGTACATCGGGAGCGGTGAGTTCTACCTGGAATACGGCAACTTCGACGTGGCCATCACCATGCCCGCCGGATTCACCGTGACGGCCACCGGCCTGCTCCAGAATCCGACCGAAGTCCTGCCCGCCATGTTGCGGACGCGGCTGGCCGCAGCGGCCAAGTCCGACACGATTGTCCGCATCATCCGTCCCGACGAAGTCGGCACGGCGGCGCTGCTGCCGGCACGCGTTGGTGCCACGCGCACCTGGCGCTGGCACGCGGACAACGTGCGCGACTTCGCGTGGGCCACGGCGCCAAATTACCTGTGGGACGCCAGCAGCTGGAGCGGCATCCTGATGCAGGCCTTCTATCCGCCCTCGCAGCTCGACACCTGGCAGGACGCGGCCGACATGACGCGGCATTCGGTGATGCTGCACTCCCGCTGGTTCCACTACCCCTATCCGAGCGCGGTAAGTGCCCAGGGGCCGGTGGGCGGGATGGAATATCCGATGATGACCTTCGACGACGCCGACAGCCCGAAGGAGCTGTACTACACGATTGCCCACGAGCAGGGGCATGAGTGGTACCCGATGATCGTCGGCTCAAACGAGCGGCTCTACCCGTGGATGGACGAGGGATTCAACACCTTCATCGACTACTTCAGCTTCCGCGACCGCTATCCCGATGACACCACCCGCGTGAAGTCGCTGGAGTTCGGCTACATGGGATCCTGGCAGCAGTTCCTGGCCCGGCGCGGCCCCGAAGAACCGATCATGGTGCCGCAGGATCGCGAGCCGAACGGACTGATGAGTGGATGGAATGCCTATGGACGGCCGGCGGTGGGACTCCATTTCCTGCGGGATCAGGTGGTGGATTCGACGGCCTTCGACGAGGCGTTTGCCGAGTACACCCGCCGGTGGGCCTTCAAGCACCCGACGCCTGCCGACTTCTTCCGCTCGATGAACGACGGGCTGGGCGAGGACCTGAGCTGGTTCTGGCGGAGCTGGTTCTACCGGACCGACCACCTCGATCAGGCGATCGATTCGGTCAAGGTCACGACCACCAACGGCCAGGACCTGGTCCGGGTCTTCCTGTCCAACCGCGGCGACATGGTGGCACCGGTGGCGCTGCAGATCACCTTTGCCAACGGCACCACGCGCTCGGTCAAGCTGCCGGTGGAAACCTGGTTCCGGGGGGACAACGCCACCTGGGCCTTCCGCGCGCCGGCGAGCCCGGCCCTGACCCAGATCGAGATCGACCCGGCGCACGTCTATCCGGAAGTGGACCGGGCGGACAATCTGTGGACGGCGCCCGCGGGGCCGTAGCATGACGGAGCATCCGGCCAGGGGCACGACCACGACCCGGTGGATGCCCCGCCGCTTGTGAATGTGATCAGGGCGCGGTTGGCTGCTCTGGAGGGACGGCCCCCGTGGGGGGGGGCGATTCCCCGATGGTCTCGCGGAGGGGGTGGATGCGGCATCACTCGAAAATGGCAATCGCCCGGACGGCGCTCCTGCTCGGCTTCACGTTACCGCTTCCAGCGTGCATCTCCTGGTCGTCTGCGCGGGGAGTCGAGCCGGTTGAGGTTCCGCCCAACACGCAATACAAGGTATGGACCGCCGATCAGGTGCTCTGGCTCCGGGCCGTGCAGATCACCCCCGATACCCTCAGCGGGATTCCGTTCAAGTTAGAGGCAACGTGCACCAACTGCCGGGTCTCAATTCCGCTCGGCGAAGTTGATTCAATTCGGGTTGGAATCGCGAGCACGTCCAAGACGCTGATCCTCATCGGGGTGGGCGTCCTGATCCCGTTTGTCGTGGCAGCCGTATATGCCGGCTGCTGCTGAGCTCAACCCGCCCGCTCCACCCGCACCTCCACGGCCCCACCGACTCCCAGGCTGACATGGACCTGCCAGGGCTGGCAACAGACCTCGCAGTCCTGCACATAGTCCTGGGTGGCCCCACCGGCCTTGTCGATGACGATCTCGACGATCTCGCCGCAATAGGGACACTCGATCTCGGTCTCGGCGTCAGTGTCGAGATGCTCGGAGAGCGTCCCTGACTCCCACTCCGGTTCCTCGTCGCCATACTCGTCGTCGTGCGCCTTGCCCCGCATGAGTCGCCTCCCTGGCCTGATAGCCCGTCCAAACCTGCCCCCAGTATATCCCCGAGGCGCCGTTTGCACGGACCCGAGGGGCGAGGCATCTTATACCGAATGACTGACCGCCGCTACAACGAACAGGAAGTCGCCGAAATCTTCAAGCGGGCCGCCGAGGCACAGCAGACCGCCCGGCGGCAGTTGCCATCGGGCGAGGGGATGACTCTGGCCGACCTGCAGGAGATCGGCCGCGAGGTCGGAATCCCAATGGAACTGGTGGCACAGGCGGCGCAGGGGCTTGACCGAGCTGGACTGCCGGCGGGCCGGCGGTTCCTCGGCCTTCCCCTCGGCGTTGGCAGGACCGTGGAGCTCGGGCGGCGGCTGACCGACGAGGAGTGGGACCAGCTCGTAGTGGACCTGCGGGAGACCTTTCACGCCCGCGGACATGTCCGCCGGGATGGCTCCCTCCGGCAGTGGACCAACGGCAATCTCCAGGCGCTCCTCGAACCGACCCCAAGCGGTGACCGACTCCGGCTGCGCACCGTGAACGGCAATGCCCGAGGATTGATGCTCAGTGGATTGGCGCTCTTGGGCATTGCCTTGGGACCGGCGGTGGTCCTGGTATCTGAGGGCGGGCTTGGCGAAGCGATCCAACAGCTGCTCCCCCTCGTACTCGCCGGCGGAGTCCTCTTCATGGTGGGCGCCCTCCGTCTCCCCCGCTGGGCCCAGAACCGCGCCCGCCAGATGGAGGGGGTGGCGGCAAGGCTGACGATGCTGGCGAAGTCGCCACCCACCGGTAGGTTGCCATCTCCTGACGAATAGCGCGGGCTGAGACGCCCTCTCGGCCTCCCCACCCAGGTGCACCGATGACTGACCTGTGCCTTCGGGATACCCCCTGCTAGAGCTCGCGCGGCCCGTCGTCGTCCTCGCTGCGTGCACGATCGCGTGCGATGACGCGAGGCCACCCGCCTGCCCTCCCGCGTTTCAGGCCGAGGCATGGGAATCAGCCGACCAGCTCTTCCGCGGCGACCCCAACTGGGTCGGAGCAGACGGTGCCTACTCCGTTGACCTGGGCGCAGGACGCGTGCTCTGGCTCTTCGGCGATACGTTCATCGATCCTGACGCAACGGGCGCTCGGCGGAATCCGGCGACGAGGATGGTGAGCAACACCGTCGCTATCCAGCAGGGGTATGACCCCGCTGGCGCCACCATCCGGTATTACTGGGGCACCGATCTCCAGGGAGTTCCGATCGCCTACTTTCCGGACAGCGGCGAGGTACGGTACTGGCCGGGACACGGCATCCGCATCCGGGATCGACTGCTGCTCTTCCTGATGGAGGTCCATGGCATCCCGACCGGGCTGGGCTTCGAGGTCGCCGACTGGCGGGCGGTCTTGATCGCCAATCCCGACGCGGAGCCATCGAAGTGGGACGTCTCCTGGCTCGACACGCCGAAGAACGAGCTCCAGGCCATCGTCGGCTCCGCGAGCGTGCTCGCCGAAGACGGGTACCTCTACGCCTACAGCTCCCGTGAACCACGCGGCGGCGATGTCTATCTCGTGCGATGGCCGGACACGAGCGCCTACGAAGGCAACCTTCGCGACATGGCGTGGCTGGCCGCGGATGGGACATGGATTGCGGATGGCGTGTCGGAACGCGAGCCCGCACCCGTGATGCGCAATGGCGCGACCGAGTTGACCGTCCATCGGGACGACATCAGCGGATGCTATCTTGAGGTGCAGTCGGTGGGATTCGGTCCTGCTGTCCTGGTGGTGCGCTCCGCCCCGAAACTGACCGGTCCCTGGTCCAACCCCGACACGCTCTATCGACCGCCGGAGTACGATACGCCACGGATCATGATCTACCAGGGAAAGGCGCACCCGCACCTTGCCGGTGCCGACCTCGTCCTGTCCTATTCCACGAACACCTCTGCCGACTTCGACAGCCTCGTCGGGGATTCAACGATTTACTATCCCCGGTTCGTGCGATTCAGTCGGGAATAGCAATTGCCCTGGGAGGATGATGACGATACCCCGCCTCGCCACCCCCGCCGATGCACCGGTCCTGACCCGGCTGATCAACACCGCCTATCGGGTCGAGGCGTTCTTCATCAATGGCGAGCGCATCGCCGAGCCGGAGGTCCGGGCCAGGATCGAAGCCAGCAACTCCGACTTCCTGGTGACCCCTGGGGTGTCAGGTGGCGGGCTGACCGGCGCGGTCTACGTCGAACTCCGCGGCGACTGCGGGTACTTCGGGCTGCTCTCGGTCGACCCCGATGTGCAGGGAACCGGCCTCGGCCGGACCCTGGTGGAGGCGGCGGAAGCCCATTGCCGGGCCGCGGGATGCCGCATGCTCGAGATCGACATCGTCAACCTCCGGACCGAGCTTCCATCGTTCTACGCCAAGTGGGGATTCACACCGGTGGGCGTCACCCCCTTCCCCGCCCCCGGCAAGCTGAAGCAACCGGTCCATATGGTCCAGATGCGCAAGTCGCTCGACTGATTCGCCCCTCGCCGGGCACCGACTCCGACCTTCTGGATTGGCTCATCGCACCTTCATAAGTCCTTCACGACTCCCTTTGCAAACTCCGTCACAGCCTGTTCACATGTACTTGTGAGCGTACGCTATGACGAACCGCAAACTGCCCCGCCTCTGTCCCTCGCAGGACGTGCGCCCGGTTACCGAATTCCGGGCACATGCCTCCGCTTTTCTCCAGCAAATCCGCGACACCAAACGCGCCGTGATTCTGACCCAGCACGGGCGCTCCGCCGCCGTGCTGCTCGACGTCGAGGTGTACGAGGACCTGCTGGGCGAACTGGCGCTCCTTCGGGAGAACAGGGGGCGCGACCGGCACCCCGCTCCACCGACGGAGCCTATCGCCCACGACATCATGGCCGAGCGACGCCGCTTCGGCACCCTCACGTGAGGAAGAACGACTCGTGACCGCTACCTCCAGTTCGACCATCGTGCCGCCGGCGCCGACCATCACGCGCCTGCCCGAGCACACCATCGAAATCGTCTCCGACTCCGGAGAGGGCGCCCAGAAGTGTGGGCAAATCTTCGGCGGCGTCTCTGCCAAGATGGGCAACGGGGTCTGGACCGTCGAGATCATCCCGGCTGAAATTCAGCCCCCGCCGCGGGCTCCCGAGGGGGCCAGTGGGTACCGCATCCGTCTCGGCGCAGGTCCCGTCACCAACTGGGGCGACGCCACCAACCTGGCCATGGCGTTCAATGAACAGGTGCTTGTAGCACGCCACCGCCTGGACGCGCTGGCCCCCGACGCGGTGCTCATCGTCGAGGACAAGTGGGCCACCCACGACGACCCCGAGATCCGGGCGGCCTGGACCGCTGCGATGGAGGAGCTCTCCCACCGGCAGTACCGGATCATCCCGGTGCCGATGGAAGTGGAGTGCCTGACGCTGGTGGACAACCCCCGCAAGGGGAAGAACATGTTTGCGCTCGGGATGCTGGCCTGCATCTACGGGCGGGACATGGAGCGGATCAAGGAGCAGATCGCGCACACCTTCCGGAAGAAGAGCGAGGAAGTCTACGAGCAGAATGTCGCCCTGCTTGAGCTCGGGTTTGCCTGGGCGGAACAGCACATCGACTTCCGGATCGACGTGACGCCTCCGCCGATTACCGAGGCGCTGGTGGTGATGAACGGGAACGAGGCGTGCGGCCTTGGCGCGATCGCCGCGGGGATGGAGCTCTGCTCCATGTATCCCATCACCCCGGCCACCTCGGTGTCGCATTACCTGAGCGAGGTGTTCGAGAAGTTCGGCGGCATTGTCCACCAGGCCGAGGACGAAATTGCCGCCGTGGGCGTGGCGATCGGCGCATCCTACGCCGGGAAGGTGGCCCTGACCGTCACCTCCGGTCCCGGCCTCGCCCTCAAGACCGAATTCCTCGGGCTGGCCATCATGACGGAAATCCCGCTGGTGCTGGTCGACGTCCAGCGCGGCGGGCCGAGCACCGGATTGCCGACCAAGGTGGAGCAGTCGGACCTGCTCGCCGCGCTCTTCGCAAGCCCGGGCGACGCCCCGCATGTCGTGATGGCGCCGGCGACCATCGAGGAATGCTTCCACATCATGGTGACCGCCCGCCGGATCGCCGAAGCGTTCCGCACCGTCGTCATGGTGCTGTCGGACGCCAACCTGGCCACCGGAGTGACCCCCTTCCCGCGTCCCAAGCCCGACACGAGCTGGCAGGCCGCCCCAATCGATTTGGCACCGGTGGCCACGGGCCAAAAGGCATATCAGTGGGATCCGGAGACCGGCCTGTCGCAGCGGATCGTCCCCGGGCAGCCGGGTGGCGCCTATACGGTGACCGGCCTGTCGCACGACGAGGGAAGCAAGGTGGCCTACAGTTCCGGCGTCCACCAGCGCTCCTCAGCGATGCGGAGCCGCAAGCTGGCCGTGCTGCAGTCGCTGCTGACGCCCCCACCGCTCTACGGCGATGCCGAGGGCGACCTGCTCCTGGTGGGTTGGGGAAGCACCAAGGGCGCCATCGAGGAGGCAGTGGACCGGGCGCGGAGCGAGGGCATCCGCGTCTCGGCGGTCCATCTCCGGTTCCTGTCGCCACTCGAGCCGGGCCTCAAGGACATCTTCGCCCGGTTCGCCAAGGTGTGTACGGTGGAAATCAACTACAGCGACGAGCCCGGTGATCCCTATATCACCGACGAGAATCGCCGCCGCGGCCAGCTGGCCTGGGTCCTCCGGGCCACCACACTGGTCGATGTGGACTGCTGGACGCGCGTGCCGGGCGAGCCACTGCGGCCCGGTTCCATCCTCGACGCCATCCGCGAGCGTACCCCGCGGGGAGGTGCAGCATGAGTATCACCTGCGGGCTCCTGCCGGTGCTCCAGCCCGGCGAGCACGAGTCACACTACGAACTCAACGACTATGAAGGCGCCCGCGCGCGCTGGTGTCCCGGCTGCGGCGACCACTCCATCCTGGCCTCGGTCCAGAAGCTCCTAGCCGCCGAGCAGCTGACGCCGGAGCAGACCATGTTCGTCTCCGGCATCGGGTGCTCCAGCCGATTCCCGCATTACCTCAAGACCTACGGATTCCACGGCATCCATGGCCGGGCGCTGCCGGTTGCGACCGGCATCAAGCTCACCCGCCCCGACCTGCAGGTGTTCGTGGTCATGGGTGACGGCGACTGCACCTCGATCGGCGCGGCGCACTGGGTGCACGCCCTCCGGTACAACGTCAACCTGACGGTCCTGCTGCTCGACAACGGGATCTACGCCCTGACCAAGAAGCAGACGTCGCCGACCACGCCCCAGGGATTTTCCAGCAACACGATGCCGCAGGGCGGCGTGCTGCCGTCGCTGAACCCGCTCTCGGTGTCGCTCGGCGTGACCAACGCCTCGTTCGTGGCGCAAACCGCGGAGTGGGTCCCGGCGCATCTCTATGCCACGCTCCGCGCCGCGTATCACCATCGCGGCCTCAGCTTCGTGCGCATCCTGCAGCGCTGCCCGATCTATTCCGCGGCGGTCTACCAGGCGGCGGTGCAGGATCCGGCGAACATCGCGATGCTCATCCACGACGACGGCGTCGTGGTCCCCGAGCTCGAGAAGATCTACCGCTCGCAGGTGCGGCACGATCCACACGATCTCGATGCCGCCCGGCGCGTCGCGAGCTCCACCGACCACATCCATCTCGGTGTCCTCTACCGTGACCCCTCGCGGCCGCGCTATGAGGAAATTCGCCGAGTACCGCCCCGCACGCCGGAAGAGCGGGTCACCCTGATCGACGCGGAGTTGGATCGCTATGCCGTCTGACACTCGATTCACCGACGCGGTCGCGGCGATGGCACAGCCGATCGCCGAATTCCGGTCCCTCATCGAGGGCGCGCTCGCCCAGGCCGAGGCGTTCCTCGTCGAACAGGCCGCGGACGCCGGGCAGCGCGGGCAGCGCGCCGGGATGGAGCTCGGAAGCTTTGCCGCCGGTCGCGTCGACGCCACCCGTTTCGCGGAGCTCTTTCCCGCGGTCAATCCCGTCGAGCCCGCGGCGCTTGCGGCGATGCACCGTGCGATCGCGACCCTCCAGGGGCTGCGCGACCAGGGCGACCAGGCCTTTCTCGTGGACCTGAAGCAGGGCGGCCGCCTCGGTGTCGCGGTCGGCGACGCACTCGCGGAGATTGGCCGCGCCTTCGGCGCCGTCATTCTCTCGGAGGTGGTGCGCGGCGGCCGGTACCAGCCGGAGGAACACGACGCGCTCCTCGATCCAGTGGAATTCCGGTCGTGGAGCAAGGCGGCCCGGCGCTACGCCCCGCCGCTCATCGTCTCGCTCGAGGGCGCCGACCTGCACGTGGGAGCGCTCAGCGACTTCGCCGACGGGCGCGAGAAGATCGTGCTCGTGGTGCGGGGCCCCGCGGCCCCCGCTCCGCTCGCGCGCTGCATCACCCCCGGCACTTTCGTCCTCCAGACCATCGATGGCACCGGCCTCGATCGCGTTGCCACGTTCGACGGCCCCGCTGTGGCGGCCGTCATGCCCGAGGGTTCGGCCGTCTTCCTGCATGACCCGACGGCCGGGCACGAACCGTGGCAGCGCCTGACCGTACGCACCCTCGGCGAGGAACCCCGCAAGGCCGTGGGTGGCACCAGCGCCTGGCAGATGGGGGAAGAGCGGACCCTCCTGGCCGACCTTGGCCGCACCCCCTTCAACATTCCAGTGAACGGCGGATCGGCGAAGCCGGCCGTGGGTGCCGAGGATGCCGTGGACCGGATCGCCAGCTGGCTGCTCGGCCAGTCCGGACTCGCCGGGAGCTGAACCGATGACGATGCTGGCGGTCCTGATCCTCAGCGGGGTAGCGCTGGTCTTCGCGGTCCTGATCGCGCTGGCCAACCGCCGCCTGTGGGTCTGGGAAGACCCCCGGATCGACGTCGTGTCGTCCCTGCTGCCCAACGCCAACTGTGGCGCATGCGGGCTCCCGGGGTGCCGAGCCTTTGCCGAGCAGGCGGTCGAGGGGCTGGTACAGCCGAGTCAGTGCACGGTTGGCACCGATGAGGCACACAAGGCCATTGCCGGGTTCCTCGGAGTCGATGCGGGGACAGCAGTACGCCGAGTGGCCAGGCTGCAGTGCGCGGGTGGCCACGACGTGGCCGGGGCGCTGGCCGAGTACCGCGGGCTGCAGACCTGTTCGGCAGCCACCGCCGTGGCTGGGGGCGGCAAGGGATGCGCCTGGGGATGCCTCGGACTCGCCGACTGCGAGCGGGTGTGCGATTTCGGCGCAATCACCATGACCGATACCGGGCTCCCGTCCGTGGATCCCGCCAAGTGCACCGCGTGCGGCGATTGCGTCGAGGCGTGCCCCAAGGGGCTCTTCACCATGCTCCCGGTGGACACCCACCTTTTCGTGCAATGCAAGAACCTCCTCAATGGCGACGTGGCACTCGAACAGTGCACGGTGGCCTGCACCGCGTGCGGCAAGTGCGTGCAGGATGCCCCCGACGGGCTGATCAGCGTCGCCAGTGGTGTGGCCGTGGTGGACTACAACTTTGATGCGCAGGCCGATCAGGGTGCGATTGCCAGGTGCCCGACCGGCGCGATTGTCTGGCTCAACGGGGTCCAGTTCGTCCCGGAGCCTTCTCTGTCCAGGAGTGCGGCAGCATGACCTCGATCTTTCGGCCCAAGCGCGACGCCAAGGCGCCTGCGCCTCCTCCGTTCCCAGGAACCCTTGAGGCGCTCGACGGCAGCTACGCCG
The DNA here is from genome assembly GCA_041390145.1 of Gemmatimonadales bacterium. NCBI lineage: Bacteria > Pseudomonadati > Gemmatimonadota > Gemmatimonadia > Gemmatimonadales > Gemmatimonadales bacterium. Next base: position 2,357 of record JAWKQM010000003.1, on the reverse strand, counting down.
TGGTGGCCATGGAGACGGCCGCCGGAGAAGCGGCCGGTGCGTACCCGATCACCCCGTCGACGCAGATGGGGGAGGGGTGGGCTGCGGCGGTCGCCGACGGCAGCCGAAACGTCAACGGCCGCCGCCTCCTCTTCTTCGAACCCGAAGGGGAGCATGCCGCAGCCGCGGTGACCGCGGGCATGTCGATGGCAGGCCTCCGCTCCACGAACTTCTCGAGCGGCCAGGGCATCGCCTACATGCATGAGTCGCTCTACGCCGCGGTGGGCAAACGCCTCACCTACGTGCTAAACGTGGCGGCGCGTGCCATGACCAAGCACGCCCTCAACGTGCATGCCGGGCACGACGACTACCACGCGGTGGACGACACCGGGTTCTTTCAGCTGTTCGCCAAGGACGTTCAGGAAGTCGCGGACCTCAACCTGATTGCGCATCGAATCGCCGAGCTGTCGCTCAACCCCGGCATCTGCGCGCAGGACGGCTTCCTGACGTCGCACGTGATCGAATCGCTGCGCCTGCCGGAGCGCGAGCTCATCAAGGCCTACCTCGGCGACCCCGCCGACCGGATTCCGTCGCCCACGCCCGCCCAGCAGATGGTGTTCGGCGAGACGCGGCGCCGCATCCCAGAAATGTTCGATCTCGACTACCCCGCGATGCTTGGGGTCGTCCAGAACCAGGAGAGCTACGCCCAGGGCGTGGCGGCGCAGCGCCCCTTCTACTTCGACCACATCCTCGGCCTCACCGACCAGGCGATGGAGGAGTACGCCGCCCTGACCGGCCGGCGCTATGCCCGGATCGGCCGCTATCGGCTCGAGGATGCGGAGTATGTGATCGTCGGTCAGGGATCGGTGGTATCCAACGCCGAGGCGGTCGCCGATTATCTGCGGGCCAAGCGCGGACTGAAGGTCGGCGTGCTCAACCTGACGATGTTCCGTCCCTTCCCCGCCGACCTGCTGAGCCAGGCGCTGGCCGGGAAGAAGGGTGTCGTGGTGCTGGAGCGGACCGACCAGCCCCTCGCCGTCGATCCGCCGATGCTTCGCGAGATTCGCAGCGCGATGTCGCAGGCGATGGAAAACGGCCGCGTCACCGGCGATGAGCTCCCCTACCCCGGCGTCGCCGCCCTCAAGGCGACCCAGGTGCCCGATTTCTTCTCCGGGTGCTTCGGGCTCGGCAGCCGCGACCTCCAACCCGGCGACATCGTGGCGGCGGTCGACAACATGCTCCCGGGCGGCGCCCGGAAGCGCCAGTTCTATCTCGGCATTGACTTCGTGCGGCCGGACACCCGTCTGCCGAAACTGCAGATCTGGCAGGAGCGGATGCTCGACAGCTACCCCGACGTCGGCGCACTGTCGCTGCCGTCCGCCGGGCACATCAACCTCCTACCCGAGAGTTCCACCGCGGTCCGCATTCACTCCGTCGGCGGCTGGGGTGCCATCACGATGGGGAAGAACCTCGCGATGACGGCGTTCGAGCTGTTCGGCATGCAGATCAAGGCCAACCCGAAGTACGGCTCCGAGAAGAAGGGGCAACCGACCACCTTCTACGCCGTGCTCGCGCACGACCCGGTGCGCCTGAACTGTGAGCTCAAGCATGTCAACGTCGTGCTCTCTCCCGATCCAAACGTGTTCCGGCACAGCGACCCGCTCGCCGGACTCGCCGAGGGGGGCACCTTCGTCATCCAGAGCGATCTGACCCCCGAAGAGTTCTGGCTGACCCTGCCGGCGCAGGCGCGGACCACCATCCGCGAGCGGCACATCAAGGTCTTTGTGCTGGACGCCTTTGCGATCGCCCGTGAGGAAGCCAGCGACGTCGAGTTGCGCTACCGGATGCAGGGTGCCGCCTTCCTCGGCGCCTTTTTCCGCGCCTCGCCGATGCTCAAGCAGGAAGAGGTGAGCGAGGCACGGCTGTTCGACGGGATTCGCGACCAGCTGAAGAAGAAGTTCGGCCACCGCGGGGCGGCGGTCGTGGAAGACAACGTCCGCGTCATCCGCCGCGGCTTCGACGAGATCCACCCGGTCGAGGCGATTGCCAGCATCGCCCCCGACGCGCCGGGCACGGTGGCGCACATCCCGCGCATGCTCGATGTGGCGGACGCGGAACCGGGCATCGGCAATCCTGGCCGCTTCTGGGAGCAGGTCTGCTCCAGCTGCACGACAGGGCTGGACGGCATCGCCGACCCCTTTGCCGCCATCAGCGCGATTCCGGCCGCCACCGGCGCGGTGCGCGACATGAGCGGCGTCCGGATGGAGATTCCCGCCTTCGTGGCGGAGAACTGCACCGGGTGCGCCCAATGCTGGACCCAGTGCCCCGACGCTGCGATTCCGGGGCTGGTGAACGGCCCTGAGGACATCCTGAACGCC
>JAWKQM010000002.1:300000-430006 GCA_041390145.1 Gemmatimonadales bacterium | reverse complement strand
CGGGAGACAAACTGCTCCGAACGCCATCTGGTGAAGGACATGGTGGTCATGCTGGCCCCCTTCGCGCCGCACTTCTCGGAGGAGTGCTGGGAGCGACTCGGCGGGGAGACCACGGTCTTCTCGGCGCGCTGGCCCGTGTGGGACGAGCGGCTGACCGTCGAGGACATGATGGAGATTCCGGTGCAGGTCAACGGCAAGACCCGCGGCAAGGTGCGGGTGCCTCGTGGCGCCGAGGAGGCGGCCATTGTGGCCGCGGCAATGGAGCAGGATGCCGTGAAGCGGTTTACCGAAGGGAAGGAACTCCGCAAGCAGATCTATGTGCCGGGACGACTGCTCAATCTGGTGGTTGGATAGACTGACGGGGCAACGCGACTGACATTCGCGCTGCCCCGCTGGCCCGCCTACAACAGCTTCACGATCCAGTCCCCCACGAAATACCCCACCACCGCCACGCCAAACCCCACCACCAGCATGTCGATGCCACTCCGGGCCACCCCGCGGCCGGTGAAGAAGCTCCGCGCCGCCCCGACCCCGAAATGCGACAGCATCGCGATGGTGAATGAGGTGTAGAGCGCCCAGGGTGCCGTGCTGAAGAGCAGCGGCGCCACGGGAATGAATGCCCCGATGGCGGTGGCGAGCCCGGTCACCCACGCCTCGCGGAACGGCGTGCTGGTCGCGTCGCCGATCTTCAGCTCTTCCCTGACTTTCTCCTCGAGTGCCTTTTCGGGATCGGACATGACCTGTCGGGCGAGTTCGTCCGATTGGTCTTCGGGAATGCCCTTGGCCTGGTAGAGGAGGCTCAGCTCCTCGGTTTCCAGCTCGGGCATGAGGCGGATCTCTTCCCGCTCCATGGCGATTTCATGCTCGTAGACTTCGCGCTCGCTCTTGGCGGCGAGGTAGCCCGAGGAACCCATCGAGAGCGCGTCGGCCACCACGCCGGCCAGTCCTGCCACCACGACGGCATGGCCGGCCGTCCCCATCGATGTTGCGGCGCCGACCATGCCGGCCACCAGCCCGAAGTTGGCGGTCAGGCCGTCATTGAATCCGTACACCACGTTGCGCAGGAACCCGCCGGCCTGCGTCTTGTGCCACGGCTCGCCCTCGGTTCCAGCGAGCCTCGACAGGGTCAGGGCGTGATCATTGGATTCGCGGGCGAGCCGGAGCGCGGTCGGGCCGGCGGCCCCCTCTGGTCCGGACTTGTAGAGCTCGAGGTAGCCCTTGACCTCTTGGCCCTCCTCCTCGAGCAGCATCGGAAGGAGCCATTCGGGGCCGAACCGCCGGCCCAGCCAGGCCAGCACCCGGGCCTTGAGCGAGACCCCGATCGTGGGGACAGGGTGGCCATTTTCCCGGAACAATCGTTGCCAGGCGGCAACGTGGCGGTGCTCCACCCCGGCCAGCTTGGTGTAGATCGCGGAGCGCTCCGGGTCCGGTTCACCTCGAGCGAGTTCCTGGTAGAGGAAGGCGGCGTCGGCCTCGTCAGCCAGATGATGGAGCCAGAGCTTCGGGGCAGGTGTTGGATTCGACATGGGGCAAAGATACTTGGGCACGCCGCACCTGCGGGAACCTCGGGGACAGTTTCCACCGCAGAGTGGCAGGTGGACAGAGTGTATGCTTTCGGTAACTAATTTGTTTTCATGGTGTTATGGCGGTGAGCTCGGGGGCCACCGACGGATTCTGCCTCGCTGCCCCCCAGCCGCCCAGCCCCGCCGAGTTCCCCCCTGCAACCATCGGGGTCATCCCTGCATCTTTAAGGGACCTATGACAAAGGCACTGGCAGTGGACTCCTATCTCGCAGGCGACACCGAATCGGTGGTCGCCCGGGTGCGGGTGGGCGATCCGGCCGCGCTGGAGATCCTCTACCGCGCCTATGAGACCCCCGTATTCAATCTGGCCCGCCGTATTTGCCGGACCGTGGAAGATGCGGAAGATGTCCTCCAGGAGACCTTTTTCGAGGTCTACCGCAGCATCGGCCAGTACCGGGGAGACGGCCCGCTCTGGGGTTGGGTGCGGCGCGTGGCCTCGAGCAAGGCGCTGATGCGCCTGCGGCGGAACAAGTACCGTGAAACGGATGAGCTCTTCGACGAAGCGCACGCGGTCCGGCGCGAGGACACGCCACTTCGGATGGATCTCGAGGCCGCCCTGGAGCGCCTCCCGGAAACGTCGCGTGCCGTGGTGTGGCTCCATGACGTCGAGGGGTATACTCACGAAGAAATCGCCGACATGATGGACCGGACCCCGAGCTTCTCCAAGTCGCAGCTGTCGCGTGCGCATGCCAAGCTTCGGGTGTGGCTCGGCGAGGAGGCACGGGCATGAATCACCTCACCATGGAGCAGCTGGTGGCCCTCCGCGACGCGGGCAGCGAGCCCGGCAGCGCGGAAAGCCAGGCCCACGTGCGGGTCTGCGCCGATTGTGCCGCGGAACTCGACCGTCTGCATCAGCGGGTCGCGCGGATCCGCGCACTGCCGACACTGCGCCCCCCCCGCGACCGCTTTGCCGCCGTGGCGGCACGTGTGCGGCACGACCGCCGCCAGCGCGTCGTCCGGCGCGCCGGCATCGGCACCCTGGCGCTGGCCGCGTCGCTGCTGCTCGTGGTGGTCGGGCGCGATATCATGGCGCCGCCGTCGGCCGCTGCTTCCGATCAACTCACCGCGGTCATGGCCGAGTCGGCCACGCTCGAGCAGGCGCTGCGCCAGCTGCGGAGCAGTCAGCAGGTGACCGATGCTTACACCACGCGGGCCGCGGCGTCGCTGGAAGACCGGATCGCCGAACTCGACCACCAGCTCGAGACCGCCCAGATGCAGACGTCCCCGGCCTCCAGGAATGAACTCCTGCCGCTCTGGCGGGAGCGCGTGGGGCTGATGGACGCGCTGGTCGACGTGCACCTGACGCGCGCGCACAACGTGGGGCTCTGATGCGTGTCCGTCGGCTGATTGTATCGTTCGCGCTCGGAATCCCCCTGGCCCTGGCCGTACCGCTCCAGGCGCAGACGGTCCCGGCGCCCCGGTCCCCGAAGTCACCCCCATCGGATTCACTGGTGATTCTGATGGACTCGATGCGGTTCCGCGTCGACACCCTCCGCAGTCGCTCGTATTTCTTTCGTGATTCGATGCAGCCGATGATGGCGCAGGCCTTTGCCACGCGCCGGGTGCGGATCGGGGTCGTGGTCAGTACACTCCCCTCGGATGCTGATTCTGTCGGCGCCCTCCTCGACGGTGTCACACCCGGTGGGCCGGCTGCCACCGCGGGGCTCAGGGCGGGCGACATCATCACGGTCTTCGGCAAGACGCCGCTGGTGACCCCGCTTTCAAACGTCCCTCCGGGCGCCCGGGTGCCGAGTCCGGGGTTCAAGTTGATCGAGCTGGTGGCCAAGCTGCCGCCCAACGACACCGTCCCGGTGCAGTACCGTCGCGGGAAGAAGCTCGTCAAGACGCAGGTAGTGACGGCCGCGATTCCGGAGAATCTCTCGGTGGTGGTGGGTCCGGGTGGGAGCTACGGATTCCGCGCCACGCCCGGTGGCGAGGCGTACTGGGTGGGGCCGGAGAGCGAGCAGAATCAGCGCGCCCTGGAGCTGGCGCTCCTCCGCAGTGAGGCGGTGCGGGGATCACGGGACCAGGTCGAGATGACGTTTTCGCTTTCCATGAATGACGCCCTCCGCGGCCTCGAACTGGCCCCGGTCAATCCGCAGCTCGGCAGCTACTTCGGGACCACCGACGGTGTGCTGGTCGTCGACGTTCCGACCCCGGCCCCACTGGGACTGAAGGCGGGCGACGTGGTCCTGGCGGTGGATGGTCGGGATGTGTCCAGCCCGCGCCAGCTGATGCGCGTGCTGTCGAGTTACGAGCCGGGGGAGGCGCTCAAGCTCGAGGTGATGCGCCAGAAGAAGCGCACCGTCCTGAAGGGAACGCTGGGACGCTAGGCGGGCGGGGCGGGGGAGAAGAGGTACGTCTCCATCTGCTCGAACAGGAACTTCTTGGCCTCCGGGCTTCGCAGATCCAGGCCGTAATGGTTGATGAGCTGCTGCTGATACTTCAGCCACTCACCCCAGCATACGGCGCAGATCTGTTCGAAGGCCCGGAGGCCAAGGTCGTTCTGGAAGGGCCGGAAGGCCATTTGGTCGCGGGTCTGGCCGCAACGCACACAGGATACGGTAGCCATGCTCCCAAGATATTGGGGGTCGGCCGACCTAGCCATCTCCCCGGCGGAGCGCCTTGACGCCGCTGGCGGTGCCGACCCCGGCGCCGATCCCGAAGATGGCGGCAGTCACCGTCGTCACGATCGGAAGCAGCGCAACCGGCAAGGCCACGACCGCGGCGATGAGGCCGGCGGCAAAGGGGAAGACGGGGTTGTAGACACCATCCACAAAGCGAAGACGGCGGCGGACGAAGTTTCTGGCGACGACAAAGCCGCCGACGGCGGCCGCGACGGTAACGGCAAGGGCGATGAGGCCCATAAGTTCCTCTGAGGTTGCAGGCTTGTTTCAGTACGGAACATCTGCACGGGATGTTTCACCCGCCGCCGCATCCTGAAATTCCAGCGAGGTAACGACCTGTATAGCATGGGCTTACGTTCTTGTTCCGCTTCCCCGCTTCCCCGCTTCCCCGCTTACCAGCGTATCACGCAACTCCCCCACATGAAGCCCGAGCCGAACGCCGTCAGCACCAGCAGGTCTCCCCGCTTGAGACGCCCGCTGCGCACGCACTCATCGAGCGCGATCGGGATCGTGGCCGACGTGGTGTTCCCGTATCGCATGATGTTGTTGTAGACCTGGTCGTCCCGAAGGCCAAGCGACTTCTGCACCGCCTCCGAAATCCGGAGGTTGGCCTGATGCGGGATGAGGAGGTTGACGTCATCCCAGGTGTAGCCTGCTCTCGTGATCACCTCGGTCGCCGAGGCTGGCATCTTGGTCACCGCGTGCCGGAAGACGTCCCGTCCGTCCATCCGGAGCCATTGCTTGCCTTCCTCAAGTTGTTCCGCCGAGATGCGCGGGTGGTACATGGAGCCGGGGACATCCACCCAGAGCTTTTCCGCATAGTCCCCATCGGTGTGGAGGTCGAAGGCGAGCACCCCACGGTCCTCGGACTCCTCCACTGGACCCAGCACGGCGGCGCCGGCGCCGTCGGCGAAGATCACCGCGGTGTGCCGGCCTTCGGTGCTGAGGTCCATCCCGGTCGACTGAATCTCCTCCCCCACCAGCAGGATCCGATCATACTGGCCCGCACGGATCCAGGCGTCCGCCACCGACAGGCCGTAGACGAAGCCGCTGCACTGTGTCCGGATGTCGAGGGCGGGAAGGTTGCCGGCGCCGAGCGCCCGCTGGAGATACACGCCGTTGCCGGGGCAGAAGTGATCGGGCGTGGAGGTGGCGAAGACGATCGCGTCGAGATCGGTAGGCTGCATTCCCGCCGCTTCCAATGCCTGCTGGGCGGCTGGGAGGGCCAGGTCGACGGAAGTTTGCCCCTCCCGCACCCAGCGGCGCTCCTCGATGCCTGTTCGTTCGCGAATCCACTCGTCCGATGTCTCCATGAGACCGGCAAGGTCGTCGTTGGTGACGACGCGGTCAGGGACACAGAAGCCGGTGCCGATAATGGCCGAACGACGCACGAGACCTCCGGATGGAATGAGGGCGCAGATCAATGTTGGGGCGGACAACGGGGGGACGCAAGCGGATGCGTCCCGGCGGCTTGGCGCGCTACCTCCGGAAGAGGTAGGCAAGCTTCAGGAAGAAGCCGTCGGTCTGGCGCTGGAGCGTCGAAAAGTCCCAGGCGTCGGTGGTGATGGAAGCGGATCCATATCCCAGGAAGGCGACGGTGCCGGGGCTCGGTTCGTAGGAGGCGAGCACATCGACACGGAGACCCTGGTCGTTGCGGGCCGGGATGGGCACGCCGCCGATGAGGAGGACCTGGCCGGTGACAGGGTCCCGCAATTCCGCTCGTCGGGTCGACTGGTACTCGGTAATGAGCCGGAAGAAGAGGGGCCGGGACGGCTGGAACTCGAACTTGAAGCGCGGAATCACGCTGTTCGCATACTCGGATCCGTCCGACACGCGGTGCAGCGACGCGTAGGCCAGGCGGCCCTCGAACCGGAGGGTCTTGCTTGGACGGACGTTGACGCTGGCGCTGAGCGTGGACCCCGTTCCCTCGCTCCCTTCGGCGTAGAGGGGCGCGTGCCCGAACTGGTAGCTCGCCGAGGCGTTGAAGAGCTGGTAGGTGGGCGTGCTGACGGAAAGCTGGCCGGTGTACAGGTTGTCCAGCCCCGCGGGGGGGATGAAGGGGACGCCGGGCGCGGTCTCCAGCCCGTCATAGTCCGCCAGGTAGAACGACGTGAAGCTCCGCGCGGGCTTGGCGCTCAGCTGCCAGCCGCCCCGCAGCTGGAACTGGAAGGTCGCGTCCTGGGTCCCCTCGGCGGGGCTGTTGTCGACAAACCCGTCATACTCATAGATCCAGGTCGGCCCGAAGAAGACCGTGAAGTTCTCCAGCAGCGCCCCCTTGGCGCCATAGAACGACAGCCGGTTGAAGATGTGCGCGGTCACGATGTTGTTGCGCGGCACGAATCCGGAGGCGGCGATGAAATCCGGCCCGATCCCGTTGATGGTGTAGTTGAATCCCCACGTCCGGCCGGTGCGGTCGAACGTCAGCTTCCAGATGGGATCGGTCACGGTCGCCGCGCCGTCGTCCAGGCTGGTCCACGACTGTCCGTACTGGGCCTCCACGAAGTAGAGCTTGGCAAAGACGATGTGCGCGTCGCCCTCGAGGAGCCGATTGTAGGCGCCGCCCTGGATCCGGTCGGTGTACGTCAGGCCCAGCACGCTGCTCGCGCCGTAGTCGCGGCGCACGCGGACCAGGTTGAACCAAGCGTCGTCGGCGGTCTTGAACTCGTCGACGGCGCCGAGGTAGGCGATGCTGTTCCGCCCCACCTTGCCGGTCACCTTGGCGCCGCCGTACGGATCGGCGATACGGCGCGTATAAATGAGGTTGCCGGGGGTCGAGAAGAGGTCGATTCCCTTGAGGAAGAAGGGCCGCTTCTCGGGGACGAACAGGTCGAACCGCTCGTTGACAGTAATCAGTCCCACGTCGCTTTCGACCTGGCTGAAATCGGGGTTGATGGTGCCGTCGAACGCCATGGTCGTCGTGGCGAGTTGAAGGTTCACCCCCGCGCTCGGCTCCGGATCCTCCCGGGTGAACGTCCCGTCTGTGCCCCGGTTCCCGGCCCATCCCATCGTGACGAACGGCTGGGCCTCGAAAACGAGCCCGCGCTGCATCCCTTCGAGCCCCGTCAGCGTCCCCTCCTGCGCGAGGAAGCTTGAGTTGGCCCGCCGGACGTCGGTCCAGGTGTCCTCGTACGCACTGCGCTGCACGTAGCGCACGGCGTTGAACCCCCAGGCTTGCGGCCCGGCGCCGGCGTACTGCAGGCTCTTGAACGGGATGCGTACTTCCACCTCGTACCCCTGCTCCGTGCGGCGCCCCTTCGAGTCCCAGAGATAGTCCACGTTGAGGTCGTCCTGCCCACCGAAGAGACTCCCGGCGCTCCCGCTCGTTTCGCTCCGGAGGCCGTCTTCCTGGACGCCGAGCCCGTTCACCCCGAAGAACGAGGCGCGGCGCTTGTCGTTGAAGGTGTCCAGGTACAGGCGGACGCGGTCTTCGCCCGTGATCTTGTCGCGGTCGGTGAAGGTCGCGCGGATGCTGGCAGGATCGGTGTCGTGCGCGATGATGCCGAAGTGGATGGCGGTCGGCGAATACCAGACGAGGATGATCGTCTCTTGTTCTGCCATCCGGCCGTCCACCGGCCGATACTGGTGGAAGCCGTCGAGCCGGGTGGCCTGCGCCCACACCGGCTCGTCGAGCACGCCGTCCACGGTGACGGCGGCATCGATCCGGGGAATCGTGACGGTGGGGGCGGGGGCCTGCGCCGGATCCTGGATCAGCGCGGCGAGGAGAGGAAAGAGCATGTCGGGAAACCTAGCGCGTCCCGGCCTCCGGGTCGCGGGTCCGGTCGGGGATGGTGCCGCGGAGCACTGCCACGCCGTCCAGCGCGACCAGCATGCCGGCATCGGGCAGCGAGGTCACGCCAACCATCGTGAGCGCCGGTCCTTCTCCAGTGGGAAAGATGTCGGCGGCCGCGGTGCGCATGGCGTTGAAGTCGTCGCTGGTGCAGCCGACGCAGTAGATGGTCAGCTTGATCAGGTCGGCGGGGACGCCCCGGGCGAAGCGCACGATGGCGGAGGCGTTGTCGAGCGCCTGCCGGAGCTGGGCCACGCGGTCGCCGTCACCCACCAGGAGCCTGGTGCTGTCCAGCGGCACCTGGCCGGACAGGTAGACCGTCTGGCCAATCTTCACGGCGCTGCTGAAGCCGGGGATGATCGGCACGTTTGGGGCCTGGAGGAACTCGGGCGGTGGCGGCGCCACGGGGTAGATGCGCCCGGCCCCGCCGGGGCCCCCCGCGGGGGCGGCGGTGGGGCCACATCCGATCAGCACCAGCACTGCCAGGGCCGCAGTCGCGGCCCTATTCATAGCGGAGCGCCACAATCGGGTCGAGGGAGGCGGCGCGCCTGGCGGGCAGGATGCCGAAAAACAATCCGACGCCGGCGCTGAACAGGAATGCGACAAGAATGGCCATGGGGGAAACATACGTGTTCCAGCCCGCCAGGCGCGAGAGGGTCACGGCCGTCCCGGACCCGAGCAGGATCCCAAGAGTTCCGCCGACGAACGACAGGACCATCGCCTCAATCAGGAACTGGAGCAGGATGTTTCCCCGCGTGGCGCCGAGCGCCTTCCGGATCCCGATCTCGCGGGTCCGCTCCGTGACCGAGACCAGCATGATGTTCATGATCCCGATCCCGCCCACCAGGAGGCTGACGCCGGCGATGCTGGCCAGCAGGGCGGTGAACACCTGGGTGGCCGACTGCTGCGTGGCGAGGATCTCCTGCTGGTTGCGGACCTGGAAGTCGTTCTCGGCGCCGGGCCGAATCTTGTGTTCCCGGCGCAGCACCCGCTCGAAGTCCACCATCCCCCGCTCCAGCGGCACGCCGTCGGCCACCTTGACGGTCAGCGACCGGAGCCGGTCGGTGCCGAAGATCCGGTACCGCGCGGTCTGGAGCGGGATGACGATCTGCTCGTCCGGGTTCTGCCAGGACCCACCGGACCCCTTCTGGCTGAGGACCCCGATGATCTCGAACGGGATCCCGCGGATCTGGATCGTCTGCCCGATCATCGCGGCGGGATTCCCCCCGAGCATTTCCGGCACGTCCCAGCCGAGCACGGCATAGCGCTGGCGGGCGTCATTGTCCCCCGTGGTGAACATCCGCCCGTAAGGCACGGTGTAGTTCCGCACCTCGGCGTAGTTGGCCGTGGTCCCGAGGACGTTGGTGTTGATGTTCTTGTTGCCGAGCTGGACCTGCATCGACGACTGCATCTCGGGCACCACGGCGGAGATCAGCTTGGCGTCGCGCGCGATGGCGTCGGCGTCGTCGGTGGTGAGGCTGACCCGGTTGCCGGAGGCGACGCCCCGGTTGAACGACTGTCCCGCGTAGATGGTGAGAAGGTTGGCGCCCAGGGAGTTGATGCGCTCCTCGACCGCGCGCTGCGCGCCGGTGCCGAGCGCCACCATGGCGATGACGGCGGCCACGCCAATGATGACGCCGAGCATGGTCAGCGCGGTCCGGAGCTTGTTGGCGCGGATCGACTGGAACGCGACCGCGACCGTCTCGCCGATCATCATGGCTAGCGCCCTCCCCCGGAGCTGGAGTTCGAGCGGACGCCCGGCAGTCCCCCGCCGGTGATGTTGCTGATCCGCTGCTTGAATTCCTGCTGCGACTGGATCAGGCTGGCGCTGGGCAGGATGAGGACGGAGTCACCGAGGGCCACGCCGCTGACCACCTCGCTGTAGTCCAGATCGGTCAGGCCGGTGCGGACGTTGACCGGCGTCGGCTGGCCGTTGCGCAGGACGAAGACAATGTAGTTCCCGCCGAACTGGGCGTCGGTACCGGAGGGCCGGCTGCCGCCGGGGCGCCCGCCCCGCCCGCCGCCCATACCCTGGAAGACCTGGCGCAGGAGCGCGCTCTCCGAGGCGCTCAGCTGCTGGCCACCCATCCGCTTCGCAAAGATGGCGCGGATCTGGGCCTCGGTCACGCCGGCCGGGAGCGTGATGGTCTGGCCGTTCGGCATGGTCATGGTGTTGCCCGCCGGCTTCGCCGGCGTGGCGCTGTCGCTCGGCGCCGTGCCCGCCGCCTGGGTGGCCTGGCCGTCCGTGCCGGTGGCCCTGGCGGCCGCCGCGCTGTCATTGGCGGCGAGCTCAGCCGGAATATTCTCCGGATTCAATCCGAGGACCTGGGCGGCCGAGGTGACGTCCCGCTGGGTCCGGAGGGCCGCATTGGGGAGGGCGAGCACGCTGTCCCGCTGGCCGACGTGCATCTCCACCTCGGCGTTCATCCCCGGGCGGAGTCGACCGTCGCGGTTCTGGATGCGCACGATCACCGGGAACATGGTGACGTTCTGCTGGGTCTCCGCCTGCGGCTCGACCTTCAGGACCTCGCCATCGAAGGGCGTGTTCGGATAGGCGTCAACCGTCACGGTAGCCCGGAGTCCCGGCTTGATCTTCCCGATGTCGGTCTCGTCCACCAGGGTCCGAACCTGGACGAGGTTGAGGTCCGCCATCTTGAGGAGGACGGTCCCGCCGCCGACGTCGCTGGTAGGCGAGGAGATGACTTGCCCGCGCTCCACGTTCTTCTCGATGATGGTGCCGGTGATCGGCGCCCGGACGTCGGTGTCCGCCATGCGGATCTTGGCGTTCTCCACGTTGACCTCGGCAGTCACCACGTCCGCCTTGGCGTTGGCGTAGGCGAGCACCGCCGCCTCCTGCTCGATCTGCGTGATGGACTGGGACTGGTACAGTTCGTTGGCCCGGTTCCGCTGGGACAGGGCGTTCTGCAACCGCGCCTGGGCCACCTCGAGCTGTGCCTCTGCCTGGGCCAGCTGATTGCGCGGGGTGCGCTGATCAACCTTGACCATCAGCGCGCCGCGCTCGACGAGCTGGCCTGTCTCCACCTGCATGTCGAGGATCTCGCCGGACGCCTTCGACTTCACCTCGACGGTCGTGTCGGGCTGGATGACACCCGCCGCCTGAACAGACACGACGATGTCGCGCCGTTCCACCGGCATAGCCTGGTACACCAGCGGCGGGACTTCCTTCTTGCAGGCCGCGAGGGCGAGGATGGCGAGGATCAGGGTCTGGGTCCGCATTAGCTGCTCTTCTCCGTCAGGAAGTCTTGCTCGACGCGCCCGTCCTTGAGGTGGACCTGGCGCGCGGCGTGGGCGGCGATGTCGTGCTCGTGGGTGACCAGGACGATCGTCTGGCCTCCCTTGTACAAGTCCTCGAAGAGCGCCATGATCTCGATGCTCGTTGCCGAGTCGAGGTTGCCGGTCGGCTCGTCGGCCAGGATGATGCTCGGGTCGTTGACCAGTGCCCGGGCCACGGCCACGCGCTGGCGCTGGCCGCCCGAGAGTTCGTTCGGCCGGTGGTGCATCCGGTCCGCCAGGCCGACCTGCCGCAGCGCTTCGGTGGCCTTCGCCACCCGGGCCTTGGCGCCCATGCCGGCGTAGACCAGCGGCAATTCCACGTTGTGGAGCGCCGTGGCGCGGGGCAGCAGGTTGAAGGTCTGAAAGACGAAGCCGATTTCCTTGTTGCGGATGCGGGCCAGTTCGTCGTCCGCCAGCTCCGACACCCGGAACCCGTTCAGCCAGTACTCGCCGCCCGAGGGGCTGTCGAGGCAGCCGATCATGTTCATCAGCGTCGACTTGCCGGAACCGGAGGGGCCCATGATGGCCACGAACTCGTTCTTCCGGATGGTGATGTCCACCCCGCGCAGGGCGCGCACCACTTCGCCGCCCATGTCATACTCACGCTGGAGGTTGCGGGTGACGATGATCGCGTCCCGCGGCACATCGGGCGGCAGCATGGCCATCCGTTCGGCGGTGGTGCTGATGGCAGAACTCACAGGGGCCTCCCGATGAGGGCTTCGATCTGGGCCTTGGCGATCAAGTAGTTGTACCGGGCCTGGACGACATCGACCTCGGCCTGGGAGAGCGCTTCCTGCGAGGTGAGGACATCCACGATGGTGGCGGCTCCGACCCGGTAGCGCTCCTGATTGACCCGCAGGTCCTCGGTGGCCGCCTGCAGGCTGGTGCCGGTGATGTCGATCTGCGCCCGGGCGGCGTCGAGTTCGGCCAGTCGGGCGATGAGGGATGCGCCCACCTGGCGCTTGGCGTCGGCGGCGGTCGACGCGGCGGCATCGGCGTTCGTCGAGGCGCTGACGATGGACTGGTCGCGCTGAAAGCCGTTGAAGATTGGATAGCTGAGCGCCAGCGTCATCGAACGGCTGTCGAAGAACTGGTAGTTCTGGCTGTCGTTCCCGTTGTAGCTGTACCGCCCCGAGAGGCTCAACTGGGGCCACCAGGAGGCCTTGGCCGCCTTCACGCTGGCGCGCGCGGCATCTGCCTGAGCCTGGGCGGCCCGCACCTTGGGGGAGTTGTTCTCCGCCTCGGCGCGGATCATCGCCGTATCCCCGATCTCGGTCACCACCAGGAAGGCGGAATCAGGAAGTGCACGCACGCGGCCTTCCATGCCCACGAGTCGACCGAGATTCGCCTCGGTGGTGGCCACCGTCGTCAGGGCGGTCAACAACTGGAGCCGGGAGTTGCCGAGCGTCACCAGCGACCGCAGGGAGTCAGAGCGCGTGGCGCTGCCAGCCTGCAGTTTGGCCACGGAGACGCTCAACTGTTCTTCGGCACGCTTCAGACTCGCTTCCCGCACGCGGACCAGTTCATTGGCCGCGAGGGCGCCGAAGAAGGTCTGCTTGGTGCTGAGTGCCGTCTGGTACCGGGCGTCAATCAAGCCGGCGTCCGCCGCCGCCTCAGTGGCCTTGGCCGAATTCATCTGGGCGCCGCGCCGAAACCCCGTAAAGAGGTCCAGCGAGGCGCTCGCGCTGTTGCTGAAGCTCTGCGCGTACGACTCACCCGAGATCACTTCGCCCGTGATCTGGTTGACCCGCGACGGGCCGTTGGAATAGCTGGTGCCGTAGCTGGAGTTGACCGACAACGAGGGAATGAACGCCCCCCAGCTGGTGCGGTACTGTGCGGAGGCGCGGTCCACCGCCCCCTGGGCGGCGACCACCGACGGCTGGGCCATTTGCGCCTTGGTGATCGCGTCCGCCAGCGTGATGGCCGGGGTCGTTGGATTCTGGGCGCTCAGCAGGGCCGGCATCGCCAGGGAGAGCGCGAGGAGTCTAGCGAGGTGCATTCGAGGCGTCCTTGCCGTTGCGGCGCCGGGCGTCCTGGCGTTCCAGAAGCTCAGCGTAGTGGCGTTGCTGGTCGGGGTTGAGTTGTGCGTTGATGTCCGCACGGAGTGCCGCACGGAGGGTTTCAAACTTCGGACGAATGTCCTGCCAGATCGAATCCATGCCTGGCTCGAAGCGCTTGAGGATCGCGCCGACACTGTCACGCTGGGTCGGCGTCAGCTCCAGGTCCTTCGACAGACGAGAGAGGTACCCCGAAGGTCCGGCGGAGTGCCCGATGCCGGGCGGGCGGCGATAGAGGGCCACGCCACCGATGCCCGCGATCACCCCGAGGGTGAAGGCGGCCAGCAGGAGGAGCGTGGCCGTGCGGGTGGACTTGCTCATCGTTGCGTGCTCTCCGGCTCAGTAGGCCATGACCGCGAGCAGCGCCGCGCTGCCTGCGGGTGAGGTGTCGCTTGCCAGTTCCACGAGTGAACCCGCCGCCGAGCCTGCCGTGGCGCGCGCGGTCGGCTGCGTGGTCGTGCCACCCAGCGTTGCGCCCAGCACCGCCAGGACGATCGCGGCGGCCGCCAGCCCGGGGAGGGTCCATCGGGCGACCGAGCGCCAGGCGGTCTCGTCTGCCACGGCGACCGCCGCGACACGCATCCGGGCGGCGAACGCCTCATCATCCGGAGCGGAAAGGTGGGCACGGAGCAGGGCGCCAAGGTCCTCGTCACGTGCGGCAGTGAATTCGTTGTGTTCGGTCATCAGCGATTTCCTCCCATCGAATCCAGGGCCGTGCGCATGGCGCGGCGAGCGTGAAACACATCGGACCGGACCGTGCCGACCGGGACGCCAAGCATCGTGGCGATCTCCTCGTGCACATATCCCTCGGCGTCGTGAAGCACGAGGGCCATTCGTCGTCGCTCCGGCAGCGTGGCCAGGGCCCGGTCCAGCGCCTCTCGCAGGAGCGCCCGGTCGGTGTCCCGGTCAGGCATCGAACCGGTGTCCGCCGTGGCCGCGGGGATCTCCTCGGTCCGCCGGAGCTTCCTGCGGCGCCGCAGGTCCGCCGCGGCATTGACCACGATCTTCATGAACCACGGCCCAAACGGCCTCGCGGGGTCGAACCGGCCGATCGCCCGCCACGCGGAAAAGAGGGCGTCCTGCACCGCGTCGTCTGCGTCGTGCGGGTCCAGGAGGGCGGCTCGCGCCACCCGTCGGGCCCGGTCAGCGTGGCGCTCGACGAGCGCCCCGAAGGCCTCGCTGCTCCCGCCGCACGCCTGCGCGGCCAGCTCGGCATCGGTCACGTTGGGGTTACGCATGAGGGCTGGAAAGCGTTGAGCGGGGGGCAGGGCGGGCGGGGTTCACGTGTCGATTCGGCTACGGAACGCCTGAGCTCCGGCCCCGATGGCCAGCCAGGCGCAGAGCGCGGCCACGACAATGCCCATCGTTCTGGGGAGGATGATGAAGAGGAGACCGAGCGCGGCCAGCCCGACAGCGACCGGCCCGAAAATGGACCGCTGGGCGGCGCTGGCGAGGCCGCGGACGGTCAGGCCTGTCCGGCGGCGAGCCTCCCGGAACCGCCGGCGCGGATGGGGGAGCGTTGGCGCGGGATATTCCTCGGAGTCGGGGACCACTCGCTCCAGGGTGTGCCCGAGGCGCCTGGGGTGCGAGTGCACCTCCGCGCTCTGGGCCATGTCGCGCCGGAACTGGGCTTCAAGCTGGTTGCCCAGCTTGGGGTCGTGGAGGAGGACATCCAACTCGTAATTTCCCAGGAGGCTTGAGCTGTTGAGGTTGCTCGAGCCCACCCGGCACCAGGCGCCATCGGCCACGATGGTCTTCGCGTGCAGCATCGGGCCGCTCCACTCGAAGATGCGCACGCCGGCTTCCAGGAGCGCTCGATAGCCGATCCGGCTGAGGTTCCGGATGACCGGGAGGTCGCTCGCGCCGGGCAGGAGGAGGCGCACGTCCACGCCGCTGCGGGCGGCGTCGAGGAGCGACTGAAAGAGGGACCGGGGGGCGACGAGGTAGGCATCGGTGATCCAGAGTCTCTCCTCGGCACCGGCAGCCAGCAACTCCACGATGCGCTGGATGCGAGCCCGCCGCGGTTCACCGACGACGACCCCGACTTCGGCATCGCCCGCCGACGCAAACTCGCCGGCGTGTCGTCCCGGGGGCATCGTCCCGCCGTCCAGGACCCAGATCTGCTCGAAGGCCTGGTCCAACGCCATCGCCGCAGGCCCGTCGATCTGGATCGCGGTGTCGCGCCAGGGCGGAATGCCCCGGTCCGGCTCTCCCGCCCATTCATCGCCGATGCAGAGTCCGCCGATGAATGCCGTGCCGGCGTCGGTAACCAGCAGCTTCCGGTGATCCCGGGCGATGTTGCCGAGCAGGTCGAGAAGGCGGGGAGGGTTGAAGCGGCGGAACTCCACGCCGGCCGCCGCGAGCTCGGACGCGAGCCGGTGTCCAAGGCTCCGGCTCCCCAGCCAGTCGGTCAGGAACCGCACCGCGACGCCCGCTCGCGCCTGTGCGATCAGGGCGGAACAGAATCGGCGCCCGGTCACGTCGTCGCGAATGATGTAGTTCTCGAGATGCACCCAACGCGTGGCCTGTTCGATGGCCTCGATCATCGCGGGATACACCTGCGGCCCGTCGAGGAGAAGCTTGGTGGCGTTTCCCGGAATGAAGCGCGTGCCTCCGGCCCGGGCGAGCGAGCGCTCGGCGAGCGTGGCGACGGCCTGGGTGCTCATCCCGTCGAGCCGAGCCCCAGCACCGCTTCGTGTGGGCGCAGGGCCTCGAGCAGGAAGAGTATCAGTTCGTCGAGGGGCCATCCCAGTTCTTCCGCCCCCAGGCGGACATCCTCGCGGCTCACGCCCCGGGCAAAGGCCTTGTCCTTGAGCTTCTTGAGGACGCTCCTCGGCTCGAGGTCGGCGAGGGAGCGTGAGGGGCGCACGAGGGCGCACGCCACGAGGAATCCGCAGAGTTCGTCCACGGCAAAGAGGGCGCGGGCCATGGGCGTGTCCCGCGACACCCCGGTATAGGCGGCATGGCCGAGGATCGCCCGCTGCCACTCCTCAGGCGCGCCGAGGCCGGCCAGGATGCGCACACCCTCGCTGGGGTGCTCGGCGTCGGGGGCGTGGGCGGCATTGGGAAACCGCTCATAGTCAAAGTCATGGAGGAGCCCGACGGCGCCCCAGGCGTCGGGGTCTTCGCCGGCGCGCGTCGCCATGGCGCGCATGGCGATTTCAACGGCATACATGTGCTTCCGCAGGGCGTCGGAGGCCGTGTATTCGTGGACCAGGGCGAGCGCCTGGCCGCGGGTGAGTGTCATACGATCTCCTCGGGAGTCAAGCCTGAAAGCTAAGGGGGTGCGGGGCAGGAGTACGAGGGTCCCGGAAAGCGAAAGGGCGGCGGGCCAGATCTGGCCCGCCGCCCTTCGCGGTCGAATCGGTGATGTTCAGCCGATCAGGGGATATTGGTCCCGAAGAACTGGTTCACCGCGGAGACGAGCGAGTCCGCCACGAGCTGGTGGGCCAGCGTGGAGGGGTGGACGCCGTCGAGGGTGAAGTAAGGGCCAAACCCGACCGACCCGCCGGCGAGCGCCGGGAGGAGGTCCGGGATCGGCGGGATCGCGCCGGTGGCAGCGAGAGCCAGGAGCGGCGGGTTCACATCCAGGTAGGCCATCCCGCGGCTGGCGGCTTCCGACTCGATGTAGGCGTTGTATTGACCCACGGCGGTCTGCATCGCGGTCAGTTCGGATGGGGTGACTACCAGGGCGTCATTGGAGCAGTCCATGGTCTGGGCCACGCCACCGGCGGCGGCGGCCAGCAGCGGCACCGCCTTGGTCCACGGGATCAGCGTGGCGAGACCGGCCGGGGCGGCACAGTTCACGTCGACGGTCCAGAAGCCAGCCGCCTCGAGACCGGCCAGATTCGGGTCCGGGGTGGTCGGAAGCGGGGCCTGGCAGCGGGCCGGATCGACGTAGGTCAGGCAGTAGTAGATGGCGGTCCGCGAGGAATACGGGATGACCGAGACGTCCGTGACGCCAATCAGGGTGGTGGCCGCGCCGGTCATCTGAATCGTGTCGAGCATGGTCGAGTAGTTGGCCTCGAACACCGCGAGCGGCGTGATGAGGGCCGAGTTCCCGGGATTTGACTGGCTGGTGAGCGCACCGAGGACGTCGTTATTGCCGATCCAGGCGGTCACGAAGGTCGGGTTGGCGTCCAGCATTGCCTGATTCTGGGTCCGGCCGCCGAGGATGAACGTGGTGAGCGCGTTGCTGTTGGCAAAGGCGATCATGTTGTCGTTCGGCGAGAACGAGGTGGCGCCGGGCACGGCGACGTTGCTGACGAACGGCATCCGCTCGTTGGCGCGGAGGTCGCAGGTGCTGGCGGTACCGCCACCGACCCGGGTCTGCGTGACGTTGTTGGTGAGCGGGGGCGCGCAGCCGCGTCCCTGGAGGGATGGCACGTAGAACGTCGCGTTCGCGCGGTTGGCAAAGAGCACCGCGTACGAGCGCTGCTGCGTGCTGTCGTTGATGCCGCCGGACTGATAGCCGGCGGTGATGCTGTTGCCCATGGCCACGTACCGCTCCATGAGACCATTGCTCGTGGAGAGGTCGGGCGCGTTCAGCGGATCGTTGTCGTAGCACCCCGCCAGGAGGGGGAGCGCCAGCAAGAGAGCCGCGGCCACTCGGATGCGCTGCATATGCTGTGATCTCCCGATCAGAACGAGTAAGTCAGGGTGATGCCGAGGAGGTTCGCGCTGAACGTGTAGAGTCCGTCGTTCAATGCCGTGGTCGGCACGGCCATGCCGCCGTTGCCGGACCGTCCCTGGCGGTCAGCCTGATCGATGTACTGGTAGGCGACGTCAAATCCAAACCGGTCGGAGAGGTGCGAGCCGAAGCCGGCCGTGAACTCGGTGCGCGCCGCTTCCGGCAGGTTCGGGGTCACGGTCTGGTCGGGGGCCGCCGCGTTGTGGGCGACGAAGCCGAGGCGGGCGGTGGACTTGGATCCCACCGTGTACTCGGCGCCGAGCCGCCACGAGGTCGAGTTGCGATAGCTCTCCACGATGGTCTCGTCGCCGAGCAGGCTGAAGTTGAGCGGCAGCGTCTCCCAGACATTCCAGAACTGGATGCCGACGTCGCCGAGCAAGGTGAGCTTCTCGGTGGCCTTGAGCGTCAGACCCATGTTGAGCTGGGCCGGATACGGCAGGATGGCGGTGCCGCCCTGGTCGACCAGCTTGCCGCCGGGCTGGAATTGCGGCGCCACGAGGGCGTCGACCGGCGTGCCGGCCGGCAGGCCCAGCGGGTTGCCGGGCGCCAGGTAGAGACCGGTGGACACCTGGGTGATGGTGGCCTGGCCGTCATCGATGTTGACCGTCTGCTTCGAGAGATACCGGATGCCGAAGGAGAGGTTGTCGGTGACCTGGGCGATGGCGCCGAGGTGAAAGCCGGTCGAGAGGTCGTTGCCGGTCAGCTGCACGTTGGCAAAGTCCGTCCCGTAGGCGATGCCGAGGTTGGCGAAGGTGATTCCGCCGCCGCCGGGCACCAGCTGGTCGGCGAGGTCCACCCGCTGCTTGAGCTCGACGCTGGAGCTGGCGATGTCGAGCCCGATGCCGAAGCTCAGGCGCTTGCCGGCCTTGAGGCCGAAGGTGGGCTGGAAGTAGATGCCCTTGACCGAGCTGTAATAGCCGAGAAAGCGGCCCTGGGCGTCGTCCGGCCATTCGATGGCCAGGCCGTACGGGGCAAAGATGCCGAAGCCGATGGTCGCCTCATCGGTCACGCCGTATCCCACGTAGACGGCCGGGACCGGGTGGGTCTGCTCGACGAGACTGCTGACCTCACCGGTGGCGCTGTTGGTGAAGTCGCCCGTCGCGCGGATCATCGTGGCGCCACCGCTGACTACGCCCTTGCCGTTGGGGAGGATCAACCCCGCAGGGTTGTAGAAGATGGCCGAGCCGTCGGCACAGGGTGAGGCCACGCCGGTGCCGCCGCGGCCCATGGCGCACGAACCCTGTTCATTGACACTAAACCCTTGGGCTTCGGCCGAACGTGGCATGACCAGAATGGCGGTCAATACCCCGGCGGCAATCCAAACCTGGAACCGTCGCATACGTGGACTCCAATTCGGGACGACTTCAGGGACGCTCCGGGCGAACCCGGCGGGAGAGACAGCAAAAACATATCGTGCGAAGGAAAGGGTTGTCAAAGCCGACTTTCATACCCGACCCGGCAAGTCGGCTAACGACTCAGTGGGCGCCAATGGCCTTGGCCTGGCTTGCCGTCAGGGGGACCCGGGTCACGCCAGCTCCATCGAGGGAGATTTCGAAGGCAAAGGCACCGGCCCGGGGGAGGGGCACGTCGAAGACAAGCACCGCCCCCGCCTCAACTTCGGTGACACCGGCGGGCGGCTCGCCGAACTGGACGCTTCCCTCGCCACCCAGCAGTTCGGTGTCATCCTCATCGACGAACCGGATCCGGATCGCGTGGGTGCCGATGTCGGTGCGGCGCCCGCGGACCCGCAGCACCAGGTGGGTCCGCGGGTGGACGGTCGGGAATTCGGCCACCCAAACGTGCTGGAAGATGCCGAGCACGGAGAGCTTGCCCTGCTGGTCGACCAGGGCGTAGTCGGCGATGACCGCAAAATCGAGCCGCAAGCTCATCCGACGCGGATCGACTCGATGACGTCGTTCTTCTGAATCGCGTTCACGATATCCATGCCGTCGGTGACTTGCCCGAAGACGGTATGGACGCGATCGAGGTGCCCCTGTGGCGAATGGCAGATGAAGAACTGGCTGCCGCCGGTATTCTTGCCCGCGTGCGCCATCGACAGCGTGCCGGCGACGTGCCGGTGGGTGTTCTTATCTGTTTCGCACTTGATGGTGTAGCCGGGGCCGCCGGTGCCGACGCGCGGGTTGTTCGCGTCCCGGCTGAGCGGGTCGCCCCCCTGGATCATGAAGTTCGGGATGACCCGGTGAAAGCGGGTGCCGTCGTAGAACTTCTCGTTGGCCAGCTTCTCGAAGTTGGCGACCGTGCCCGGGGTCTCATCGTCAAAGAGGTCGGCGACGATGGTGCCGCGGCTGGTCACGATGGTGGCGGTCTTCATCAGGGAGTCCGTAGGAAGTGAGTCAAGAGGTCAGTGGGGCCCGATCGGCCGGACGGAAAGATAGCGAGGCGGCGGCCAGCCCCGCGACCACCCAGAGCGCACCGGTCCAGTATGGCGCGCCGTACCCGACATGGTCGAACGCCAGGCCTGCCCAGAGCGGCCCGAGGATCCGTGTCAGACTGGCCACCGACTGCATGGAGCCCAGGATCTTCCCCTGTTCGGCGCCACTGACGCTTCGCGACACTTCGGCGGTGAGCATCGGGGCGGCGGAGGCGTTGCCGAAGGCGAGCAGGGCCGTGGCCGGGTAGAGCCAGCGGACGGCGGGGGCGAAGGCGGTGCCGGCGAAGCCCAGCGCCATCACCGTCAATCCGCCCATCGCGATGGCCCGCTCACGACCCGAGGTCGGGATTCGGCGCAGTAGGACACCTTGCACCAGGACGCTGATGATTCCGACCATGGTGAAGAGCCAGGCCGTTCCCTGTGGTCCGAGGCCAAACTGTTCCCGGGTGTAGACGGCGTAGTTCGACTGGAGCCCCGCCATTGCGAAGCTGATGGCGAAGAACGCCACGAAGATCCGCCGGACGCCCGGTCGGCGGATGGCCTCGCCAAGGTGACCGAGGGGGTGCAGGTCGGCGAGCCGGAAGGGGGTGCGGGTCCGCTTGGCCGGCGGCAGCGATTCCGGGAGGATGAAGTACCCGAGCGTCATGGTCGCCAGGGAGAGGATGCCCGCGGCAAACGCCGGCGCCCGCAGGCTCCAGTGGCTGAGAATGCCGCCGAGGGCCGGACCGATGATGAACCCGAGCCCGAAGGCGGCCCCGACCAGGCCAAAGTTCTTGGCGCGGTCCTCGGGCGCGGACACATCGGCGATGTACGCCTGGGCAGTCGAGATGTTGCCGCCGGTGAAGCCGTCGAGCAGCCGGGCCAGGAACAGGAGCCAGAGCGTCTGGGCGAAGCCGAAGAGGAAGTAGCCGACGCCGGTGCCGAACACGCTCAGCAGGAGGACGGTCCGCCGTCCGACGCGGTCGGAGATGGCACCGAGGACGGGGCTGGCCAGGAACTGCGCGGCGGCGAAAGTCAGGCTGAGGAGCCCGACGGTGAGCGCGTCGCTGCGGAACTCCGCCACGATATAGGGAATGACGGGGACAAGAATCCCCACCCCGAGCAGGTCGAGAAAGACGGTCAGGAAGATGAAGATGAGCGGCCGGTTGGCCGGCGCGCGCTTGCTATCCATGCGCGGCTCGCCTGGCGCTGGGGCATTCCATCGCGATCGGACACGCGGCGCAGTTCGGGCGGCGCGCGACGCAGATGGCGCGGCCGTGGCTGATGAGCAAATGGGACAGGAGCGTCCACTTCGCCTGGGGGAAGAGGGCCATCAGGTCCCGCTCCACTTTTTCCGGGTCGGTGGCTGATGTCAGCTTCAGCAGGCGTGTGATCCGTCCGACGTGGGTGTCGACCGTGATCCCGTCATTGCGGCCGAAGGCGTTTCCGAGAATCACGTTGGCGGTCTTGCGGCCGACGCCGGGCAAGTCGCGCAACTCCGCCATGCTGTCCGGCACCTCGCCGCCGTGGCGCGCCACGAGGGCCGCCGCCATGGCGAGGAGGTTTTTCGCCTTGGTGCGGAAAAAGCCAGTGGACCGGATCAGGTCCTCCACTTCGTCCTGGGTTCCGTCGGCGAGCGCCGCGGCATCGGGAAACCGCGCGAAGAGTGCCGGCGTCACCAGGTTGACCCGGGCGTCGGTGCACTGCGCCGAGAGGATGGTCGCGACGAGGAGCTGATAGGGGTCCGCATGGTCCAGCGCGCAGTGCGCGTCGGGGTAGGCCCGCTCGAGCGTGGCGAGAATCCTCCTGGCTCTGGCGGCGCGCGCCGATGCGGATTCGCGGGCCACTCAGCCTCGCCGGGCGCTTCCGAACGCCAGAAATCCTTCAGCCGTGCGGGTGTTCAGCACCTCGTCGGGCCCGAGCCATCCCTTGCGGGCAATCCCGACGCCGTAGGGAACATTGCCGAGGCCCGCCAGGTTGTGCGCATCCGAGCCGATGGAAATCATGACGCCGTGGGCGCGCGCGCTGCGCAACACACGCCAGTCGAGATCGAGCCGGTGCGGGTCGGCGTTGATCTCGATGGCCACGCCGACCGCCCCGGCTTTGGCGAAGATCGCCTCGAGGGCGATCGCGTAGGCGTCGCGCGAAAGGAGGAGGCGCCCGGTGGGGTGGCCCAGGATGGTGAGGTAGGGGTTGTCGAGCGCGGTGAGGACGCGCGCCGTCATTTCCGGGCCGCTGAGGTTGAAGCGGCTGTGGATCGAGCCAATCACGAAATCGAGTTTGGCGAGAACGTCGTTCTCGTAGTCCAGGCGACCGTCGACCAGGATGTCGGCCTCGATGCCGTGCAGGATCCGGAATCCCGGCATCCCGGTCCTGACCTCCGCAATTTCGGCCGCCTGGCGCATCAGCGACTCGGGCGAGAGTCCGCCTGCGTAGGCCGCGGACTGGCTGTGATCGGTGATCCCGATCCACTCGTAGCCGGCGTCCCGGACCCCGCGGGCAAGGTCGGCCACGGAGTTGGATCCGTCGGAATAGTTGGTGTGGCAATGGAGGAAACCGCGGAGGTCTGCCTCCTCGATCAGTGTGGGAAGCACGTGATCCGCGGCGGCGGCGATCTCTCCGCCCCCTTCGCGCAACTCCGGTGGAATCCAGGGCAGGTCGAGTGCCTGGTAGAGAGCGGCCTCGTCCGGCGTCGGCACGAACTCGCTGCCACGCCAGAGCGCCGCGCCGCGCAGGGTACAGCCACGGGCGGCCGCCCGCTCCTCGAGCTGGCGCACGTGGGCATCGCTGCCCGTCGCCTGCACCAGTACGGCGCCGGCGTTCAGCGGGGGCGTGACGATGATCTGGGCGCTGGTGCCACCGACGAAGCGCAGGGTCACGTGACGCTCGTCCTGCCCGGCAAATTCGTGGACGCTCGGCACCTGGCTCAGGCGGGCAAAAATGTCGGCGGCGGGCACCTCGGCCGTGACGACGATGACCACTTCGCGGACCACCTCGCAGCGGCGCCGCACGTCACCGGCCGCCGTCGCGTGCAGGACACCGGGCACTCGGCTGAGCGCTTCGGTCAGGGCGCGCGCCTCCTCGGCCGCGTGGTGGGCCAGGCGGAAGGCGCTGGCCTGGCGGAGGAAGGCGATGCTCTTGCGGATGTTGTCGGCGGTCTTCTGTCCGAACCGCGGGAGGGCGGCCAGCCGACCGTCCAGGGCGGCGGCTTCGAGTTCGGGGAGCGAGTCGATGCCCAGCGTCTCGTGAATCTGCCGGATCTTGGCGACACCGAGACCCGAGATCGAC
Organism: Gemmatimonadales bacterium; assembly: GCA_041390145.1. Lineage (NCBI taxonomy): Bacteria > Pseudomonadati > Gemmatimonadota > Gemmatimonadia > Gemmatimonadales > Gemmatimonadales bacterium. Next base: position 406,309 of record JAWKQM010000002.1, on the reverse strand, counting down.
AGCATCTCGACCAGCCCGGGAGGGACCTGGCCCCGCAGCTCCTCGAGGAGAGCGCTCCGGCCGGTGCTGGCCAGTTCGTTGATGACCTCGAGCGTGGCCGGCCCGACTCCCTTGGTGGCGGCGAGCGAGCCGTCTTGCAGCGCCTGCTGCAGCGTCTCGGGCAGCCCCCCAACCGCTCGGGCGACCGTCTTGAAGGTCCGGACCCGAAAGAGGTTCTCGCCCTTGAGTTCCATGAACGAGGCGATCTGCTCCAGGGCGTCGGCGACCGCGCGCTTCTCCAGCCGGTCGGTCATGCATCCTCCGATTGGGCGCTTATGAGCGCAGGATGGGCAAGCACACGCGCCGCCAGGTCCACCAATTCGTCCGGCTCGACCACCGAGTGGAGGCCGGCGAAGGCGCCGCCGTCGAGTGACGGGGCAAAGAGCGGGGTGCCATCGTGACGGACGTCGCGCCCAGTGGGCGTGCCGCCCGCCTCCGCCACGGTGAAACCGTCCCGCGCGGCGTGCACCCCGAAGATCCCAAGCACGCGGAGGTGCCCGTCGTGCCCGGTATGGACGAAGCAGCCGTCGAGGGGCTCCCATGGCCCGGGATTGGAGAGGGAGGCCCAGATCAGCCGCTCGGGGAACTGAAGGTATCCGGGTCCGGCGGGCGCGCCGGTGCTCCCGCTGGCGACTCCCTCCGCGAGCAGGCGCCGCAGCTCGGGGGTGGCGAGCGACCAGACCGTCCGCCCTGAAGCCCAGAACAGGTAGACATGGTGAAGCAGGGCCGTCAGTTCGTCGAGCCCGCCATCCGCACCGCCCTCGTCGGGACGCAACTCGCGGAGCAGGGTCATGGCGGGGAGGGTCAGCAGGAAGGCGTCGCGATTGGCGGGGTCGGCCTTGGCCGCGGCGAGGGCGTCCCGAATGCCGGGGAAGTGTTCCGGCGCCAGCCCGGAAAAGACGAGTTCAAACGGCGTCGGCCGATCCATTACCGAAACATAATCCCTCTGGCGAGAGGCCTCAGGTATCGGTAGCTTGACGCCTCGGGGTGGTCGCGAGGTTTTTTCTGACGGAGGCGGCGGTGGTCAAGACCCGCAGCATCGCCACCAAGGTGGCGCTGGTCGTGTCGGCGGTCGTGATTGGCGCGCTCGCCCTTACCGGCTGGTTTGCCCTGAAGCGGTCCGACGCTGAACTTGTGCGTCTCCAACTCTCCCAGGCAAGCACCCGGCTGACCACCAATCTCGGCATCGCCCAGCGCATCTTCGACGAACGGTTCCCCGGCCCGTGGCAAATGGCGGCGGGGACGCCGCTGATTTTCGGTGCCGGGCCAGCCGCTCCCGCCGAGACCCTGACCACCCAGCTCTTCAAGGGCCGCGCCCCCATCTACGGCAACGCCGAGGTAACCGCGGCGCTGGTGGAGCTGTCGCGCCTGACGGGCACCAAGCTCAGCATCGCGCAGCGCGCCGGCAACGATCGGGCGCTCCGCTTGGCGACCAGTGACACCCTGACGGTGACAGCCGGCCCGCTCACGGTGATGCCGTCGCGCGATCCGGAAACCGGGGAGCCGGTCGCGGCTGGCCTGGCCCTGGCCCAGGGGGAGGTCGTCGACGGCCGGGCCACCATCGGCGAGGACGACTGGACGCTCTACTGGCCGATTCGGGAAACAGGCACGAACACGGCGATCCTCGGCGTGTTCTACGCGGCGACGCCGTATGCCCCGTTTGCGGCTGCGGCGAAGGACGCCTCGCGGCAGGTGGCGGAAGGGCTGGTACCGCTGGTGCTCCTGATCGCCCTGGGATCCTCCCTGCTGCTCTTTGTGCTCACCCGCGGCATGCTCCGCCCCCTCCGCGCCATTCATGCCGCCGTGTCGCGCCTCGGCGAGGGGGAGTGGCCGCAGGAAGTGAAGGTCCGGAGCCGCGATGAGGTCGGCGCGCTGGCCGGCGCCTTCAACCGGATGGCGGCGGACCTGCGGCAGACCTATGCCACCATCGAGGACAAGGTCAAGCTGCGGACACGTGAACTCGAGGAGAGCAATGCTGCGCTTGGCCAGGCGCGGGAAGCGGCCGACGTGGCCAACAAGGCAAAGAGCCGCTTCCTCGCCAACATGAGCCACGAACTCCGGACCCCGCTCAACGCGATCATCGGGTACAGCGAGATTCTCGAGGAAGAAGCGGAGGATCGCCAGCTCGATGACCTCGTGCCGGACCTCCGGAAGATTCACGGTGCCGGCCGGCACCTCCTGCAGTTGATCAACGACATCCTCGATCTCTCGAAAGTCGAGGCGGGGAAGATGGACCTCTACCTCGAAACGTTCGCCGTGCGGGCGATGCTCGAGGATGTGGTCAGCACGATTCAGCCGCTGGTCGCACAGAAGCACAACACCCTTGTCGTCGACTGCCCCGATGACGTCGGAAGCATTCACGCGGACATGACCAAGCTGCGGCAGTCGCTCTTCAACCTGCTGAGCAACGCGTCGAAGTTCACCGACGCCGGCACGGTGACCCTGCGGGTGCGGGCGGAGGTGGTCGACGGGCAGCGCTGGGTGCGGATGGCGGTACAGGACAGCGGCATTGGCATGACCCCGGAACAGGTGCAACGGCTCTTTCAGCCCTTCACACAGGCGGATGCGTCCACGACCCGCAAGTACGGGGGTACAGGCCTTGGCCTGACGATCACCAAGCGGTTCGCCGAGCTGATGGGCGGCACCGTCACGGTGGAGAGCGTGCAAGGCCAGGGTTCGACCTTCACGCTGGTGCTCCCCGCGGAGGTTGCGGCGCGCCCCGTCACCAGTGATCACGTGGCGCTCATGGCGGGCCCGAAGGGGATGGTCCTCGTCATCGACGATGACCCGGCCATGCACGACCTGGTGCGGCGCACCCTTGAGAAAGAGGGGATCGCCGTCATTCCGGCGTTGAACGGGGAGGAAGGGATCGCGCTGGCCCGCCAGCTCAAGCCCGCCGTGATCACGCTCGACGTGATGATGCCCGGCAGTGACGGCTGGAACGTGCTGCGAACGCTCAAGGCGGATCCCGACCTGGCGAAGATCCCGGTCGTGATGCTGACCATCATTGACGACAAGAACCTCGGCTTTTCGCTCGGCGCGTCGGAATACCTGACCAAGCCGGTGGACCGGGAGCGCCTGGTCCGGGTGATCCGTCGCTTTCGGCACGAGGGGGGCGGGCGCGCCCTTGTCGTCGATGACGACGATGCGGCGCGAGACCGGATGCGGGAGCTGCTCCGCAGCGAGTCGTGGGAGGTCAACGAGGCGCGGAACGGGCTGGAAGGACTCGAGGCGCTCGGTCGGGGCCTCCCCGACCTCATCCTGCTCGACCTGATGATGCCGGAAATGAATGGGTTTGAATTTCTTGCGGCGCTGCGCGGCCGTGAGGGGGGCGAACAGGTGCCGGTGGTGGTGGTCACGGCACACGACCTGACCGCGGAGGAGCGCGAGCATCTCTCGACGCACGTCGCCCGCGTTTTCGACAAGGACCATCTGGACAGCGAGGCGCTGGTATCAGAGATGAAGCGCCTGCTCTCAGAAGCCGGCGCGGGGGAGGGGTAGGCGGTGGCCAAGATCCTGCTGGTAGAAGACAACGAACTGAACCGGGACATGCTCTCCCGCCGGCTCACGCGACGGGGCTACACCGTCGTCGTCGCCGAGGACGGCGAGCGCGGCCTCGAACTGGTGCGCGCCGAGCGGCCCGACCTGGTCCTGATGGACATGAGCCTGCCGGGCATCGACGGCTGGGAGGCGACGCGCCGCCTCCGTGCCGACCCCGACATCGCCGATGTCCGCGTGATCGCACTGACCGCGCACGCCATGTCCGGCGACCGGGAGCGTGCCATCGAGGCGGGCTGCAACGATTACGATACAAAGCCGGTTGAAATGGACCGCCTCCTGCTGAAGATCACCACCCTCCTTGGAGCGACGCCGTGACCACATCGTTTCGGCGTTCGCACGCCGCCTTCCTGCTCCTGATAGGCGCGCTGGCGTGCAGCAGCGGTGGATCGGGAACCGCCGTCGAGGCGCCGGCTCCCGCCGTGGCACCCGCGGAGGTACCCCCCGTCATGGTGGAGCCGGCCCCGGCACCGTCGTTCGAGGGTGTCGCGACCGGCAACGGCTGGGTGGATGGCTCGGCGACGGCGGAGACCAGCACCCGCTACTTCCGCGAGGTGTCCGGCACGCGCGGGCAGGTCTTTGAACTCAAGGGCGATGCGCTAGGCGACGAAAAGAACAAGGCCTGCGGCACCGATTGGCGGGCCTCCATGGCACGGTCGGTGGTCCTGGTGACGCCCGATGCGGGCAAGGGCACAGTGGGATTCACCCTCAACGCCACCGCCACGGCACAGCGCGGCTTCTGGCGCACCAAGGCGACGTTGAGCTGCACGACGCTGAACCGGACGGACGCGCAGGCCGCCACGATGGCCCGGGGGCAGGCCTGGATTTCCCTCGGGGGCGGGGCCGCCGATCGCGATCAACTGGTGATCGAGACGGCAGGGTCCACCTCGGGCGAGTGGGCGCTGAGCGTGACCGATACGGCGGGGCAGAAGTATGCCACCGACCAGGTCGGGTCAACGCTGGTCGCGGCGGTGCCAGGCGCCGGGGCCTATTCCGTGGCGGCCTCGGTGACGGCGCGCGCCGCGACCGCCGGCGGAAAGGATTCGTGGAGCAGCGGTTGCGTGCGACGGTCAAGGTCAGCAGCCTGCGCAACGCCCTGGCATCCGCCCTCGGCACTCCGCCCCTGCAGAACCTCGACCTTCCATTCTCGGTGGACGTGCCCGCCTCGGTGCTTGCCGATCCGATCAGGGCCGCGCTCGCCGGGTACCAGCCCTGCGCGACGAAGCCAGGCTGTGGTGGGAAGGTGAGCGACCTCTCCGTCAGCTCCGCGTCCGTCTGGGCGGCCGGTGGCGGTGCGGTCGTGGAGCTGACGCTGGTCGGCAAGAAGCAGTCTCCCCTGGCTGTCCGGCTGGTCGGCATCACCGAAGTTCAGTCGGACTCTCTTCGACTGGGCAACCTCCGTCTCGCGGAGGGGCAGGCGCATGTGAGCAAGAAGAAAGCTCTCGGCGCGGCCGTCGCCTTTTTTGCAGCCAGAGCCTCGACGGTGGCAGCGCCGTTGGCTCCCGAGTCTTCCGCCGCGGAGTCGAGACTCCGTGCACGGCTCCCGGTACGGGTTGGCGAGCTCTGCCTCGAGGCACCGTCAGGGCCCGCCACGTTCCTGGGCAGCATGCCGGCGGCCGACTCGACGGCGTTTCGCGCCGTCTTCGGCTTGACGCCGAATGCGCTGCGGGCCTGCGGGCGGTCGAAGTAGTCGCATGACACTTGTGCGGGTGGTGCACACGGTGGCGCGCCTGGATGCCCTGGCCGGACTGCTGGACGTGGCGGTCCACGCCGCGCGCGAGTCGGGGGCGGGTGACGAGGGGGAGCACGACGTGCGGCTGGCCGCGGAAGAGGTGCTGATCAACGTGATCAACCACGCCTATCCCGAGGGGGCGCCGGGCCCGCTGGTGCTGCGCGCGCGCGTGGAACCTGGCGCGCTCACCCTGACGGTGCAGGACGAGGGCACACCCTTCGCTCCCGTGCAGGCGCCGGCACCGGATCTTGGATCCGAATGGGCGGATCGACGGATCGGCGGGCTGGGCTGGCACCTGGTCGGCAAGTTGATGGACGAGGTGCGGCACCGCGATCTTGGTGAGCGCGGCAACGAACTGACGATGATCAAGCGATTCGGGGCTGCCGGATCGCTTCCTACCACTACGCTGGGGCAAGGCGCCATGCAAATCGAAGTCGAACGACGCGGTCAGGTGACCGTCGCCGGAGTGAATGGAAACGTGGACGGCCTCACGTCAGCCGAGTTGAGCCGGGTGCTGGGCGGTGAGGTGGCGGAGGGGGGGCACCAGATGGTCGTGTCGCTGGCAGGGGTCGACTACACCAGCAGCGCGGGTCTCCGCGTCTTGCTGGCGGTGGTCAAGGACGCCCGAAGCCGCGGCGGCGATGTCCGCCTCGCGGCGGTGCGGGACAACGTGCGCAAGGTACTGGAACTCAGCGGCTTCACCAGCATCCTTAAACTCTATCCCGACGTCGATGCCGCGGTAGCGAGCTTCGGCGGCTAGGACTCGCCCGGAAGGCGGCGTACGGCCAGGAGGGTGATGTCATCCGACTGCTCGGCCCCGCCGGCCCACTGGTCCACCGCAGCGAGCAACCCGTCGAGCGTCTCCTCGGCTGAGAGCCCTCCTGCCTGTACGGTCTCCAACGCGCGTGCTTCCCCAAACAACTCTTCGCCTGCGTCGGTCCTGGCCTCGGTGACACCATCGGTCCAGGCGACCAGCGATTCGCCTGGGGCGAGCGTCGTGTGTGCCACTGTGAACGGCAGCCCCGGCATCAGGCCGAGCGCCGGGCCCGTGGGTGGGAGCTCGCGCGTGCCGTGCGGCCCCACGACGACCGGCGGCTCTTGCCCCGCGTTGATGTACTGCACCAGGCCGGTGTCGCTGTCCACGATGGCGAAGAAAACGGTGGCGAACATGTTCGAACTGCCGTGGGTGCCGGCGACGTAGTCGTTGACGAGAGTGATGGTCCGAAGCAGATGATTCGTCACGGCGGCCGCGCGGGGCCCGGAGTCCCGGCGCCGCTCCCGGGTCGTGCCGCGATCGCTCCACCGGACGCCGTCGGATTGTTCCGCCAGCGCGCGGAGCAGGCTTCGGAAGAGGGCCATGAACAGGGCGGCGCCGACGCCCTTGTCGCAGACGTCCCCGATCGCCACCACCATTTCGTTTCCGCCGGCCAGCGGGAAGAGGTCATAGAAATCCCCGCCGACGAGCTTGGCTGAGCGGAGGCGTGCGGCGAACTCGAAGCCGTTCATCGCTGGCAGGCTGGCCGGGAGGAAATGCGCCTGGATCTCCCTGCCGATCTCGAGCTCCCGCACCAGGCTCTTCTGGTAGAGCTGCTCCCGCTCGCGCAGACGCTTGCGGGCGAGCGAGGCGCCGAGGCGCGCCTGCAGGATCAGCGGATCGAACGGCTTCGGGAGGTAGTCGTCGGCACCCAGTTCAATGCAGCGGGCGATGCTCTCCTTTTCGTCGATGGCGGAGATCATGATGACCGGCACCTGCCGGAGCAACTCGTCGGCCGCCATCGCCTCCAGCACTTCGTAGCCGTTCAGGTTCGGCATCATGATGTCCAGCAACACGACATCGACGGGCCGGGTCCGCAGCGTTTCCAGCGCCTGTACGCCGTCCTCCGCCAGCAGGATCTCGTGCCCGAGCCGCCGAACTCGGCGGGCGAGGAGGTCGCGGTTCATCTCGACGTCATCCACGACGAGGATCTGGGCAGGCGCGTCGGCGGTCTTGTCGCTCACGCCGGCACCTCCGCCAGCAGCTTGCGGATATAGGGGATATGCGGCATGGCCGCCCGCCGGCCCTCCTCGATGACATAGGGGATCTTGTTCGTGTCGAAGATGCCCACCCGCTGTTTGAACTCCGGCAAGATCGGAATCACCTCGGTGAAGTGGGTGAGGTTGTGGAAGGCGAACCGCGAGCGAAGGAGATTGTTGGACATGATGCCTGTCAGCTGGAGCCCGAGTCGCATCGGACTGGTGAAGCGACTGAGACTGGGACTCTCGAACCCCATCGCCAGGATCACGCCGGCTCGCTCCTGGATGGCGACGTTGACAGGCAATGGGTCGGACAGGAAGCCATCCATCAGGAGATCCGTACCGATGCGCTTCGGGGCAAAGACAAACGGGATCGCCACGCTCGCGCGCATCGCTTCCCAGAGCAGCCCCTCCGACAGCACCACCTGGAGGCCAGTGTGGAAATGGGTGGCGGTGATATAGAGGGGAATCTGTGTGTCGCCAAAGGTGCGCGCCCCGAATGCGGTCTGCAGTCGTTCGTTGAGGAGACGATCGTCGCGAAAGGAGAAATCGGTCGAGAAGCCGAAGAGGCGTGGGAAGGCGGCGCGGAGGAGCGCGATCCGCCGCGGGCGCGAGGTGGTCTCCCGGGTCCAGAGGCGCATGGTCAGGTCGATGGTTTCGCCGACCGTCCAGCCAAGCGCGGCGGCGGAGGCGTAGATGGAGCCCGCGCTGCACCCCACCACCAGGTCGATGTTGATTCCCTCGTCGCGGAGCGCCTGTTGAAGGCCGAGCGCCGCGGCGCACTTGACGCCGCCGGATCCGATAACGAGGGCAATGCGGCTGCGCGGCGGCTCGATGGTCATGGGGGAAGGATGCTGCCGCCCTGTGCGGGGCGCAACAGCGATCAGGCGGGAAGGAAGCCGTCGAGGAGCCGGCGGAACTCCTCGAACGCCTCGACATAGGGCACATGCCCGCAGTTTGCCAGGAGGTGGAACGGCGCGTTGATCGTCTCGGCGAGGGCCCGGGCGGACTCCGCGGGAATCGGGTCGTCGTCGCCGTGCAGGACAATGGCGGGGAGGCGCAGGCCGGCCAGGGCTGGCCTCAGGTCGTAGTCGCCGAGGCTGTCCCAGACTTCCTGTTGCGTGCGACCGGTCACCCGAAAGGGGGTGAGTCCGGTCACCTTGGCGGGGTCATGGAAATATCCGGCCACGGAGAGCTCGAATACTCGACGCTGATAGGCGTCGGGGTCACGCTCGCGCAGGCCGCTGGCCCGGAGGGCGACACGCTCCTCCTGCAGCGCCGGGGCCATGGTGCGCGCCGACAAGCGGTCCTCAAACGCCGCCCGGGCCGCCCGCCATGCCGGGGCGGGGGAGACGAGGGCGAGTCGTTCCACCCGATCAGGGTGCTCCGTTGCGTAGAGCAGCGACAGGAGCCCGCCCCAGGAATATCCGGCCAGGGTCAGGCGTTCCAAGCCCCAGATCTGCCGAAGCGCTTCGAGGTCCGCCACCTGCTCCCGCCAACCGACCGGAACCTCGCGCGGCACCGCGGAGCGTCCTCCGCCGCGTTGATCGTAGTAGATCAGCGTGCGACCGGTGGCCAGCGCGTCGAAGCCCGGAAGGAGGTAATCGTGGTGCGCGCCCGGTCCGCCATGCAGGACGATGGTGGCCGGCCCACTGCCCACCCGTCGTTCGAAGAGGGTTATGCCGCGCACATCGCGCATGCAGGTCTCAACCGAATGCGGCACGCAGTTCCTCCACCGTATTGGCATGGATGGTCACGATGTCTTCCATGCGCTCGGCGTAGCCGCCGGCCAGGGTGACGGCGACCGGCAGACCGCGCCGCGCGCAGGCGTCGAAGACGCGGCGATCCCGCGCCCGAAGCCCATCCACGGAGAGGCCGAGCCGACCGAATCGGTCACCCGCAAAGGGATCGGCACCGGCCAGGTAGAAGACGAGTTCGGGGGCCGCCTCATCCAGCACCTCGTCCAGATGCCGGTCGAGGGTGGCGAGGTAGCTGTCGTCCCCGGCGCCATCGGGCAACTCCACGTCGAGCCGGCTCTGTTCACGATGAAAGGGGTAGTTGCGCTCGCCGTGCATTGAAAAGGTGTGGACGTCCTCGTCGCCCTCGAAAATCCGGGCAGTACCGTTGCCCTGGTGCACATCGAGATCGATCACCGCCACACGGCGGAGCTGCCCCTCGCGCTGGAGGACCCTCGTGGCCACGGCGACGTCGTTGAAGACGCAGAACCCCTCGCCTCGCTCGGCAAAGGCGTGGTGCGTCCCACCCGCCAGATTGATCCCGGCGCCCGTTGCGAGCGCGTCGCGGGCGGCCTCAACGGTGCCCTGCACGGTGCGGAACGATCGCTCGCGGAGGCCAGGACCCCAGGGAAAACCGAGGCGGCGCACGGCGGATTCCGGCAGCGTTCCGTCTTCGATCGATGCCACGTATTCAGAGGTATGGACCAGCACCAGCGCCGTTCGCTCGACCCGCTCAGGCTCGTGGATGGCGTCGGCCGGGAGGAGGCCCCGCGCGACCACGCCGTCGCGGACCGCCTGGTACTTGGCGATTGGGAAACGGTGTCCTGCGGGGAGCGCGACGGAGAAGCGGGAAGAGGACCAGGCTCTCACAGCAGGACGGCGAGGGCGTCCGCCACCTGGCGGACGGCTGCTTCTTCCGCCGGGGTGAAGGGGTCGGGGACGTCGCTGTCGATATCGATCTGCCCGAGGATGGCCGCCCCACGCCGGATCAACACGACAAGTTCCGAGCGGGTGTCCAGATTGCAGGCGAGGTAGTTCCCGACGGCCTGCACATCACCGACGTTCTGGTCCTGCCCGGTGGCCACCGCGGTGCCGCAGACGCCGGTTCCGACGGCGATGCGGGTATGGTCGGTGGCCCGGCCGCTCCACGCCTCGAGCACCAACTCCGAGCCGTGGAGCATGTAGAGGTAGACCGAGGTGTACGGCGGACCCGCCTCGCGAATCCGGTCGGCGGCGAGTTGGAGCAGGCCCTGGCGGCCGACATCGTGCGTAAACGCGCCGCGGAGCGCGGCGACGACGCGATCGGCATCCAGCACCGGCCCGCTCATCCGCCGCGCTTGCCCAGCGTCACATCCAGGCCCATGGTCTTCCCGTCGCGCACCACCACGATGACGACCTTGTCGCCTGGCCGGTAGGCACGGAGCGCATCGGTCATCCCCGCCAGGTCGGCGACGTCATAGTCGCCAATCTTGATGATCTTGTCGCCACCCTTCATTCCTCCCACTTCGGCGGGGCTGCCCTTCGACACACCGGTGATCAGCACGCCCCCGCTCTCGCCGGAGGCCATGTCCGGCACCGTGCCGAGATATGCGCCGTAGCCGGACGTGGCGGCGGCGCCGCCCTTGGGGGCCGGCGGCGGGACATCGACGAAGGTCAGGCGCGACGGCCGGTTGCCGAGCGTCGTCGCCATTGCGGCCGCGAAGTCCGCAATCCGCACCAGCCCCTGGGCGTTGATCTTGTCCCAGTCGTCGGTGCTCCGGTGGTAGTCGCCGTGGAGGTCGGAGAAGTAGTGAAGGACGGGGATCTTGGCCGCATAGAACGAGGTCTGGTCGCTCGGGCCGTACCCCTCCGGTTGTGGGCGGAGGTCAAACTTGGCGTGCCAGTTGAGCGAGTCGAGCAGCGCGGGGAATTCGGTGGCGGTGCCCGTGCCGTAGACGATGAGCTTGTCGTTCTTGAGCCGGCCCACCATGTCGAGATTGATCATCGCCTCGGTGGCGCTGAGCGGGTAGATCGGATGCTTGACGTAGTAGTCAGAGCCGAGGAGCCCGAGCTCCTCACCGCTGAAGGCGATGAACACGATCGTCCGGGCCGTCGGTGCCGCCTGCAGGATCGTCGCGATGGTAAACAGTGCAGCCGTACCGGAGGCGTTGTCGTCCGCGCCATTGTGGACCCGGCCGGTGCTGTCGGGATCGAGGGAGCCGAAGCCACCGAGCCCCAGGTGATCGTAGTGGGCGCCGATGATGACGGTCTCATTCCGGAGCGCAGGGTCGCGTCCGGGAATGATGCCGATGACATTCTTCCCGTGCAGTTCGCCAAGGTTCGCGTGTTGGACGGCTGGGGCGTCCTTGGAAACCGTGAAGGGCTGAAACCACCCGCCGGGGGCTGGCTGCAGCCCGATTTGCGCAAAGCGCCGCGCGACGTAGGCCGCGGCCGAGTCGGCGCCGGCGGTGCCGGTCAGGCGGCCGCCGAGTTCGTCGGCCGCGAGGACCTTGACGTCGGTCTGGGCGCGCGTGGCGGCTTGGTCGAGGGAAGGAGCGGCGGTCTGGGCGGCCAAAGGGGAGGCCAGGAGCACGCCGAAGAGGACACCGAGGGAGTACCGAACAATTTGGCGGGTCACGGGAGGCTCGAAGGTTGAATACCGGCAGGGTTGCCGGGGGTGATCGAACACCTAAGATTCTAACCCCGGAGAGCGCCCGACCCAAGTTGCGCCCGTCTCCGCCTCTCACCTCAGGAGTCCCGTGAACGCCCGTCTCCTGGCCCTGCTCCCTGCCGCGATCGCCATCAACCTGGTCATCGGCGGGCTCGTCAACGCGATGGGGCTGCCGCTCTACCTCGACTCGATCGGGACGATTCTCGCCACGGTCCTGGCCGGCCCTGCCGTCGGAATCCTGGCCGGCGTCATTGGACAGGTGCTGTTCGGGCTCATCAACGGCTACCAGTGGATCCCATTCGGCCTCATTCAGGTGGTGATTGCCGTGCTGGCGGGGGTCGCCGCCTCGCAGGCCGGGTTTCGGTCCGCCGGCCGGAGCATCGCGTGGGGTGTCCTGACCGGTGCCGTGGCCGGCGTGCTCTCCTCCATCATCAGCTATGTGCTGTTCAAGGGGGTCACCGCCACGGGAACCACCGCGGTGGTCACGATCCTCCGGCAGCTCGGCCTCTCACTCCCGGTGGCCGTCACCGCTTCGAGCCTGGCGCTCGACCTGGCGGACAAGGCGGTCGCCTTTCTGGTCGTCGGCTCCCTGGTGCGGTCGTTGCCCAACCGGATGATTGGACGCTTCCCCCGGGCCGCACGAGCCATCGGGCGGTGACGCCAATATCCGGGACGGGGGCTGGCCGCCTCCATCCATTCACCCCGCTGGTGCTCACCCTCTGCGTGGCGGTTCTGGCCGTGGCGGCGCCGGGTCCTCGGACGGCCGCGGCACTCTACGCCGCGACGGTGCTGGCGGTCGTGGCCGCCGGCGCCGGGCGAGCCGCGCTTCGCGCGCTGTTGCCACTCGCGCCGCTGTGGCTCTTCCTCTTTCTGTTGCACGGAGTGCTTGGCAAGGGCGATCAGGTGACGGTGCTGGGCCTCTCGCTCTCGCGCGACGGCCTGGCGCTGGCGGTCACGCAGGCATGCCGTCTTGGCGCCATCGCCACCGCCTCGCTCGCGCTCTATGCCGCGTTCTCACCGGCAAGGTTCGTGGATGCGGTTGCCGAGCGCGGCTGGTCGTTTTCGTGGGCCTACCTGGTGGTGGCCACCCTGCTCGCCCTGCCGCGCTTCCGCGCGCGGGCGCTCGCCATCCTCGAGGCGCAGCGGAGCCGGGGGCTTCGGCTGCGCGGAAGCGTGCTCAACCGGGTTCGCGCCGTCGGGCCGGTCACCTTCCCACTCTTGCTTGGCGCGCTTGCGGAGGTTGATGAACGGGGGTTCGCGCTCGAGAGCCGGTGTGCCAGCGGCGTGACATGCCGGACGCCGCTCGATCCGCCGGAGGATCGCGCGCGCGATCGGGTGGTGCGGTGGCTCGCAAGCGGGCTCGCGGTGGCTGCGGTGGTTTGGCGGGTGCTCCGGTGAGCGCGCTGCACTTTCAAGGTGCCGGCTTCACGTATCCCGGTTCGCCCGCGCCGGCACTGCACGACTGTTCATTGCGCGCCGAGGCAGGGCGGGTCACGTGGCTGACTGGCGCGTTGGGGGCCGGGACCAGCACGGCGCTGCTGGTGGCGGCCGGGCTGGCGCCGGGGCACACGGGCGGCGATCGGACCGGCGTGGTCCGTACCCTCGGCGAAGACCCCGCCCGTCCCTCGTCTCGCGCAGCGCTCGGCGGTCGGGTGGCGCTTGTCCTTTCCTCACCGGCCACACAGCTCTCCGGCATCGCGGAAACCGTGGCGCAGGAGGTCGCGTTCGCGCCGGCGAATCTGGGGTGGCCCCGGGCACGGATCCAGTCGCGCGTCACCGATGCGATGGACGCGCTCCACGTCACGCATCTGGCCGACCGGGACCCAGGCACGTTGTCGGGCGGCGAGATGCAGCGCACCGTGATCGCGGCGATGCTGGTGCTCGAGCCGGAGCTCTGGTTGCTCGATGAACCGACCTCAGCGCTCGACGCCGCCGGCCGGGCGCTGGTACACGGCATGATGCGCCGAGAGGCCACACGGGGGGCGGCGGTGGTGATCGCGAGCGAGGACGCCGACGGACTGCTCGCGGTGGCGGATCAGCTGATTGTCTTTGCGCATGGCCGCCCGGCGCTCGACGGTCCGCCGCGGGGGATCCTCGAGGGGGACCAGGTGTGGAGCGCCGGGGCGGCGTCGACCGCCATTGCAGGGTTGGCGCGCGCTGTAGGGTCGGTCGCGCCGTACCCGCTGACGGTGGACGAGGGGGTGGCTCGGTGGGCGCGGTGATCCCCCTGGTGATGGAGCAGGTGGGCTTCGCCTATGGAACGCACTCCGTGCTGGAGAGGGTGTCGCTCCAAGTGAACGCCGGTGAGGGGGTGGCGCTGCTCGGCGCCAACGGCGCCGGCAAGACGACACTCACCCGGCTCGCCATGGCGTTACTGCATCCCGATGCCGGGCGCGTCATCACGGTCGGGCGGGACACAACAGGCCACCAGCCGGAGGATCTCGCCGGGGCGGTGGGCTATCTCTTCCAGCATCCCGAGGCCCAACTCTTTGCCCGCACCGTGCACGCCGAGGTCGCCTTTGGCCCGGAGCGGCTCGGGTGGTCGGCGGCGCACGTTCACATGGCCGTCGAGACGATGCTCGAAGAATTGGGGCTCGCAGCGCTCGCGGCGCACCACCCCTACGACCTTCCGCAGCCAACCCGGCGGCTGGTGGCGCTCGCGGCCGCGCTCATCGCCGGGCCACAGCTGCTGCTTCTCGATGAGCCGACAGCAGGTCTCGATCGCGCCGCACGGGCTCGGGTGGCCGAGATTGTGCTGGCACGGCGCACGGCTGGCACCGCCATCCTGGCCGTGACGCACGATATGGACTTTGCGGCAGCCGTGCTCGATCGGGGGATTGTGCTGATGGACAGGGGAGTGGCTCAGGATGTCCCGCTGCCGGAGCTGCTCGGGCGTCATCCGGACTTTCCGGCCCCGCCGCTGCTGGAGTTGGCGCGCCGACTCGGGCTGGATGGCGTGCGGCCCACAGCCGCGGCGCTGGCGCCGCTCTTGACTTCTCACCCCAAGACCGGGACGCTTGAGGCATGACCGCACCCTCTTCGATCGTGGCCGCGCTGGCGCGGATGCTTGAGCTGCTCCAATACAGCCCGAACGACCGCGACCAGCTCAAGTCCGGTTTTCGCGACCTGTACGCGGTGTTGGAGCCCGACGGCGCGGCGATCTCCATCGACGTGAAAGGGATGATCATCGACGGGACCGCGTTGCCGCACGGGCTTCCGGGCGGCGGCGAGGTCCGGATTCGGTTCCACACGCATGGCATCGGCAGCATCCGGGTGCCGTCCGGCGTCCGCCCGGCGGACCTCCTCGCCGTGGTGCGGTTGCTCGCGACCGAGCCGATCGGCGAGGCCACGGTCGAATCGTTCGTCAAGCGGCTTCCGGTCGAGGCGGCGCTGGCCATCCAGATCGACGGGCCGCGTCAACTCCCCAAATCGAGTGACACGCGGACGCTCGACAACCTCAGCGCGCCAATTGGCGCCTCCTCGGCACCCATCCCGCCACCACCACCGGAACTCCTCGCGTCGTTGGCCGACCCGGGCGTGCGGGTCCGGCGCGATCAACCGGGCTACGACCCGTTGCGCGACATCGAGGTCAAGGCGGACCTGGCGTACCGCCGCGAAGAGTGGGAGGAACTGCTGGGCCTGGCGACGGAGCTGCTGCACCTCGAAGCGCAGGAAGCCGACGAGAGCCGGCGGAGGCGCTATTCCGTGACGCTGCGGCGGGTGCTGCCGAAGTCCGCGCTCCAGCACATTGCTCGCGCCGCACTCTCCGATGGCCGGCGGGTCGAGGCCACAGCCATCCTGAAGCGCATGGACGCCGACGCGGTCGAGGCGCTCCTTGAGCTGCTGACAGCGGCGCCGACACTCTCCGAGCGCCGCGGGTACTTCACGGTCCTCACCAAGATGGAGACCGGCACCGACCGCATCATCCACCGCCTGCACCATCCTGATTGGTTCGTCGTGAGGAACGTGGCGGAACTCTGTGGCGAATTGCGCCTGACCAGCGCCGTGCGGCCCCTGACGGAGCAGGCGGGTCACCGCGATGAGCGCGTGCGGCGCGCCGTGGCCGGCGCGCTCTGCAAGATCAGGTCGACCGAAACCAACGAGCCGCTCCGGCAGCTGCTGAACGACGCGGAGCCCATGGTCCGGCTGCAGGCCGCCCAGGGGATTGACGGGGAGTGGGCACGGGGACTGGTGATGTCGATCGCGGTCCGTCTTCCGGAGGAAGGCCACGCCGACGTGCTGCGCGAGATGCACCTGGCGCTCGGGCGGGTGGGGACGGCGGATGCGGTGAAGGTGCTGCAGGCGGCCGCGGCACCGGCCAAGGGTCTGCTTGCCCGGAAGCCCGCAGCGGCACGTCTGGCCGCCATCGAAGGGCTGGCCCGTGCCGGCGGGCCGGCCGCCGTCGGGGCGATGCAAGATCTCCTGAGCGACAGCGACGAGGCCGTCCGCGCCGCCGCACAGCGAGGGCTGTCC
Source organism: Gemmatimonadales bacterium (assembly GCA_041390145.1). Taxonomy (NCBI): domain Bacteria; kingdom Pseudomonadati; phylum Gemmatimonadota; class Gemmatimonadia; order Gemmatimonadales; species Gemmatimonadales bacterium. The sequence continues at coordinate 390,108 of JAWKQM010000002.1, read as the reverse complement.
GGCGGTTGACCGTGCTCCGCGCTACTGCGGTGCGAACGTCGTGTTGGGCTTGACCGAGCGAGCGAAGGCCGCGAGCAGGCGGGCGGCGCGGTCGAGATCCTCCAGCTGCACCAGTTCGTTCGGACTGTGCATGTAGCGCAGCGGGACACTGACCAGCCCGGTCGCCACGCCGCGCGCCGCGGTGAAGATGTTGTCCGCATCGGTGCTGGTCATCCGCGGCGCCGCCTCGACCGAATACGGGATCTTCTCCTTCTCCGCCGCCGCCACCAGCCGATCGAACACGGCGGCATTGACCGCGCTGCCACGGCTGAGCACCGGCCCCCCGCCAAGTTTGTAGTCCCCATGACGTCGCTTGTCGATGCCGGGATAGTCGGTGGCGTGGGTCACGTCCACCACGATCGCCACCTGCGCGTCGAGCTCCGTCGCGCTGGTCCGCGCTCCGCCACCCGTGTAGCCGATTTCCTCCTGCGTTGTTCCCACCGCCGTGACCTTGGCCGCGAGCTTCTTGCCGGCCAGCAATCGCAGCGCCTCAAGCACCACGTAGGCGCCGATGCGATTGTCGAGCGAACGGCTGGACAGGCGCCCGTTCGGCAGCCGCAATACGGTCGAGGTCAGCACGCCGGGATCGCCCACCTTCACGCGCGTCAGCGCTTCCTTCCGGTTCTTCGCGCCGATGTCGACCCAGAGATCTTCAACTTTCGAGACCTTCTCCCGGTCGTCCTTTTCCATCAGGTGGATGGCCTTCTTGCCGATGACACCCTCCACCGGCCCGGCGTGGCCGAGCAGAGTGACCCGTTGCCCGACGAAGACCTGTGAGTCCCACCCGCCGATCCCCGCGAAGGAGAGGAAACCGTCGTCGTCGACGTGCACGACCATCAGCCCGATCTCATCAAGGTGGCCGGCAAACATGACCCGCGGTGACCCGGTCCCGTTGACGGTGGCATAACAGTTCCCGTGCACATCGCTGCGGACGTCGTCGGCAAAGTCGGCCGCCTCGGTACGCCAGAGCCGGGCGGGAGCGGCTTCGAATCCGGAGGGGCCGGGAGCGTCGAGAAGTCGGGTCAGGAAATCGTATGAGCGGGGAGGCATGAGAATCCGGTGCGTAGAGGGATGCGGTGGCGGGAGACGCCAGCGCTAGGGAGCCAGTCGTCCAGGAGTCGTGGCGAGCAGGACGCCGAAGCCGGCAAGGATAACGGCGAAGGCGGCGATCGCCTGGCCGTCCACCACGAGCACCAGCGCGCCCACCAGTACCGTGCCCTCGCCGATGGCCCACACCGCCACCGCCTTGGGGAGGTGCCGGCGCCACCAGGTGTCCGCATCCTGCGCGGCGGCGCGCTCCGGGATCAGGCGTCGAAATGCCAGGCCGGCGAGGAGCCCCGACGCTGCCAGCGCATAGGCGGCGAAGGTGACAGCGCCCCCGGTTCCGTCCGGGATCGCGAGCGAGCCGCGGAACACCCAGGCAAGGACGGCAAGCCCGCAAGCGCTCACGCCCAGGCTCATGTACAAGACGCGGGCAACGGCGGCCGGTGAGGCGGGTGACGGTACCGGTGGTGGTGTCATCGTGTGACAGAAAGTACGGGCTCGAGGTGGGCGCGTCCAGATGTCACGGGCCAGGTCGTTTCTCGTACTTCCAGTTCCGTGACTTGCCTTCCGTCAGCCACTCGACGGTGGTGGCGATCCGTCTGGCACGGGTCTCGGGGCGTTTCGCCTCGGCGATCCAATCGGTGTACTCCCTGCGGTGACTGGGGCTCGCGTGCGCCCAAGCCGCCTTTGCCTTGGCGCTCCTCTCAATTTCGGCGCGGAGGTCGGCAGGGGTTTGCGGCGCCGGTTTGGGCTGTCGTGCCGCCTTCTTCACCGGCTTGCGCTCCCCCGATTCGTTGATCCGCATTGCCGTGCGCACGTATCGCGTCAGGACCCGCTTCGACGGCAGTTGGCCGACCTCGGTCAGGCGTCCGAACTGCCCCATGGCGGAGCCGGTCTTGTCGTCGCTGGCCCCCACGACCTGCCCCCCCTTCCAGAACCCGAGACCGACGTGCTGCTTGAAGCCGGCCATGAAGCAGAGGATGCCGTGATAGGTAAACATCGGCATCCCCCACTTCACGGTTTCCTCAACGTCGGGGCAGGCCGTGTGCACCACCTTCCGAATGTGCGTCAGGATCGGCCGGGCAAAGGGTGCGGCGTCCCGGATGTAGGCGCTGACTCGGGGGTCACGTGTGCCCATCGCTCAGCCTGCCGCCGGGTCGGCCAGCGCGGCGACGTCGGCCGCATCGGTGAACGTCAGGGACTCCGAATTCACGCAGTAGCGGAGTCCGCTGGGGCGAGGCCCGTCTTCGAAGACATGGCCGAGGTGGGCACCGCAGCGGGCGCAGAGAATCTCGGTCCGGCGCATCCCGAAGGCGCGGTCGTCCTCGGTGGTCACATTCTCCTCGGCGATTGGATGGAAGAAGCTGGGCCAGCCGGTGCCCGAGTCGAACTTGTGATCGGAAGCGAAGAGCGGCAGCCCGCAACAGATGCAGGTGTAGACGCCGGCCCGCTTATTGTCGAGGAGGGTGCCGCAGTGGGGGGCTTCGGTCCCCTTGCCGCGCGCGATCCGATACTGGGCTGGCGTGAGCTGCGCCTGCCATTCGGCGTCGGACTTGGTGATCCGCGCCGACTCGACCGGACCGACCAGTTGGCCCGCGCGATTGAAGACCTTTACACGCATGGCGTGCCCTCTATTCAAAGGACGATGGCAGGGGGTTCGAAGGGCGCTCGGCGTCCCAGAAGACCGACAGGACCCACCAGCGCGTCCCATCCCAGAACAACTGAATCGAATTGATGCCGCGCGCGAACGGGGTGGGTTCCGTCCCCCGGAAGCTTGCATACGAACTGAAGGCGTGCGCGATGGCGCCATAGCGCTCGACGGTCCTGTGCAACTCACGCTCGGTGAACCCGCTGGCCACCAGGAACGAGTCCGCCCGCGACTGATACTCCGCCGGCGTCATGATCCGGAGCCTGCACGCGCCGGCGGTGTCACAGCCAGTGGGTATCAGCCGGGCGTCGGGATGCATCAACGAATGGAATCGATCCCACTGTCGTGGCTCGCCGATTGGGCCGCTGATGACGGCATAGAGGGCGGTGATGATGCTGTCGATTGAACGGACGTCCGCCTCGTGTGCGGGCGCCCTGTCCTGCGCGGTGCCGGTACCCACACCGACGGCGAGGAGAAGCGCGGCGACGGGCACGAGGAAACGACGGAGCATCGCAGGTCCTCCCGCTCACAGGGGAACGAAGCCGCCGGCTATCGATCCCAGTGGAGTGTATGAAAGAGCCGGTGCAGCAGCGGCGCGAGCAGGATGCCGGCCGAAAAAATGAAGACGAGGCCGGCAAAGAGGGCATAGAACCCAGCGAAGAGTTTCCCCGCGTCCGTCCGGGGTGCGTTTACCGGCCCCATGCCTCCCAACAGCATCGCAGAATTGAGGAACGCGTCTCGCCACGGGAGTTGCTCAAAGTAACTGTAGCCCGCCATACCGATCGCGAGGGACACCGCCAGGAGCACCAGCACGGCGCCGAAGTGCCTGGCGAGCCGCGCGATAAACTTGCGAATGGGCAGCGGGCGATCCCTGCGTGATTCGTACATGTGCCATTCCTCCGGACTGTACGACACCAATCGCGCCTGAAGTGCTCCGGGCTCAGGCTTCCGAGACGTCGTTCCAGAAGGTGATGTCAGGCGGACCGGCAAAGATGGCCGCGGCGCCCTGGATGAAGGCCTGAATGTGCGGAGTCTGCATGTGCGGGCCGGTATAGGCGGCCTGCGAGGTCCAGCGTTCATATAGCAGGAACCTCGTCTCGTCGCCCACGTCCTGCAGGGTAGTGATCCCGAGGCAGTCGGGCTCCTCGGCGAGCACCGTCGAGATCAGGGAACCGAGCGCCGCCCGGGCGGCCGTGCCCTTGCCGGGCTGAGCGCGGTAGATGATGACAACGGTGACGGGCGTGGCGGACATGCAGGCTCCGTAGCGACAGGTATTATTGAATATCCGCAGCCGCCGGCGAATGCGCCAGCGCGAGGCGCGCTTCCTCACCGGCCGCCGCCGTCATGTCCTGGTCGCCCATGGCCACCCCGACCTTCTTCAGGAATGCGTTGGGCGGCTCCCCTCCCGCGAAGACCCACATCCAGTCGTTCTGAAGCTCCGTGACACTGTCGCCAACAGCGATGAGCACCGATTTCTCCCGGACCTCCGTTGGCTGGGATTCAAACAGCACTCGAATCTTCTTCCCCTTGATCGCCTCCTGCAGCTTCTGCGCGTTCCGCTCCTTGATCCGGCTGAACTCCGCCTTCCGGTACGAGAGCGTGACCTGGTTGCCTTTTTGGTATGCCAGGCCAAGCGCCGCCTCGACGGCGCTGTCGCCGCCGCCGACCACGAGGATCTTCGCGTCGACATAGGCGTCCGCCTCGATGAGGCTGTACATCACCTTCGGCAACTCCTCCCCCGGGATGTTGAGCTTTCGGGGGGTGCCCCGCCGACCCAGCGCCAGCACGACGTGGCGAGCCCGGAAGGTGCCGCCCGTGCTGGTGATGCGAAACGTGCCGTCGGCCTCCTGGTCGATGGCCTGCACCTTCTCCCCGGTCCGGACCGTGAGATCACCCCGCGCGATGACGGAAGCCCAGAACGCGAGCAATTCCTCCTTCGAGATTTCCAACTTCTTGAACCTGCCGTGGAGTGGGAACTCCACCGGGCTCGTCATGACCAGCTTTTGCCTGGGGTACTTGGCGACGGTGCCCCCGACTTCCTCCTGCTCAAGGGTCACGTAGCTGAGCGCGCGTTCCACGGCGCGCAGCGAGGCGCTCAGACCGCCGGGGCCTGCACCGACGATGCATACATCGAGGATGTCCGGCGTGCTGGGTTGCGAGGCGACCCGGCGAGCGATCGTGTCCATGCATTCGCGACCCTGGTTCACCGCGTTCTTGATCAGGGCCAGTCCCCCGAGTTCACCGATGATGAAGAGGCCGGGGATGTTGGTCTCGTACTCGCGCGAGAGCCTTGGCATATCGGCGCTGATACTCGGATCGGCCATCACAATCTCGATGGCACCCACCGGACAGACCTCGGCGCAGACACTGTGACCGATGCACTTGTGTCCGTTGATGATGGCGGCCTTTCCCGCGATTACCGCCAGGACGTTTCCCTCCGGGCAGACGTCCACACAGGCGCCGCAACCGATGCAGTGGGACACGTCGATGTGGGGATGCTGCGCCCGCGGCCCGCTCGAATGGAGCTTGCCGCGTTCGGCGGCCGCGAGCGCCGCGTGCTCCCGGCGCCGGGTCTTCCGGATATGGATCACCAGCGGACCGACGAGGAACAGGCCGAAAATGGCGTAGATCAGCAGGTCCATTGTCACTCAGGCAGTGGGGGTGGATCGGCGATGCAAGGTGCAAACGGCCCGGGCGGACTGCACGTGAGGTACGTCACGCTCGACCAACGAAGGGCATCTGTCTTGGCCATTCTACGCACCGTCTGCGCCGTTGCCGGGGTCGCTCCAGGGCATTCTCTGGGGTTGGAGCCTCGGCCAGCTCCGCGGTACCGCGGTTCGCTTGTCTCCCTTGAAACACGCCGATGCAATTGTAATGAATCGTTTCAGGTCGCCCGATGTCGGACTTCGTCGTTTCCCAGCTAACACCATATACAGTAATATCTTGCGCCATTTCTTCATAGTTCCCATTTCCGGGTAGGATCCTTGCGGAATGGGGCTCCGTAGTCTTACGGCCCTTCCAAGCGCATCTCCACCATGCCACTTCCGCCAAGCGGGGGTTGGGGGGAGCAGATTGGCCGTCAACCACACTAACGAAAGCTCGATGCCTTCTTCGAATCTGGCTCCATCCCCTCGGGCCGCCACCTCGGCGGAACGCCGTCCTGCCGCCCCCGCGGCCGGGGCGCCAGCCGCGCGAGTCCACGTGCCACGCCGGCCTGTCTCGAAGCCGAAACAATCGCCGGCCACGATCGCCGCGCTGGTCTTTGGTGTCGTCCTCGTCGCGCTCAATCTCTTCGGCATGCGGTACTACCTGCTGCCGCGCGCCGAACAGGTCCGGGACCCACTCCATGCCTGGCTGCGTCCGTCAGGGTATCTGGGCCAGACCGCCGGCGTCGTGGCGCTCCTGATTTTTCTCTTCCTCTGGCTGTATCCGCTTCGGAAAAAGTTCCGGTGGCTCGCCTTCACCGGCGCCATCTCCAAGTGGTTGAACGTACACGCGCTGGCCGCGCTCGGCCTGCCCCTCCTGGTGGCGGCGCACGCCACCTGGCAGTTCGGCGGGGTCATTGGGCTCGGGTTCTGGTCGATGATGATCGTCTGGTTGAGCGGCATCGTCGGGCGCTACATCTACGCGCGGATTCCGCGCAGCCAAGCCGGCGTGGAACTGACCATCGAGGAAATCGCCGCGCAACGTCAACAGCTGCTCGATGACATCGCCGGGCTCTCGGGACTTGAGGTGAAGGAGGTCGAGGCGGTCCTGGCTCCCGACCCGGCGCCGACGGCAGGCCTCGGCTTGTGGCAGACGATGCGGCGGATGGTTGCCGACGACCTCAGTCGACGGCGCGCGGCCGCCAGCCTGCGCCACCAGATCAAGCTCCGCCGGCCGATGCAGCGGCGCAGCGACGCGGCCGTGCTGAAGGAAGTCCTTCGCCTCGCGAACCGTGAAATGGCCCTGGTGCAGCAGGCGCGTATGCTCGGTGCGACGCAGAACATCCTCCGGTTCTGGCACGTGGCCCACCGCCCCCTGGCCATCACGGCGCTGGTGGCGGTCGTCATTCACGTCGTGGTGGTCGTGTCGTTGGGCGCCACGTGGTTTCGGTAGGGAAGCGTACCAATAATGTCCTCCGCGGACTGGTGCGCGCCGGCCTTCTGGCCTTCGGATGGGGACTGCTGATGTCCTCGCCGCTGGTTGGACAGATCTCGCCGGGCCCCCTCGCCGCGCCGCATGCGACGCTGGAAGGGCCGACGCAATGCACCACCTGTCACGGCAATCGCCGCGATGCGATGACGGGGCAGTGCGCGGACTGTCACAAGGATATCGGCCGGCTGCTCGCCCAGGGGCGCGGCTTTCATGGAAGCGCCACCGTCAAGGGGACGCCGTGTGCCTCCTGTCACCCGGATCACGCGGGAAAAGAGTTCGACATGATCAAGTGGCCCGACGGCAGTGCAACGGACTTCGACCACAAGCGTGCGGGATGGGCGCTTGCGCAGAAGCACGCCGAGGCCACGTGCGAAGACTGTCATACCGACAAGTTCCAGGTGCCGGGGGTCAAGGACCTCTCGGTCCGAAAGACGGGGCAGATGTACACCGGCCTGGACACGACCTGCACGACCTGCCATGAGGACATCCATCGGGGGGCCCTCAAGCAGAACTGCACCGTGTGCCATGATGCCGGTTCGTGGACGGTGACGCCTGGGTTCAACCACGACACGACCGCGTACGCGCTCACCGACAAGCACACCGAGGTGAAGTGCGACAAGTGCCATCTCGACGCCCGGCTCTCGCCACGGAGCGACGGGAAGGGCCATCTGGTACCGGTCTACAAGCCGGTGTCATCCGAAACCTGCGCTGACTGCCACACCGACCCGCACAACGGCGGGCTCGGACCGAAGTGCGCCGATTGCCACAGCACAAAGGGTTTCGCCGTCATCGACAAGAACCGGTTCGATCATGACCGCACCAAATATCCGCTGCGGGGCAAGCACGTCACGACGGCCTGCGCGAGCTGCCACAAGGACTTCTCGACGCCGGCGCTGAAGAAGCCGGTGTTTGCGGCATGCACCGACTGCCACAAGGACGCCCACAACGGCACCGCCACGCTGGCCGGCAAGCCGGTGGATTGTGCGTCGTGCCACTCGGTGAACGGGTTCGCGACATCGACCTACACCACGGCGAGCCACGCCTCGACCCCCTATCCGCTCGAGGGGAAGCACCTGACGGTCAAGTGTGCTTTGTGCCACACACGGAGCACGGCGTCGGCTGCGTCGAAGACACTTGGCAGCGCCAAGGTCGTCATGCGCCCGAAATTCGCCCGTTGCCTCGACTGCCACGCGGACGACCACGGTGGCCAGCTGAAGGCGAGCGCCAACCAGGGCGAATGCGCGAACTGCCACCGCGTGACGGGCTGGACGCCAAGCACCTTCGACAGCGCGGCGCACGCGAAGACCAAACTGACGCTCGATGGTCGCCATCAGGAGATCGACTGCGTGGCGTGCCACGGGGTTGGGCGCCCCGGGCTGCCGCCGATCACCGCCAGCGCGGCCATCGGCAAGGCCAATTTCCGGTTCCAGCTCGCCGAGATCGACTGTGCGGCATGCCATCTGGATCCCCATGCCGGACGCTTTGTGAGCGGCGGAGCCCGTGCGCAGGCGAATGGCTGTCCCACCTGCCATAGCACCCGGGTCTTCCGTCCCTCAACGACCACCGTGACCGTGCATGCCCTCTTCGACTTCCCCCTCGAAGGCGCGCACCGGGCGACGGCCTGCTCGGCATGTCACGAGGAACTCAAGCGGATCTCCGCGAAGCAACCCGAATCCAGCCTGCTGCTGGGGGGCGCGCAGTTCGGCGCGCTGCAGTTCGAGGCGAAGCGCGAGTGCGCCGATTGTCACGAGACACCGCACGGCGATCAGTTTGCCGCCTGGGACGCCAAGGGTGGCTGTGTCGCCTGCCACACGGCGGACGCTTTTGTGCCCGCGGCCGCATTCAACCACGACACCGATGCGTCGTTCGCGCTCAAAGGTGCGCACGAGACCGTCCCGTGCGCGCAGTGCCACGTGCGCGACGCGGCGGCCCCGCCCACTGCACCGTTGCGCTACCGCCCGCTGTCCGGGCGCTGCGAGACTTGTCACGGCAAGGAGTCCCAATGAGGCGCCTGACTATTTCCGTCTTTGCTGTCCTGCTCGGGCTCGTCGTGAGCACCGTGCAGGCGCAGGAGCGGACCACGTCGCCGCATGGCGACCTCAAGCTGGAGTGCACCGTCTGCCACCAGTCGAGCAGCTGGAACGCCATCCAGGTAAGCGACCAGTTTGACCACGGGAAGCTCGGCTTCCCGCTGACCGGCGCGCATGGGGCGACCACCTGCCGGGCATGCCACGTGTCACTCGATTTCAAGCAGGCAAGCACCAGCTGTGCCGCCTGCCACACCGACAATCACCGCGGGGAGTTCGGCACCGATTGCGCCCGTTGTCACACGACCCGCAGCTTTACCGACCGCGACGCCATGCTGAAGGCGCACCAGTTGACCCGCTTCCCGCTTTCGGGGAGCCACCTGGCCACGGACTGCACCACCTGCCACAAGCCGGGGGCGCGGGGCCAGATGCAGTTCGTGGGCACCCCGACCACCTGCGTCGCCTGTCACGAGGCGAATTACAACTCGGCGCCGAACCACCGGGCGTCAAACTTCCCGACGACCTGCGAGACCTGTCACTCGACGGTCACCTGGAACGCCGCCAACATGGGGGCGGCAAACCACCCCACGGCGCCGATCGCCCTGACCGGGGTGCACAGCAGCAACCTGGTGACCTGCGCGCAATGCCACACGACGTCGCCGTACTCGACGGTCCAGACGACCTGCGTGGCCTGTCACCAGACCGATTACAACGGCGCCAAGGACCCCGATCACGTGGCGGCGAAGTTCCCGACCACCTGCACCGACTGTCACGGCCTGGTGGCCGGGTGGCTTGGTGCCAAGTTTGACCACCCCACCACGCCGGTGGCGCTCACCGGGGCGCACAGCCCGAACCTGGTGCAATGCTCGCAGTGCCACACGAGCATGCCCTACTCGACGGTCAAGCAGACTTGCGATGGTTGCCACCACGCCGAGTTCGTCGCCACCACGAGTCCCAGCCATACGGCGGCGGGCTTCAGCACCGACTGCGCCACCTGTCACCAGGTCGTCGCGAACTGGGCGGGGGCCACATATACCCACCCGACCACCCCGATCGCACTGACCGGCGCGCACAGCGCGAACCTGGTGAGCTGCACGCAGTGTCACACCACGACGCCCTATTCCACAGTGAAGCAGACCTGCGACGGCTGCCACCATGCGGAATACGTGGCCACGACCAATCCGAATCACGCGGCGGCGGGGTACAGTACCGACTGTTCGACCTGTCACCAGGTGGTGGCCAACTGGGCCGGCGCGACGGTGAACCACCCCACGACGCCGATCGCCCTGACCGGGGTGCACAGCAGCAACCTGATCACCTGCACCCAGTGTCACACCACCTCGCCGTATTCGACGGTGCAGACCACCTGCGTGGCCTGTCACCAAACCGACTACAACGGCGCCAAGGATCCGGACCACGTGGCCGGGAATTTCTCCACGACCTGTACGGTCTGCCACGGCCTCGTGGCCGGATGGGCGGGCGCCACCTTCAGTCACCCGACAAGTCCCATTGCATTGACCGGCGCGCACAGCTCGAACCTGGTGAGCTGCACGCAGTGTCACACGACCATGCCGTATTCCACGGTGAAGCAAACCTGCGACGGCTGTCACCATGCGGACTACGTGGGCACCACCAACCCGAACCACACGGCAGCGGGGTACAGTACCGACTGCTCGACCTGCCACCAGGTGGTGGCCAACTGGGCCGGCGCGACGGTGAACCATCCCACGACCCCGATTGCGCTGACGGGCGTGCACAACGGCAACCTGATCACCTGCACCCAGTGTCACACGACGATGCCGTACTCCACGGTGAAGCAGACTTGCGATGGCTGCCACCACAGCGAGTACGTCGGCGCCAAGGATCCGGACCATGTGGCCGCCAATTTCTCGACGAACTGCACCACCTGCCACGGCCTGGTGTCCGGGTGGCTCGGCGCCACGTTCAACCATCCGACCTCGCCGATCGCGTTGACCGGCGCGCACAGCGCCAATCTGGTCAACTGTTCGCAGTGTCACACGAGCATGCCGTACTCGACCGTGAAGCAGACCTGCGACGGCTGCCACCATGCGGATTATGCGGCGACGACCAACCCGAACCACACGGCCGCCGGGTATTCGACCGACTGCTCGACCTGCCACCAGGTGGTGGCTAACTGGGCCGGGGCGAGCGTCAATCACCCGACCACGCCCATTGCGCTCACCGGGGTGCACAGCAGCACCGCCGTGCAGTGCACCCAGTGCCACACCACGATGCCGTATTCCACGGTCAAGCAGACCTGTGACGGTTGCCACCATGCGGAGTTTGTGGGCACGACGGATCCGAACCACGCCGCCGCCAGCTTCTCGCTCACCTGCACCACCTGCCACTCGCTAGTGGCCAATTGGGCGGGGGCACGCTTCACCGCGCACGACGGCAGCATCTCGCAATTCCGCATCTACAGCGGGAAGCACAACGGCAAGTGGGGCCAGTGCTCGGAATGCCACAAGCTCGGCCAGCCGTACGCCGCCACTCCGCAGCTGTTGTGTCTGAATTGCCACGCGAAGGTGCAAACGGACAAGCACAGGGGGAAGAACTACACCCCCAGCGATTGCGTGCGGTCCGGCTGCCACGCCAACGGATCGACACCGTGAACACTGCATTCGAAGGCTCGGGACGAGTTGGGCGCCTGCTCGCACTCCTCCTCTGCTCCGTGATCGGAGCCGGGGCGGCCCAGGCGCAGGGGTTCGCGCGGGACTCCGCGCCACTTGGCGCCCAGGCGCTGGTCGGGCCCGCCGTGGTGTACCTCCGCGAGGGCGGCACCATCCGCGGGACGCTGCTGGCCGACAACGGGCCGAACGGCGTCCGGATTCGGAGCCAGAAGTCCGGCGCCACATTCGTGGTACCAGCCGCGAACATCGACAGCGTGGTGCGGGGGCCGTTCGATGCTTCCGCCAGTCCAGAGCCGAAGACCGTCTCGGCGCCGGTGCAGGCCCCCACGCCTGTGCCCGCCAGAAATTCGGGCGCGGCGGTGGCCCTGACACTCAGCGCAGTCAGGCCCGCCCCGGCGACATCGAAGGCGCCGCCACCGGCCGACGTGGCGATGTCCACGCCGCCTCCGGCAGCGCCCACGACCATCTCGCTGGCGGCAGCCCCTGCTCCGGTTCCGGTGAAGCCGCAGGCGTCCGCCACCCCGGTGCCAACACGTGTGGCTGAGTCCACACCCGCGTCGCCGCCGGCCGCTCCTGCGCCGGTCGTGGCCAAGCCGCAGGCGGTCGCCATCCCGGCGCCAACACCAGTCGCTGCGCCCACGACCACGTTGCCACCGGCCACCTCTGCACCGGAGCCGGCACCCGCCGCCTCGACCACGCTCCAGGCCGGACTCGATGTGCCACCAACGACCATCGAGATCCCCGCCGCCGACGTCGCACTGCCTGCCGCAGCGCCGGACACCCTGCCTTCCGCGCCGGACACGGCCGCCGTCATCTCGAGCATCAGCTTCATCTCCGGCACCGAGATCTACATCTCTTCCGGGCGAATGGACGGACTGGTGGAAGGCTCGGAGGTGGAGGTCATTCGGGGGGATAGCGCGGTGGCAACACTGCGCGTGAAGTTCCTCGCGTCGCACAAGTCGAACACCGAACTGGTCAAGGGGACGCCCGAGCTCGCCCTCGGGGACACCGTCCGGTTCCATCGCCACGTCGCGACGGAGCAGATTGCCATTGGTGCCCCGATCGCCACGCCGCGTCCCCGCCGGTTGAGCGGGCAGGGGCTGCATGGCCGGATCGGGAGCCGGTATCTCCGCGCCACGACGAGCACCGTCTCGGCCGGCCAGCCAGCCGGAAGCAACGGCTTCAACCAGCCGTCGCTTGATGCCCGGCTGTACGGCCTGGCCATCGGGGGCACGCCACTCGGCGTCGCCATCGACCTGCGCGCCCGCCAGACGACGACGTCATCCGCCGGCGGCACCACCGTGGACGGCCACACAAGGGCGTACCAGGCAGTCCTCTACTGGAACGCGCCCGATGCGAAATTCCGTGTGGCCGCCGGGCGACAGTACCTCATGTACATCAGTTCCATCGGCCTGTTCGACGGCGGGCTGGTCGAGCTGAACGGGCAGCACCTCTCGTTTGGCGCCTTCGGGGGTTGGGAGCCCGATGCGGCCACCCTCCAGTATTCCTCCGCGGTCCACGACTTCGGCGCCTACCTGACGATGCACAATGCGCCCGGTGGCCTGACGTCCAGTGCCTTTACGATCGGGGCCGTCGGCTCCTACGAGGGGAGCACCGAGCGCCGCGAGTGGGGCATTGCCCAGGCCACCGTCAGCAACCGGTACCTGTCGCTGTACCTGCTGCAGGAGATCGACTACTACCGGCCGTGGAAGCTCGAGGGCCCCAACGCCGAGTCAAGTGCGGTGTCCTTCACGAGCCAGTTTGCAAATGTGTCCGCTCGCCCGAAGCCCTGGCTCTCGATCAACGCCACGTACGACAAGCGCCGCACCGTGCGCCTCATCCGGGACTTCACCAATCCGGAAACCAACTTCGACGATGCCTATCGCGAGGGCTATGGTGGCGGCCTGCAGTATTCCGGGCGTCGCTTCTACCTGGGCGGCGACTGGCGGCGGAGCACCGGGGCGACGGTTCTCGGCGCCAATTCCTACACTGCGACGTTGGGCGCCAACCGGATCGCCCCGCTCGGTCTCGGCCTCTCCGTGCGTGCCACCTGGTACCAGAACCAGAACGACTCGAGCGCCATCAACCCCGGATCAGTGCAGACCAACGGACATCTGTACTCCGGCCACGTCAATTTCGACCCCACCAACGCCGTGCATGTCGACCTGAACGGCGGCGTCCGGCAGGAGGACAATCCGGCGTTCGTCGAGCGCCAGAAGTCCACCTGGTACGGGGTGGATCTGGACGTCGCCCTGGCCCGGCAGTGGTACCTGAACCTCTCCGGCCTGCGGCAGAAGGATCCCGCCAACCCGGGCACCAGCCAACTGACCCAGATTTACAGCGGACTGACCTGGCGGTTCTAGGCCTGAACAGTGTGGGGCGGCTGCTCGCCGCCCCCCGTTTTCTTCCCAACCGGGCCCATGGTTCTTCGAACCAGCCGACCCAGCCGAACCAGCCGCACCAGACGGCTGGCGCAGGCGTCGGCACCAACTGCAGTCTGCGGGGGGCCGATTTGGCGGCTCCGAAGCATGAAAAAAACGGGGCGGCCACTGGCCGCCCCGCTGTCGTTCCCATCTTGTGCAGCGAATCCTAGAACAACCCGAACCCCACGATCGGTGCCGGCGCCGGCGGAGCCTCATCCTCGCCGCCCAGCTGCACCGGCTCGATGTCGAGCGAATGGTCCTCCGGGATCTGCACCGCGTCGGCGCCGAGCGTCCGAAAGAGCCTCCACTGCTCCTGGCGGGCGGTGTAGGAGTACCCGCCGTTGTACATCAGGGTCACCACGAGCACGCCTTCCGGGCGGCCAAGGTATCCCACCAGTGTGCTGACGTTGCCGAGCGTCCCGGTCTTGGCCCGAACCACGCCGCGTCCCGGCATCCCGCCGAGGCGGCCGAGGGTACCCTCGCCGTTGGCCGGCAGGAGGAGCGGGAAGTTTCGGCCTTCCGGCGTCATCGGGAAGCGGGTCAGGTACGAGACGAACACCGACGGCGCAATCCGGTCTTCAGTGGAGAGACCGCTGCCGTCCACCAGGTGGACGCCCGTGGTCGCACCGGTGATCGACCGGATGTGCTCCATCAGCTTCTGCGCGGCGTTGGTGGCGCCGCCGGCCCACCGGAGCAGCAGTTCGGCCCCGATGTTGAGGCTGCGGGTGTTGACCTCGGAGGCCAGGGAGTCGAGCGTCGGCGATTCGATCTCCGCCAGCACCGTGGCGTTCTCAGGCGATGAGGTGGAGGCCAGCGCAAAGGTGTTGTCCCACTGGATGCCGGCGTCCTTCAATGCCTTGCCCCAGACCGCGCGGAGGACGGCTTCAGGATGGTTGGCCACGGACGTCAGCCGCCGGGCCCTGGCACTGGTGCCGATCGTACCCGAGAGCACCCACCCGCCGCTGGAGGTGGACGAGAGCCGGAGCGAGGAGCGCCGACCGGCGACGGTCCGCGCCCGGTTGGTGACCAGCTGGCTCACCCCGGTGGGGGACTCGCCGATGATGACCGGCCGCGCGCCCGACTTTGAACCGGGCCGGACCGTGAATTCGACGGTGTTTTCGTGCAGCGTGATGGCGCCGATCGGCGGCGCAAAGAGCCGGCCCTTGTGGCGGGATGCCCAGACAGAGGGATAGACCGCATCGGCGGGGCCGTTTGCGCTCCGCACGACGAGGGGACCCTGCAGGTGCGTGATGCCGCGGGCGGCCAACTGCTGGGCCAGATCGGCCAGCTGCGGGCCCTGGCGGGTGGCGCGTTCCAGCGACAGATCGCCATTGAGCTCGAGCGCCCAGGTCCCCATCCACTGGCCCGTGAAGGGGTCCACCATCCCCGTGCCGACCACGCGCGTGGCGACGCGGGCGTCACCGCCGAGGGTGCTGCGGGCAAAGCCGGTGGTGAACAGCTTCACGGTCGAGGCGGGAAGGAGAGGGCGGTCTTCGGCGACGCTCCAGAGGACGCGTCCGGTCTGGTCGGCAATTGCGATGCCCCACTCGCCCGGTGCGCGGCGCTTGGCCCGCTTGTACCAGCTGTCCAGCGCGCGCTGCACTTCTGCGTCGCCCTGCGCCTGCGCCACGGCCGGCAACAGCGCCAGCCCGCCCATCAGGGCGAGCAGGCCGAGCACGGCGCGAAGGGTTGGGCGAGGCGCGCACAGGAAACGCGTCACAGGGGTACCGCCAGGTTGATGATTGGGGTCCGGCTGGAGGGCCGTCCGCCAGACAGGTAGAGCAAAGACCGTTCCCTTGGACCGAAGAGGGGCGGGCCGAGGGCTCAGACGACGAGGCCCGCGGCAACCGCCGCAGGCTCGTTGATCAATACTAGGGTCCAAACCATTGTGGCGTCAAGAGTTGACTTGGTGGACCGTCTCGCCTTGAAACGCGAGGCCCCCTGGGGCTTCCTGGGGACCCGGTCCAGGGAGTCGGCTCGCCAGCCTACTTGAGCATCAGCTTGGCGATGGTCTGGAGTTGCATGTTGCTCGTACCCTCGTAGATCGTGCCGATTTTTGCATCCCGATAGAACTTCTCTGCGGGGTACTCCTTGGAGTAGCCATACCCACCAAAGAGCTCGAGGCATTGGGAGGTGATGCGATCGGCCACCTGCGAGCTGAAGAGCTTGGCCATGGCGGCCTCGCGGAGGAACGGCTGCCCGGCACACTTGATCCGCGCCGCGTTGTACACCATCAGCTTGGCGGCCTCCAGCTCGGTGCCCATCTGCGCCAGCTGGAACTGGACGCCCTGGAATTCGGCGATCGGCTTCCCGAACTGCTTCCGCTCCTTCAGGTAGGCAGTGGCGGCTTCGAGGGCGCCGGTGGCCACGCCGATCATCTGGGCGCCGATCCCGATGCGGCCCTCATTCAGCGTCTCGATGGCAATCTTGTAGCCGAGGCCGACCGGGCCGAGGACGTTCTCGTCGGGCACGACGCAATTCTCGAGAATCAGCTCGGTCGTGCTCGAGGCGCGGATGCCGAGCTTGTCCTCCTTCTTGCCCACCTTGAAGCCCGGGAAGCCCTTCTCGATCAGGAACCCGGTGATCCCCTTGTAGCCCTTGGAGAAGTCGGTGTTGGCGAAGACGATGAAGAGCTCCGCCTCCGCGCCGTTGGTGATCCAGAACTTCCGACCAGTCAGCTCCCAGTGATCGCCCTTCCGCTCGGCCTTCGTTTCGAGGGCGAAGGCGTCGCTGCCGCTCGCCGGCTCGGACAGCGCGAAGGCGCCGAGCATGTCGCTCGCCATCCTCGGCAGGTACTTCTTGTGGATTTCCGGTGACCCCCACCGCAGGACGCAGTTGTTGACCAGGGTGTTGTGGACGTCCACGTAGATGGCCGCCGAGGCATCGACCCGGGCCAGCTCCTCGATGGCGAGCACGGCCAGGAAGATGTTGCCGCCCGCGCCACCGAACTGTTCGGGGATCTCGACCCCCATCAGGCCGAGCTCGAAGAACTTGGGGATGATGTCGGCGTTGAACTGGGCGCGGGCGTCCATGTCGTGGACATGCGGCCGGATTTCCGATTCGGCGAAGTCGCGGACGGCACTCCGGAACATCTCCTCTTCCTCGGTCAGCGTCGTCAGAGGAGGGATGGTCATGGAAAGTTCGGTCATGGGATTCCTCCCCGCCGGGCGGGGGCTTGAGTCGTGCGGGAAGATACCCGCCCGCCTCCGCGCGTTCAATCCGTCCACATTGCGTTCGCCGCGGCGGGAGGTATGTATTCGTGAACCTCCGGCCAGCCGTCCTACGCAGGAGCACTCGCATGGCTCTCTCCCGAGGCATCCCATGGTCTGCGCTCGGCACCCTCGCGCTGGTCGCCTGCAACGACCCCGCAACCGCGCCCCTACCCGACCAGCTGGTCGTGACCCGTGCTCCGTCCACCCTCGTTGGTGCGCCGGGATTCCCGCTGATGGACACCCTCTTTGTCCGGGTGCTCGACGCGGCGGGGAAACCACGGGTCGGGGTGGAGGTCTCCTGGGTAGTGCGGGACGGGGGTGGAAGCGTCCTCCCACTCTCCCCAGCATCCGACACCGATGGCACCGTCGCGGGCGTCTGGACCCTGGGGGCAAGGCCGGGCTACAATGAGCTCCGGGTGAGCCTGGGGGAGGAGTCGTCCCACACCTTTACGGCGACCGGGGAGGTGTTCCGGGCCACGGAGGTCGCTGGCAACTTCTACATCGGTTGTGGACTGGTTGGAGGGGCCATCTGGTGTTGGGGGCGCGGGGGGATCGAGGGGCCGCCAGCGTCCGACTACGACTCAGCCTCGGCAAGGCCTTGGGAAAGCGGAAGCTACTTCAACAGCAAGGGGCCGGCCCTATACGATGGCGCTCGTGAATACACAGATGTGGCGTTCGGGGAGGACTATCGCACTTGTGCCCTCGATGTCTCCGGCAGCGTTTGGTGTGGTGCCCCGCCACACGTCGAGCTTCCCCTGACGCAGGTCGTCGGCTTCCCACCTCTCCGATCCGGGAGCCTGACTGGCTCTACTCGAGGCGGGACGTGCGGACTTGCCGCTTCGGATGGTCGTGCATGGTGCTGGAAGGACGGTGACGTGGCGATGGTGCCAGGATCCCCTTCGTTTACGGCGCTGCGAATGGAATACGATGGACGCCTCTATTGCGGGCTTCAGCGTGATTCAACCGCTGCGTGCTGGGGCGAGGAGCCGCCGGGAAACGGCTCATACATCCCGTCGGCTGTTCCGGTCACCGTCAACGGTGGTGGGCGATTCGTCGACCTGGTAGTGGGTCAGTATTTCGCGTGTGGCCGTACATCCGAGGGCGAACTTTGGTGCTGGGGGAGGAGTTACAGCACCGGAACCCAGTGGCTCGAGCCAGTGCTGTCGGCTACCGGGGTCCTGCTGGTCGGGGCCACTGAGGACAGGCTGATGGTGAAGCTCCAGGGCGGGCAACTCGTTCGGGGGGTCGGCCCCGACTTTCTGCATCCGTCCTGGGACCCATCGCCCACGGTTGAAGGGTTGGGACAACTTCCAGTGGCCGGGTTTGCTGATCACGGGATTGGTTGCGTCCTCGGACCCGAGAACGAGGTCTACTGCGTGCGCGAAATGTGGGACTACTGGACGGGGCAGAACGTCAATGGTTACTTCCCGGTCATGCCCGTCCGCCAGGCGCCGCCCGCCCCAGCAGTGCTGCGCTAGAGTCCCGCCGCACCTCACCGGGATTGCCCGGTGGGGTTCACTCCGTCCCCAGCACCTCCAGCACCACCGGCACCCGCCCGAGGGGCGCGGCTATCTGCACGCCCTGCACGCGCGGCCGCACCGCCTCGAGCATTTCGCGGGCAATTTGGACCCCTTCCGCGAGCCCCGCCTCCCGTCCAGCGGCGCTGGCCACCCGCATCCGCTCCAGCACGGCGAGGGGCACCGAGACACCGGGCACTTCGTTGGCCAGGAACTCCGCGTTGCGGAGCGAGACGAGCGGCCAGAGCCCCGCGATGACCGGAATGCGGTGCTTCGAGGCGCGTTCAAGGAACCGGTCCAATTGCTCGAGGTCGAACACCGGCTGAGTGACGACATACTCGGCGCCGGCGTCCACCTTCCATGCCAGGCGGGACATTTCCCGCTCGATATCCGGCGCGGTGGGGTTGGCGCCCACGCCGATCACGAACCGGGTCGGCGCGCCGATGGCGTTGCCGCCGGGGTCGAGTCCATGGTTCAGTCGGGAGACGAGGTTCGTCAACCCGATGGCGTCGATGTCAAAGACGGCGGTCGCGTCGGGGTAGGGGCCCATCTTGGGCGGATCGCCCGTGATGATGAGGAGATTTCGGAGCCCCGCCGCGGCCGCGCCGAGCAGGTCGGAGAGCATGCCGAGCAGGTTACGGTCGCGGCAGGCGTAATGGACGACCGCCTCGAGCCCCACCTCGCGCTCGATGAGCAGCCCCGAGAGCAGGGCGCCCATCCGACTCTGCGCCCGGGGTCCATCCGGCACGTTGACCGCGTCCACCCCGGCGGCCTTGAGCGCGCGCACCTGCGCGTACATCGGTGCCGGGTCGACTCCCTTGGGCGGTACGATTTCAACCGTGGTGACAAACGCCCCCGCAGCCAGCTTGGCGCCCAGCTTCGAGCGCTCGGCGAGCGGCAGGGCGGGGACGCCTTGCGCCGTGGCCGGCGCGACGGTCAGGTGGGCGTGGCGCGGCGAGGCGCTCTGCACGAAGCCCACCATCGCCTTGATATGCTCGGGGGTGGTGCCGCAGCACCCACCCACGATGCGCGCGCCCGCCTCGACCATCCGCTTCGCGTAGGTGGCCATGTACTCTGGTGAGGCCATGTACATCTTGCGGCCGCCGACGTCGCGCGGGAGGCCGGCGTTGGGCATGGCGCTCAGGGGGAGGTCGACGACCCGCGCCAGGTGCTCAATGGCCTCGAGGACTCCGTGCGGGCCAACGGAGCAGTTCACTCCGATGACATCCACCCCCATGGCGGCGATGGCCGGTCCGAAGGTGGAGGGCGCCGTCCCGTAGTGGGTCCGTCCGTCCTCGCCGACGGTCATCTGGGCGATGATCGGCAGGTCGGACAGGCCGCGGACGCCGTTCACCGCCGCGCGGAGTTCCTCAACGTCGCTGAACGTCTCCAGGAGGAAGCCGTCCACGCCGCCGGCCAGGAGCCCGGCCGCCTGTCGTGCGAAGGCCGCCTGCGCCTCCTCCACCGAGGTCTCGCCGAACGGCTCGATGCGGATACCGAGCGGACCGATGGCGCCTACCACACACGCGCGATCCCCGGCCGCCTCTCGCGCCAGGCGCGCGGCCGCCTCGTTGATCGTCTCGGTGTCGTCCGCCAGTCCGTGGTGCGCCAGCTTCACGGGATTGGCGCCGAAGGTGTTCGTTTCGATCACCTCGGCGCCCGCGCGGACGTACTCGCGATGAATCTCGCGGATGATGTCGGGCTGCCGGAGGTTGAGTTCGTCGTAACAGACGTTGAGGAAGACGCCCTTGCTGTAGAGCATCGTCCCCATCGCGCCGTCGGAAACGTGGACATGGCCGTCGGCGAGCAGCTGGCGCAGGTCAGGCATTCGGTGTCCCCCGGCGTGACTCAGCCACGGTCGTACCCCAGGTTCGGCGCGAGCCACTCTTCAGCTTCCGCCAGGCTCCAGCCCTTTCGACGGGCGTAGTCCTCGACCTGGTCGCGTCCAAGGCGGCCCACGCCGAAATAGGAGGCGCCGGGATGCCAGAAATACATCCCGCTCACCGCGGCGGTGGGTGTCATGGCACAGCTCTCGGTGAGCTGGATCCCCGCGCGTTGCTCGGCCTCCAGCAGCGAGAGGATGGTACGCTTCTCGGTGTGCTCCGGGCAGGCTGGGTATCCCGGAGCTGGCCGAATGCCCTGGTACTGTTCCCGGATCAGCGACGCGTTGTCGAGTACTTCGTCCGGGGCGTATCCCCACAACTCCCGGCGCACCCGCTCGTGGAGGCGCTCCGCGAACGCCTCCGCCAGCCGGTCCGCGAGCACCTTGGCCATGATGGCGCCGTAGTCGTCATGCACCGCTTCGCGCGCCGCCACGATCGCGTCCAGCCCGTGTCCGGTCGTCACGGCGAACAATCCCAGGTAATCGGGGGCAACGTCCGCCGGCGCGACATAATCCGCGAGCGCGCGGTTGGCGCGACCCTCCGCCTTGGCCATCTGCTGGCGCAGGGTGTGGATCACGGCGCGCACCTCCGTGCGTCCTTCGTCCGCGTAGAGCGCGATGTCGTCGTCGCCCAGCCGCGATGCGGGGAAGAACCCGAGCACGGCGCGCGCCTCGAGTCGCCGGTTCGCCACGATGTCCTGCAGGAGCCTTTCAGCGTCCGCCATCAGCTCCCGGGCCGCCGCGCCGGTGGTGGGATCGTCGAGAATGGCCGGATAGAACCCCTTGAGCTCCCACGCCTGGAAGAACGGCGTCCAGTCGATACGGGGGACGAGTTCCTCCAGCGGGTAGCTGGTGAATTCGCGGAGGCCGAGGAAGGTCGGGCGCGGTGGCTGCGTCGGCCACTCGAGGCGCACGGCGCGCTGCCGCGCCTCGGCGAGCGGTCGGATCGGTGTCGCATCCTTCGCCGCGTGTTCCTTGCGGAGTATCTCTTGGGCCGCGCGCGTCTCCGCCACAAAGGCAGGGCGGAGGCCGTCGCTGAGGAGGCTGCTGGCCACCGCCACGGCGCGCGAGGCGTCTTGCACGTGCACCACCGCCTCCGGGTAGGCCGGCGCGATGCGGACGGCGGTATGCGCCCGGCTGGTGGTGGCGCCGCCGATGAGCACCGGCTGCGTGAATCCCTCGCGCGCCAACTCCCCCGCCACGAACGCCATTTCCGAGAGCGACGGGGTGATCAGGCCGCTCAGGCCGATCAGATCGACGCCGTGCTCGCGTGCGGCGTCGAGGATCTTCGCGGCGGGCACCATCACGCCGAGATCGATCACCTCGAAGTTGTTGCACTGCAACACCACACCGACAATGTTCTTGCCGATGTCGTGGACATCGCCCTTGACGGTGGCGAGAAGAATCTTCCCCTTCGGGCGGCCGCCGTCCCGCGCCTTGGCCGCCTCGATATATGGGATCAGGTGCGCCACCGCCCGCTTCATGACCCGCGCGCTCTTGACCACTTGCGGCAGGAACATCCGTCCTGCGCCGAACCGGTCGCCTACCTCATTCATGCCATCCATCAGCGCGCCTTCGATCACGTCGAGCGGATGCGCCGCCTCCTGCCGGGCCTCCTCCGTGTCCGCCTCGATCCAGTCGGTGAGGCCTTCCACCAGCGAATGGACCAGCCGGTCGTGGACCGAGCGCTCGCGCCACTCGAGGTTGGGTCCCGCCGACACGGCCTGTCCGGCCACGCCGGCGGCCACCGCCAGCAGCCGCTCGGTCGCATCAGCGCGGCGGTTGAGGACCAGGTCCTCCACCCGTTCCCGCAGGTCGGCAGGGAGATCGTCATACAGCGCCAGTTGCCCCGCGTTGACGATGCCCATGTCGAGGCCGGCGCGAATGGCGTGGAACAGGAACACGGCGTGGATCGCCTCGCGCACCGGGTCGTTGCCGCGGAACGAGAAGGAGACGTTGCTGATGCCGCCGCTGACCGACACGTGCGGCAATTCTGCCTTGATGCGTCGGGTGGCCTCGATGAATGCGAGCCCGTAGCCGGCGTGCTCCTCGAGGCCGGTCCCGATGGCGAAGACGTTCGGGTCGAGGATGATGTCTTCCGGCGGGAAGCCCGCCTGGGTGGTCAGGAGCTCGACGGCCCGTCTCCCGATCGCCACCTTCCGTTCCACGGTGTCGGCCTGGCCCTGCTCGTCGAAGGCCATGACCACCACGGCCGCACCGTAGCGACGCACCAGGCGGGCCTGCTCCAGGAACGCCTCCTCACCCTCCTTGAGCGAGATGCTGTTGACCACGCTCTTCCCCTGCACGCACTTCAGCCCGGCCTCCAGCACCTCCCAGCGGGACGAGTCGATCATCACGGGCACCTTGGCGATGCCCGGCTCGACCGCTGCCAAGCGGAGGAACCGGGTCATGGCCGCGACGGCGTCCAGCATCCCCTCGTCCATGTTCACGTCGATCAGCTGGGCGCCGTTGTCCACCTGCTGCCGCGCCACCTCGAGCGCGGCCTCGTATTGGCCGTCGAGAATCAGCTTGGCGAAGCGGCGCGAACCGGTGACGTTGGTCCGCTCACCGATATTGACGAAATTCGTGTCTGGCCCCACGACGAGGGGCTCGAGGCCGCTCAGGCGGAGCCGGGGCTCGAGTTCCGGCGGGTGACGGGGCGCGAGGCCGCGCACCGCGGCCGCCACCGCGCGGATGTGGTCGGGCGTCGTCCCGCAGCAGCCGCCGACGATGTTCACCAGCCCTTGTTCCGCAAACTCCCGCACCACCGCGGCCAGTTCCGCGGGGGTCTCATCGTAGCCGCCGAAGGCGTTCGGCAATCCCGCGTTCGGGTAGACGCTGATGCGGGTCGGCGCGACCCGCGAAAGCTCCTGCAGGTGCGCGCGCAGCGCCTTGGCGCCGAGGGCACAGTTGAGGCCGACAGCCAGCGGGCGCGCATGCGACACCGCCAGCCAGAACGCCTCGACCGTCTGCCCCGACAGGGTGCGCCCGCTCTGGTCGACCACAGTGCCGGAAATGATGACCGGCAGCCGGGCGCCCCACCGCTCGAAACACTCCTCGATGGCGAAGATGGCGGCCTTGGCGTTGAGCGTGTCGAAGACCGTTTCGACCAGCAGGAGGTCGGCGCCTCCTTCGACCAGCCCCTCCACCGCTTCGCGGTAGGCGCCGGCCAGCGTATCGAAGTCGATGTTGCGGTGGCCTGGGTCGTTCACGTCGGGGCTGAGCGACGCGGTCCGATTGGTCGGCCCGATGGCGCCGGCCACGTAGCGGAAGTGCCCCGGTTCCCGCGCCTCCGCCCGGTCGGCGGCAGCCCGCGCGACCTCGGCGGCCGCGCGATTCAGTTCCCGTGCAATCGGCGAGAGCGCGTAATCGGCCAGGGCGATGGAGGTCGCGTTGAAGGAATTGGTCTCGATCAGGTCGGCGCCGGCGGCGAGGTAGGCGTCGTGGATACCGCCGATGATGTCGGGCCGGGTCAGGCAGAGCAGGTCGTTGCAGCCGCGCAGGTCGCTGGTGTGTTCCGCGAAGCGGTTGCCGCGAAAATCAGCCTCGCCGAGGTCGTGCTGCTGGATCATTGTGCCCATGGCGCCATCGAGCACGAGAATCCGCTCGCTCAGCAGGCGCTCGAGCGCGGCCAGGCGGCGGGGGCGGGTGGGGAAAGCGGGACCAGGGAAGGACATGACGCAGGGCTCCAACAACGACGCCCGGAACCAAAACGGCTCCAGGCGAGCGTTTTAGCAGGTTGTTTAACGTGGCCGCAATATGCGCAAATCACCACGAATCAGTTTGTACGACACCTGAATTGTACCCACCAGCCTCTCGATGGCAAGGGCGGAGTCACTCTGGCGGCAGTCCCATTGCTTCCACGGCGGCCGCGCGCCCGACGCCCCGGACAAGCACGGTCTTCTGGCGCCCACCGTGGCCGGCCGTGATCTCCACCGCCCGTGCCGGCACCCCGAGCGTCGTGGCGAGAAATTGGATCAGCGCGTCATTGGCCGCGCCGTCCACCGGAGGGGCGGAGAGCCGGATCCGGACGCTGTCCCCATGGAGCCCGGCCACTTCGGTGCGGGAGGCCCGCGGCTGGATCCGGAGCCGGAGCCGGACCCCGTCGCCCGTGCCCTCCACCGGGTTCATCGAACGAGACCGAGCAGCAGCGACCGCAGCAGCACGAGTGCGAGCCAGGCCACGAGCGGACTGAAGTCGATCATCCCCATCGGGGGCAGGACTCGTCGGATCGGGGCGACCAGCCACTCGGTCAGCAGGATGACAGGCCGAAAGTGACGATGATAGACACCGATGCCAAACCACGACGCCACGACCCGGATGATCAGGGCGGCGATCAACAGGGCAAAGACCCCGTTGATCAGGAACGCGGCCATGCCGCCGGCGCCGGCGCCGGCCGCCAACCGGGCGCGGAACCAGAATCCGATCATCCAGTCGGTGAGCGAAATCAGCAGCAGGCCGCCGAGGACGGTGAACCCGAACAGCCAGAGCGGCGCATCCTGGGGGTTTCGCCCGGCGCGAGTCAGACGAGCCTCGAGCGGGCGGAGGACGGGGTCGGACACCCGGCGCACCAGCCGGGGCCAGGCCCCGAACGGCGCCAGGTGCCGCGCGCGCACCAGCCAGAAGGTGAGCGCTACCACTGCCGCGTAGCAGAGCGCCGCGATACTGAGCCCGCGGGCGACGAGCGCGAGGAGGGTCGGGATGCTCATGCGGGCCTCATCGGCCGCTGGCGCGTTGCACCTTGTAGGGAGAGCTCAGCCCCTCGGAGTTGGTGCAGGTGACCGTGAATCGGCCGTCGTTGAGCGCCGACTCCTCAAGGAGGTCTGTGGTGCCCCGGCAACTCGTCAGCTGGTGGCCGAGCGGGTTGCGGAACATCGCGAAGGCCATCGGGGGCTTGGTGCGGGTGTCGATCTGCCGCGCAATCTTGGGGGTGAGGCTGTCGATGCCGGCCGACCGCAGTGACGTCGGATACTTCCGCTGGTTGGCGGCGGCGTAGGCGGCGAGACGGTCGACAAGCAGGAACACGTCACGGCCGAGAAGCGTGGCCTCCTCCTGCGCGACATCCCCCGCGGGCGGGGCAGGACGGGACGCCGGATTGGCCTGTGGTGGTGCCTTGTCCTTCCCGCAGGCGCCGGCCAGGGCGCAGAGCAGCGAGAGGGCGACAGCGCGGCGGGTGACCCCGCTACTCCATGGCGAATTCACGATTGAATACCACCTCGAACGTGAAGGTCTTGGCCCGGCTGCGGGTCTCGATCAGGTCGGCGATGCGACGGAGACGGTCGGGCACCGCCATGATCCGCTCCTGCGCCTTCCGCCCCATCTCGTTCAGCCCCTCGAGCTTCTCGATCTTCCAGTAGGCGATCTGCTCCTGGACAATTTTGAGGTAGTCGCGCGGTCCGTAGATGCCGGCGCGCCGGATCACCTCGGCGAAATCGCGGAAGCCAGGAATGGTGAGCCCCGGCATGTCGATCCCGGGCAGGATATGCGACGCCGACTCCAGGCCACGGTTCGGATCGCGCTTGAGCACTTCGGCAAACACCGAACGGTAAAAGGTGAAGTGCCGTGCCTCCTCCATCGCGACCTTCTCGAGCACCTCGCCAAGTTCCGGGTCGTACTCCGACACGATCTTCCCGGTCTCGGCATGGGAGCGCTGTGTCGCACGTTCCTGGACCGACGTGTAGACGAACACGCGATAGGGGTCCTTGTCCCAGTCCGGATTGAACCCGGCCCGCATGTATTCGAACTGAATTTCCTCCAGCTTCCGCTGGTCGAGAAGCCCGGTGTCGCGAACGTAGTCATGGAGCACCTGGCCGTGGCGGTCCTCTTCGGCGGTCCAGAGGTTGAGCCAGTCCCGCCAGTGGCTGTCCTCGCCGGCGTGCGCCGCGAAGACCCGGTGGAAATGAGGGAGCCCTTCCTCCGTGAGGAGGTTGAGGGCGACGGCGGCTCGGGCCGGCACCGGAATCCCGTCGGCGCGGCGCCGGGCGCGTTTGAGGTGATCGTCAACCGACTCGTCGGGGCCGGGACCGAGGAGGTCGTGCGGGAACCAGAGGGGACGCTTCGCTTCGTGCGCGGCCATCAAGTCGCGCACGGTGGTCTCGAAGTCCCGCAGCACCTCGAACTTCTCGATGATGTCCCGCGCAGTGTCACGAATCGTCATGATGCCCCCGGGGCCGCCGGCCCGGAACGAGAGAGAGTCGAGGTGGCCACGCCACCTCGACTCTCTAAGCTAACGTCCTCCCCGCGCCTCCGCAGCACCGGCTCAGGACGACGGCAACGCCTTTTCCATCAGGTACCAGACCTGGCGACCGATGTAGCCCTCACGGGTCATCACGCGACGCCACCCCATCGCCGTGAGGAAGGCTTCCGAACGGAGGTCGTCGGTCCAGAATTCGACCAGATGCGCCCCGTAGCTGGCGGCCCGCTCCTCGAAGGCGCCGAGCAGCCGATGCGCGTGCCCCTGCCGCCGTTCCGCCGGTGCCACCGCCACTTCGACCAGGTGGGCCACGCCGCCCTGCAGTGTGTAGCGCAGGCCGCCGACCCAGTCGCCGATTTCACTGGTCAGGACGAGGTACCGATCCTCGACACGAATCGTCGTCCCCTCGGCTTCGTCTTCCTCGGTCAGGAGGTCCGAAAACCAGGCGGCAAACTCTTCATCCTGTTCCATCTCACGGATCGTGATTTCACTCATCGGTCCGGTGTCTCCCGGTGACGGGCCAGGCGCCAGTGCCTGCCCATCGATAGGTGTTTGCAACTTGGGTGCCATACCGGCCCGCTCCCGATCTGCCGCGGTGGGCAAGTGCCCATCCCATAATACTGTTACAACGGTGGGCGGCATTTCGTTCCCGTCGCTGGGCGTCCCCCGGAAGGGACGACCGGGGCGGGGTGGAATTCCCTCAGGTGAGTCCGATCGCGATGGCGGCGGTCAGTGCAATCGTCGCCAGCGCCGTCAGGAGCAACATCACCGGGATGGCGAATTTCCACCACTCCTCCAGGCGGACGCCAACGGCGGCGACCATGGCCAGCAGCGCGCCATTGGTGGGATTGACGAGGTCCATCAGCCCTACGCCGAACTGGTAGGCGAGTACCGTCACCTGGCGCGCGAGCCCCAGGAGATCCGAGAGCGGCACGAGCAGGGGCATGGTCAACACGGCCTGGCCGCTGGTGCTCGGCACGGGGATGTGCAGAAGTGCGTGCGCCACCATCATCCCGAACGCCGTCAGGGTGACGGGAAGCTCGGCGACGGGGGCGAAGAGCCCGCGGACCACCGTGTCCACGATGTGGCCCTGGTTCATCACGACGTAAATGGCGCGGGCGAAGCCGATGATCATGGCCGCGTACGCCATGGACTTGAAGCCGTCCACGTACGCTTCGGCGGTTCCCTCGAAGCCCAGTTTGCCAACGAGCCCCGCGATGAGACCCATCGCGAAGAAGAGCGCCGACATCTGGTCGAAGTCCCAGTCCCAGCGGAGCACCCCCACCACGAAGAGCGCGAAGGCGCCGATAATGAGCGCCAGGATGGTGCGCATCCGCCATCCGCTTGCCCCCGCCGCGGCCTCCTGTCCCGTGGAGGCGACCGCCGCGGTCTGGGTGCGCGCCGCGTAGCGCATGGTGTACCAGATATAGATGGCGAGCGCGGGGATCAGGAAGGCGATGCGAAAGGCCGACCCGCTCAGGAGCGGCAGGCCAGCCACCTTCTGCGCGATGCCGACCATGAAGGGGTCGATGGGGCTGAAGGCGGCGCCGACGATGGCGGCGCCGATGCTCATCGCGACGGCGGTGACCCGGTTGAATCCGAGGCGCGCCACGAGGAGGAGGAGGATGGGGGCGAAGGCGATCAGCTCTTCCTGCATCTGGATCAGGATGCCGCCGGTGGCAAAGACCAGGCAGGAGATCGGGATGACGAGGGTGTCGTGGCCGCGCAATCGCGCCACGAGTTCGTCGAGGAGGGTACCGAAGACACCGGTCCGCTCCACCACGGTCCAGGCGGCGCCAACCAGGAAGACGAGAAAGATGACGGAGGCGGCGTCGGCCATCCCCTTCGGGATGTCGACGAGCGCGTCGGTCAGGGAGACCGGTGCGGGAGCGACGGTCCGGTAGGTGCCGGGGACCACCACCTGCCGGCCGGTGGCCGGATCCTCCTGGCGCTGATATTCCCCGGCGGGGACGATCCAGGTCAGGGCCGCCGCCGCCAGCACGAACCCGACCAGGAGGACGAGCGGGTGCGGGAGGCGGAGCCCCGTCATGCTCACAGCGGCCTACACGACTTTGCGACGGGAATTGCCTTGCCGCAGGCGATCGACTCGTTCATGCCGGCGATGATCGGGCCGCACGCCGTGGTCTGCGCCTGTTGCAGGGCGTCGGATTCGGACGCGCCGGAGGCGGTCGCGGTGTTGCTGCGCCCGTTGTACTCGACGGTGACGGTGCACTCCACGTTCTGGCTGTTGAGCGTGGAGTAGAGGAGCATGGCGCCGAAGCCCAGGGCGACGGCAATGGTGATGATGGTGCTGCGCTTCATGGGTTCTCCCGCGCGGGTACTTGGGTGGTCAGCCGGCCATCAGGGCGGGCAGGACCTTGGGAAGCGCGCCGATCACCCAGACGATGGCGCCGCCGAGCAGCGCCTTGCTCATCGGGATCTTGCCGACCACATGGAGGCCGACCGCGATGAGGAAGGTGATCCAGAGCGTGAAGACGTCCACGCGCATCAGGGTTGCCATCAGCACGCCCGACGTCGTATCCGGGTTGAACATCCGCGCCACCCCGAGCTTGACCGACGCTTCTCCGGTCAATTGTTCCTCCGGCAGGAGGAGCGCCTGGGCGCCGGAGACGAGCAGCTCGAGGATCCGCGGGAAGTAGCTGTAGGTGGCGATCATCATCGCCGCCCCAACCGACACGGCCGCCCCGACCATCTTGCCGGCCACCCAGGTGGTGAGCCCCAGCAGGAGCACGATGACCGGGAGGCTGACCACGATGCCCACCACCGCAAACTTCTCGGAGGCGGCGCGCATGCCGGCCGCCATCTCTTCAGTCATCTGGGGGTTCTTGGCCATGGCCTTCGCGATGCCGCGCGACATCTCGGCGTCCATGATGGGCTGAAACGCGCCCTTCAGGCCGAACCAGATCGCGATGAACACCACCAGGAAGACCAGCAGCGGGACGAAAAAGCCGGCGTCCTTGCGCCGTTCAAAGACGGCGGACGGCTTGATAAAGATTTCGAGGAAGTCTTCCCAGATCGGGGTGGATTCGGGGGCCGGTGCAGTTGGAGCGGTCATGTCGATCCTCCGGTTGATGGCGCCGTTTCGGCGCGGAGCCAGGCGAGGTAGTCGGCGCTGCCCGCCAGAACGGCGGTGGCGATGATCTCAGGGTTGTCGTAGCTGTGCGCTGCGCGAAGCAGTGTCTCCAGCTCGGAGTAGCGTGCCCGCGTGGTCTTCAGGATGCAGAGCCACTCCTCCGCATGGCGCACCTGCCCTTCCCAGCGATAGGTGGATACTATCGGGCCGGCGACCTGGCCGCAGGCGGCCAACCGCCGTTCGACCGCACTCCCCGCGAGCTGGTCCGCCTCCTCACGAGAGGAAGCGGCCACCGTCACCTGGAGGCAGTCGTCGGTCACGAGGCAGGTGCGGCCGCCGAGATGCCGGGGGTCTCGTTGCCACGCCGACCGTCGGCGATCGGATCAACCGCGGTGCGCCAGCCGCTCCGGAACTGCAGCGTGATACGGTGGCCGAGGCTGTCGACGGTCACGTTGACCACGTCGGGCATGGTGCGGGCATAGGCGGCGCCGGCGGCCGCCTGCGCCCCGAAGTCCGCCGGGGTGTCGCCCTGGTACGCGAAACCGAACTCACGCGCCACGGCCACGGCCTGCGCCTGCTCCTTCCCGTACCGGGCAAACTGGTCCGGCGGAATGAGCCCTTTCTGGGACACCACCGGGGTGTAGCTGTCATAGCTCGGGCAGCCGGACAGGGCGATCGCAAGCAGGGGGAGGGCAAAAAGGCGGCGCATGTCAAGTCGTCCTGGGGTGTAGTGGACCGGCCGGGCGCCTCCGGACCGTGCGGACCGGAGGGGGATTCAACTACCTTAAATAATGCCGACTGCACTTTCTCCCAAGGGGTGGCTCCTCCGATCGCTCATTGGCGCTACCGTTCTCTGGGCGCAGGCATCGCCACTCCTCGCCCAAGATGCCCCCCCACCCTACCAGATCCAATGGTACCAGCCGCTCGTCGTGGCCGCCGGTGTGTCGGTGCTCTTCCTGGTCGACAATCCGGTCCGGAGCTACATGCTGGACAACCAGACCAGCACCAAGGACGACGTCGCGAGCGCGTTCAAGAAGGTCGGCGAGCCGGAGGTCTGGGCGCTCGTGCCGGCGGTGATGGTGGGGACCGGCCTCGCGTTCAAGAAACCGGGGCTGACGCGCTCCGGGCTGCGGGCGGTCACCTCCGCCGTGCTGGCGGGCGGCGTGACCGCCTTCCTGAAGGTGGCCTTCGGCCGGGAACGGCCCAGCGCCGCCGGGTCGGAACCGCTCGATTTCGAGCCGTTCGAATTGTCCAGCGACGACGCCTCCATGCCCTCGGGCCACACCTCGGCCGCCTTCGGGCTTGCCGCCAGCCTGGCGGAGGATGTCCACCCGCTCTGGGGCAAGATCGGCCTCTACATGGTGGCAACGGGCACCGCCTGGTCGCGGGTCTACAATAACCAGCACTGGACCAGCGACGTGGTTGCCGGGGCCATCGTCGGCATCACTTCCGCCAAGCTGGTGAGCGGGAAGTGGCAAGTGTGGGGAATCCACCCTCCATCCGTCTTCACCAACGGCCATCAGGTGACGGTCAGTTGGCAGGGCACATTCTAGGAGTCTCGCGCGTGCGCTCCCTGCTTCTCAGATGGTCGCTGGTTGCCGCCACCCTCCTCGTCCTTGGGTTTCCCACGGCGGCGCTGGCCCAGGATGTCCCGCTCAAGGGTGACCTGGTTGTGTTCAACGCCGGCAGCCTCGGGCTCCCCTTCCGCAACCTGCTCAAGGCATTCAAGAAGGCGAACCCCGAGGTCCGTACCTCCCAGGAGTCGGCGGGGAGCCTCGAGTCGGCCAGGAAAGTCACCGAGCTCGGCAAGACGCCGGACATTCTGGCCGTGGCCGACTACGCCATCATCCCCAAGCTGCTGGTCCCGGCCCACGCCGACTGGTACGCCACCTTTGCCACCAATTCCCTGGTGCTCGCCTTTCGGAACGAATCCCAGGGGGCGCTCGACATCGACACCCAGAACTGGTACCGGGTGCTTCTCCGCCCGGGGATTCGCACGGGACGGTCGGACCCCGCGCTCGACCCGGCCGGGTACCGCACGCTCATGGTGTGGCAGCTGGCGGAGCGGTACTACCGGCAGCCGACGCTTGCCCGATTGCTCAAGAACGCCAGCCCGCCGCGCTACATGCGGCCCAAGGAGTCCGATCTGACGGCGCTCCTGCAGCTCGGTGAGCTTGATTACGTCTGGACCTACGCATCAATCGCACGGACCAGCGGGTTCCGGTGGGTAGACCTGCCCCCGGAGATCAATCTGAGCGATCCCTCCCAGGCCGCCACCTACGCGGAGGCGCGGGTCGTACTCCCCGGCGCAAATCGCGCGGCGAACGACAGCGTCGAATTCCGCGGCGAACCGATCGTCTATGCGTTTACCATCCCGCGCGGCGCACCCCATCCCGAGATTGCCGAGGCGTTCGTGCGGTTCCTCTTCTCACCGGATGGACAGCGGATCCTGGCCGACGCCGGGTTGCAGCCCGCGGTGCCGCCGTCGCTCGGCGGACCGGGCCAGCCGCCGTTATCTTTGCAGGGACTTTTTCCCCATGAGTGAACCGACATGAGCGCGTATCGCACCCCCGCCCCCCGCAACGAACCGGTCCTCAACTACGCCCCGGGCTCGCCCGAGCGGGCGGCGCTGAAGGCGGCCCTGGCCAAGATGTCAGGTGAGACGATCGAGATCCCGGTCGTGATCGGCGGGCAGGAATTCCGGACCGGCCGCACCATCGACGTGGTCTCCCCGCACCAGCACGGGCGGGTCCTTGCCAAGGCGCACCTGGCGGACCCGGCCCTGATTACCAAGGCAATCGCCAACGCGACGGCCGCCCAGCGCGAGTGGGCGGCGATGCCGTTCGCCGACCGGGCGGCGGTGTTCCTGAAGGCGGCGGACCTCCTGGCAGGGCCCTGGCGGCAGGTGGTCAATGCCGCGACGAT
The DNA here is from genome assembly GCA_041390145.1 of Gemmatimonadales bacterium. Taxonomy (NCBI): domain Bacteria; kingdom Pseudomonadati; phylum Gemmatimonadota; class Gemmatimonadia; order Gemmatimonadales; species Gemmatimonadales bacterium. The sequence goes on along the minus strand of JAWKQM010000002.1, from coordinate 357,316 downwards.
GCTCGGCCAGAGCAAGACGGCCTACCAGGCAGAGATCGACAGTGCCTGCGAGTTGATCGATTTCCTTCGGTTCAACGTCCACTTCGCCGAGCGACTCTACGAAGAGCAGCCGGTCTCTTCCCCCGGTATCTGGAACCGGATGGATCACCGCCCCCTCGAGGGGTTCATCTACGCGATCACGCCATTCAATTTCACGGCCATCGGCGGCAACCTGCCGACGACGCCGGCCATCCTGGGCAACGTCGTGCTCTGGAAGCCGGCTTCAGCGGCGTTGCTGAGCAACTGGTACGTGTACAAGCTGCTTGAGGCGGCGGGGCTGCCGCCCGGCGTGATCAATTTCGTGCCCGGGAGCGCGGCGCAGGTGTCGGACCTCCTGCTCGCCGACCGGCGGCTGGCGGGCATCCACTTCACCGGCTCGACGGAGGTCTTCCAGACACTCTGGCGCACGGTGGGCACCAACCTGCCGAACTATGCCTCCTATCCCCGGCTGGTCGGCGAGACGGGCGGCAAGGACTTCATTGTGGCGCACCAGAGCGCCGATGCCGACGCGCTCGCCGTGGCGATGGTGCGGGGGGCGTTCGAGTACCAGGGACAGAAGTGCAGCGCCGCTTCGCGGGCCTACGTACCGGACAACCTCTGGCCGGCGGTCCGGGAGCGGGTACTGGCTATGATGGCCGACATCAAGATGGGCGATGTGTCGGACTTCCGGAACTTCGTCGGCGCCGTCATCGACAAGAAGGCGTACGCCAGCATTTCGGAGTACATCACGACGGCCAGCAAGGCCAAGGGTGTGGAGGTGGTGGCCGGCGGAGGGTGCGACGACTCCGTCGGCTACTTCATCGAGCCGACGCTCCTGAAGGCCGAGGACCCGAAGTACCGCACGATGTGCGAGGAGATCTTCGGGCCGGTGCTGACGCTGCACGTCTATCCCGCGGCGAAGTGGGAGGAGACGCTGGCGCTGGTGGACAGCACGAGCCCGTATGCGCTGACCGGCTCGGTATTCGCGCGGGATCGCCGAGTGCTGGCCGGCGCCTCCGACGCCCTGCGAAACGCCGCCGGGAACTTCTACCTGAACGACAAGCCGACGGGGGCGGTCGTGGGGCAGCAGCCGTTCGGCGGCGCGCGGGCCAGCGGCACCAACGACAAGGCGGGTTCGATCCTCAACCTGATGCGCTGGATTTCGCCGCGCACGATCAAGGAGACCTTTGATCCGCCGACGAAGTACCGGTATCCGTTCATGGACGCGGAGTAGAGGAGGCGGGGCTGCGGGGCAGGGAGGCAGCGAGGCCGTGGGGGGTAGGGGCGCAACGCGTTGCGCCCCTACCCCTTGTGTTTCTGCTTTGCACCATGGTGTCGACGGCTGGTAGTGCGCAGGCGCCGGCCTACACGGCGGCGACGATCGGTTGCGCACGGTTCATGGAATCGACGCGCGGCGAGCTCGAGTCGGCGTTCGGGTCAGTGCGTCGCACCGAGACCCTCGGGCGTGACGGCGTGCTCCTCGTCCGGGCGGTGCCAACCGGCGCGGGCCTGGAGGTGGAGGCGTGGTACGATACGCTCGCGGTCTTCCGGGAGGGCCCGGAAGGGCGGTTTGTGCCTGACGCCGACGGAATCTTTGGCGGACGATACAACGGCCTTCTCGATGCCGATGGTGACTACCTCTCCAACGTGACTCCCTTCGTCCCGGCCGCGCTGCGGGACATCTTCGACTTCAGCCGGATTCTCCTGCATTTCTTCCCGCCGCTGCCCCCGAAGCCCCTCCGTCCGGGCGGAGAGTGGACCGAGGACGCCGGGCTGACGATCTGGCGGCTGTCGGACAGCGCGTCCCCCCAGGGTCCCGTGAGCCGCTATCGCTGGATTCGACGGGACGCGTGGGACGAAGGGGTGAACGTCGGCGACGCGACGGTCGTGGTGCATCGGAGCGAGTCGGAGAGCGGGCGCCTGCAGTGGCGGGAGGGGGAGGGACCGTTGGGGTGGGCGAGTTCCACCGACGCGAGCGTGGAGTTCGTGAATGGCGCAGGGCGCAGCAGGCTCACCCAGGAGACGCAGGTCCGCCGGGTGGCTGAAGACTGCCAGTGAGGCCTAGTGGGCGGCCGGACCAGCGCCGGCCGCGGCCTTTCCGGTGCGCATGAACAGCAAGAGGGGGAGTGCGAGGAGGAACGCCGCCCCCATGGTGAAGAAGACCTTTTCAAAGGCGATGACCGCCGCCTGCTGATGCAGGACCCTGTCGAGGAGGGCCATCGCCTTGTGGGTGGCCTCTTGTGGTGTGCCTCCCTGCCGCAGGAAGAGGTGCTGCAGCCCCCCGAGCCATTGCCGGGGTGCCGCATCGGTCACACCGAGGTGGGGGCGAAGCGCCTCGCGCGCCTGTTCGGTGAAACGCTGGAGAATCGTCGCCGTGATGGCGATTCCGAAACTGCCGCCCAGTTGGCGCGACAGATTGAAGAGCCCAGTTCCCTGCGCCATCTGCTTCGATGGGAGGTCCGCAACGGTGGCGGCGGTGAGCGGCACGAAAATGAGCCCCATGGCGACACCGCGCAGGATCATCGGGACGAGCAGATCGCCCATGCCGAGCTCAATCGTGAAGTGGTAGTGGCGCCACATCGAGAGGGCGAACAGGAGCACGCCGACGGTGATACTGAGCCGGGCGTCGATCCGGGTGTTGAACCGGCCTGCCACCGCCATGGTGACCGCGCTGGCGAGCGCGCCTGGCAGGATCACGAGGCCAGTGTCCCAGGCGGTGTAGCCCAGGAAGTTCTGCAGGAACACGGGCAGGGCGAAGACGCTCGAGTAGAGGGCAAAACCGAGCAGCAGCCCGAAGACGACACCGATCGACAGCTGGCGATTGGCGAGCACCCGGAGATTGACGACGGGAAACGGGGTGCGGAGCTCGTGCCAGACAAAGAGCAGGATCGCGGTGACGGCAACCGTCATTTCCGTGATGATTTCTCGTGAGGCGAACCAGTCGTGGGCCTCGCCGCGCTCGAGACAGATCTGAAGCGACCCGATCCCGATGATGAGGAGCGCCAGGCCCTTCCAGTCCACTTGGTCCGGCATGTCGATATGGTGCTCGGGCTCCGGCACATACCGCCAGGTCATCATGCCGGCAAAGATCCCGAGCGGCACGTTGATGTAGAAGATCCACGGCCAGGCGTAGTTGTCCGTAATCCACCCGCCGAGGGTCGGACCGAGGGTCGGGCCGACCATGACCCCCATCCCGAAAATGGCCATGGCCGTGCCGGCTTCCTTTCGGGGGAAGACGTCGAAGAGAATTGCCTGCGCCGTGGAGATCAGCGCGCCGCCGCCGATGCCCTGGATCGCCCGCCAGAAGACCAGATCGTGGAGCGTGGTTGCGTGTCCGCAAAAGAACGAGGCCAGCGTGAAGAGGGCGATGGAGCCGGTGTAGTAGTTGCGCCGGCCGAGCCGCTCGGAGAGCCACCCGGTCAGCGGCAGGATGATGACGTTGGCCACGATGTAGCCGGTGCTGACCCAGGCGATCTCGTCCAGCGTGGCGCCAAGATTTCCCATCATGTGCGGGATGGCGACGTTGACGATGCTCGTGTCCACGAGCTCGAGCACGCTCGCCAGGGTGACCGCAAAGGCGATCATGTAGCGCGCGCCGTACACCTCGGAGCGGGCGAGTTGTGGCCGCCCGCTTCGGGGCAGGGCAATGGACGTCACGGCGAGCTCAGCGGGTCGTGATGGTCACGGTGGCGGAGAGGCCGGGGCGGAGTGGATAGTCCCCGGTCGGTTCGGGCCGCACCGCGATTCGGACCGGCACGCGCTGCACGACCTTGGTGAAGTTTCCGGTGGCGTTGTCCGGCGGAAGCAGGGCGAACCGCGCCCCGGTGGCGGGGCTGACGCTCTCCACCGCGCCGTGGAAGGTATGTCCGGGGTAGGCATCCACCGTGAAGACGGCGGAGTCGCCGGGGGTGACCCCCTCGATCTCGGTTTCCTTCAGGTTGGCGGTGACCCAGACGGTTTCGCTGGGTACGACCGTCATCAGCGTCTGCCCCGCCTGGACCAGCTCGCCGATTTCCACTTGGCGGCGGGCCACGATGCCGTTCGACGGTGCCACCAGCGTGGTGTACCCAAGCTGCAGCCGCGCCGTTTCCACGGCGGCCTCCGCCGCGCCGAGCCGCGCATCGGCGCCCTGCAAGGCGGCCAGTGAGGCAGAGATCTGGTCGCCGGCGGCGCTGGCCTGGCGGCGGGCCGCATCCAACTGCGCGCCCGCGACGGCGTAGGCCGCTTCAGCGGCGTCGAGCTGCTGGGCGGAGACGACCTGGCTGGCGGCGAGTCGCCTTACCCGCTCGAGGTCCGCGGTCGCCTTGCGCAGCGTTGCCTCGGCCGACACCACCGACGCCTGCGCGCTCGCGGCGTTGGCGCGACTGGCGGCAAGTTGTGCCTGCATCTGGCCCGCGCGCCGGTTGTTGCTTGCCATGGCGCGGGCGGAGGCGAGGTCCGCCTCCGCCTGCAGCAGCCGGGCGTTGGCGTCGCGCGGGTCCAGGAGTACGAGGGTGTCGCCCGCCTGTACCGCCTGGTTCTCCTCTACCAACACACGCAGCACGAAGGCGCTGACCTTGGGCGCTACCGGCGTGATGTGCCCGTCGACCTGCGCATTGTCGGTGCTCACGTGAGTGCGGCCGAAGAGCCAGGTCCGCAGGGCCCACCCGCCGCCGAAGAGCAGGAAGGCGGCGAGGAGGACGAGGGGGATTTTCGATCCGCGCGGCGAAGCAACGGCCTCGGGTGCGTCCGAAGGCGGTGCGGTGTCGGTGCCCGGCATAGTAGCTGTCATGATCGTTTCAGCGTGAATGGGGTCGTGGTTATTGGAGTCGGTCGAGCACGCCGAGGGCCTGGTAGAGCGTAATGCGCGCCACCCCGTAGCTCGCCCGGGCTTGGATCAAAGCGTTGCGGGCGCTGACCACCACCGACTGCGACTGGGTGGTTTCGACGCTGCCCACCACCCCGGCGTCGAACCGCTCGCGGGCCTGGCTGAGCTCGAGTGTGGCGAGCGCAAGGCGGTCGGTGGCGAGGGATACGGCGCTCTCGGCGGTGGCCAGGTCCAGCAGGGCGCGCCGGACCTCCTGCTCCGCCTGCCGCTGCACGTCATACTCACGCAGCTGCTGCGCTTCGAGTCGAAGCGACTGCTCGGAGGCGCGGCGCTGGCGCCGGAGTCCGTCGAACACGGGGATGTGCACTCCAAACATCAGGCTGTAGCTGCCGAGCAAGCGGTCGGACTGCTGCCCCGCCCAGTTGTATTGACCCTGGAAGCCCAGGCTTGGCAGGTACTCATTGTTCACCGCGCGAAGGTTCTTGCGGGCCACCTCCGTGCGCCCCGCCTCGGCGGTCACGTCGGTCCGATGGCCGAGGGCAAACGCGACCGCCTGATCCGGCTCGACGGGCACGTCGACCGGCGCGGCCCCGAGGCTGTCGGTGAGCCGGAGCGTGGCGTCGAGTGGGAGGTTCAGGAGGCGGAGCAGGTCCAGCCTGGCTCGGGCCAATTCGTTCCGTGCGGTGAGCAGGTCCGATTGCACGGCCCGGGCGTTGACCTCATTGCGCGTGAGGTCGATCGCCGGCGTCACCCCGGCGGACTGGAACTGCCGGGCCTGGGCGAGGAGTGTCGCCGCGATGGCGCTGTCGGCCACCCGCGCGGTGACCAGTTCAGTGGCAGCGAGGACGCGGAGGTATGCCAATCCGGCCGCGGTTCCCGCCAGGCTGCCGGCGTATTGCGCGTCGAGTCCCGCCACCGTCACGGAATCCGATGCCGCCTTCAGGCGCTCGATGACGGCGGCGTCGAAGATGACCTGGCTCGCCTTGAGCTGCAGCGCATAGAGCGTGAACGGCGGCGTCACGCCGATGGCCCCGGGAAATCCGAACTGCTCGAAGTTCACGGTTTGCGGCGTGATGGCGCCGTCGGCGCTGACTTGCGGCAGCAGGGCGGACCGGGTGATGCCTGCCTTGTCGCTTGCCACCCTAGCGTTGAGGTTGGCAAGGGTGGCCGTCACCGCCTGGTGGCGGCCGAGCCGCACTGCGTCGAGCAGGGAGAGTTCCGCGGGTGCCTGGCTGACCGCCTGCGCGGCGAGCGGGGCGGCCATGAGTACGCCGAGGGCGGAGAGGAGCAGGGTGCGAAGCGGGTGAGGCATGCTCAAGCCGCCGGGCCGGCCGATGGCCGGGCCTCGACGCCGTGGAGGAAGAGATCGAGGATCCCGTCGAGCACCTGTGCGTCCGCGATGCGGTCCGGGTCCATGGCGGAGAAGAAACACTGCGACTGCGCGGAGAAGACCATCAAGTGGGGCAAACCGCGCGCGGCGAAGCCGTGGAGGTCGGCGCGGAACTCCCCGCTCGCGATGCCGCGGTCGAGCACCGACTGAATCATCCGGCGTCCGCGGAGGATGACCTCATCAAAGTAGAAGCGTGCCAACTCCGGAAACTCATGCAGTTCCGAATGCACCAGGCGGGCGATCCGCGCCCGGGTGGGGTCGCGGAGGTGGTCCCACATCCGGCGAATGAGCAGCGCGAGGAGTTCTCGTGAGGTACCGCGGTGCGCGCGAATGAGTTCTTCGCCGGCGGTGAGGACCGTGATCACGTTGGCGCGCACCATTTCGCGGAAGAGCGCTTCTTTCGAGTCGAAATAGCGATACAGCGTGCCCTTGCTGACGTCGGCGCGGCGCGCCACGTCATCGAGCTTGGTACGTGCGAAGCCGGCTGTGGCGAATACTTCCGTGGCGGCCGCGATGATTTCTTCGTGGCGGGCTTCGGGGCGGCGTTGCCAGCGGGGGCGCGGGGCGCGACGACGGGTCTGGGGCATGGTGGCCTGGATGACGAATAAGTAACTGACTGGTCAGTAACATAATTTTGCGGTCCCTGTTGTCAACCGCGGCCACCGTGGCCGCCTCGTTACGCAACTCCCTGTCATCGCTACTCTTGCGTGGGAACCCTGTCCCGCCCTAATTTGTGGCAACCAGCCTCCGGAGGCACCGCCGATGTCGGAAAGCTTTCTAAGCTCCGACGAATACGACGAAAGCGCCCATTCCCTCTATAACGAAGGCCGGTACGACGAAGCACTGGATCTACTCCGCGTCGGGGTGACGCTCTATCCGCACGCGGTGGAACTGCACGTGGGCATGGCCTACGCCTACCTCGCCCGCGAAGAATACGCCTGGGCACGTCGCAGCTTCGACCGTGCCGTTGCGCGCGACCCCGACCATGAAGACGCGCTCGCCGGACTTGGCGAGACTCTCCTCAAGATCGGCGACCGGGGCGGTGCCCTTGCCGCCTTCGAACGCGTCGTGGCCCTCGGGTTCCGTGACGACCACGAGCTCATGCTGCAGCTCGGGCGCGCCCTCTTTCGCGAGGGCCTGCTGGCGCAGGCGCACCGCTTCTTCGAGTTCGCCGTGTCCGCTCACCCCGATTCGCCGGAGGCCGCCGCGTGCGTGGGGTACGCCTCGCACCGGCTTGGCAACGAGAGCGGCGCGCTCTACTGGCTGCGGCGCGCCCTGGAAATCGATCCCACCTACGCCGAAGCGCGCATCTACCTCGCGAATCTGCTCTACGACCGGGGCGAGTCGGAGGCGTCCTTGCATCACCTGGAGCGCACCCAGCCCGAGGAGCACTTCGACGAGCTGGCCCTCTGGCGCTACATCGAGCTGAAGAAGTCGCTCTTCCGCCTGCCCGACGATGACCCCGAGCTGGTGCCCTGGCTCGCGCGCCTCGGCGAAGTGGCCGCCGAGCCCGACAGCATCGACATGCTGCTCGCGGAAATGGAGGCGCTCCTTCCCGACGGTACCCTGCGCGACCCGAACCAGCTCGAACTCTTCGGGACGCTGCTCACCGAGCTGCAGGCGATGCAGAAGCGCCCCAACGTCGGGGAGTCGCACCTGGTGGCGACGCTCTCGGGCCATCTGTTCAACGGCACCTGGGAGGAAATCCTCCTCCAGATGAAGGCCGCCGACCAGGAAAGCCCGTCGGCCTCGCTCGTGGAGTTCATGGCGGGCCTCGCGCGCCGCGGCCAGGCCGAGACCGGGATCGTCATTCCGGTCACCGATGCCGAGGCGTTCATCCGCGGCAGTTCGGAGGCGGGCGTCCTCCGCATCATTCAGTAAAGCTTCCTCCAATTCGTGAACGACCGGGGCCCGCGAGGGCCCCGTCGTGCATCCGGCCCCTGTTCGCATACCTTTCGGCATGCCGACAACGAAATCCTGGACCGCGGGCGTCGTCCGCGAAGTCCTGCCGAACGGGTTGACCCTGCTCGCACAGCGCGATCCCTCCGCCCCCGCCGTGGCCGTGGTGACCCATGTGAAGGCGGGGTTCTTCGACGAGCCCGACCGGTGGGCCGGCATCAGCCATGTGCTGGAGCACATGTTCTTCAAGGGGACGCCGAGCCGGGGTGTGGGAGAAGTGGCCCGGCAGACCAAGGCGGCGGGTGGCTATCTCAACGCCGGCACCGCCTACGACTACACCACCTACTACGTGACGCTCCCCGCCGCGGAACTCGAGACGGCGCTCGAGATCCAGGCCGACGCGTTGCAGCACGCTTCGCTGGACCGCGAGGAGCTGGCGCGCGAACTCCAGGTGATCATCCAGGAGGCGAAGCGGAAGCTCGACTCCCCCGGGTCGTTGGCCCACGAAACGCTGCACGAGGTGCTCTTCGACCGGCACCGGATCCGGCGCTGGCGCATCGGCACGGAGGCGGCGCTGGCCGGCTTCACGCGCGACGACGTCGCCGGCTACTACGAGTCCCGGTATGTGCCCGGCCGCACGATCGTGGCGATCGTGGGCGACGTCGATCCTGCGGAGGCACTCCGGGCCGCGCGCGCCCGCTATGCCGACTGGCCGGCCCGCGCGGCCGGCACTGACCCCTCGCCGGTGGAACCGCCCCGCCGGGACGTCCGGGCCCGCACGCTGCGCGGCCCGATCACGCTGGCGCAGCTGGCGCTCGGCTGGCGGACGGTGTCCGCGCTCCATCCCGATACACCGGCCCTGGACCTGGCCGCCGCGGTGCTCGGCAGCGGGCGCGGGTCTTGGCTCTACCGCGGCGTGCGGGCCCCGGGGCTGGCGACCAGTATCTCCGCGTATCACTACTCTCCCACGGAAGTCGGCGTGTTCAGTATCGGCGCGGAGCTCGAGCCCGCGCGACTTCCGGCCGCACTCGAGGAAATCGCACAGGCCGTGCTCGCGCTCCGGGACAGCGGGCCGACCGAGGCCGACGTGGCGCGGGCCCGGGCGCTCCTGCTGACACGGTGGGGCAGGCGTCTCGAGACGATGGACGGTCGCGCGAGCGCCCTCGCTTCCGCGGAGGCGCTGCGAGACGTGGCGCTCCTCGACGAGGAATTTGCGCAGCTCGCCGCGGTGACCGCCGCCGACGTGCGGCGCGTGGCCGCGGAGTATCTCCTGCCCGACGCGGTCGGTGCCGTGGCGTACTTGCCCGACGGGGAGGGAGTCGATCTCGAGCCGCAAACGCTCGCCGCGACATTCGCACGGCCAGCCGCCGCACGCCCCGCCCCCGGCGCCGAGCCGGTGCCATCTGCGCGACAGGCACACCGACGCCCGGCGGGACGGACCACGGCCGAGGTCCTCCACGTCCCGCTCGACGGGGCGGACCTTCTGCTCCGCAGGAAGACCGGTGTGCCGGCCGTCTCGCTCGGGGTCCACGTCATGCGGAGCGGTGTGGAGACGCCGACCGAGGCGGGGCTGGGGGCGCTCGCCCTTCGAAGCGCGATTCGCGGGGCGGGGCCCTACGATGCCGAGCAGTTCGCCCTGGCGTTCGAACGCCTGGGGGGGACCCTCGGATCTTCGGTTGCCACGGACCGGCTTGGCATGACCACCTCCGTCATGTCGGAACGGCTGGGACCGGCGGCCGCCCTGCTGCGGCTGGCGGTGGATGAACCGAGGTTCGCCGAGGCGGAGGTGACGCGCGAGCGGGACTTGATGATCGAAGAAGCGAGGCAGGTGGCCGACGACACCTTTCGCTACCCCTTCCAGCTCGCCTTTCGCTGCGCGTTCGGCGACACTGGCTATGGCTTGCCCCCCTCCGGCCTGGAGGAAACGCTTCGGGCCATCGCGCCCGCACGCGTGCCGGCCTGGCACCGCGACGCCGTCCGGGGACATCGGCTGACCATCGTGGCTGTCGGCGATCTCGACCCGGCGCGGGCCGCCGACGAACTTGCCGCGGTGTTCGGTGACTGGCAAAGCCAGCCGCAGGAGGCCGCTTTGCCGGTCAGCTGGATGCCGGCCGCCTCGCCCGTCGAGCGCCGCGTGGATCTCGGCAAGGCGCAATCGGCCTTTGCGATGCTGTTTCCGGGCCCGACGCGGCGGGATCCGCAGCGGCACGCGGCCGAAGTGTGGGCGGCGGTGGCGAGCGGCCTGGGTGGACGGCTCTTCGACGCGCTGCGGGAGCAGCGCTCGCTTGCGTATACTGTGCTGGCCTTTGCCTGGCCCCGCCTGCGGGCCGGGGCGCTGGGCACCTACATTGCCACCGCACCGGAGCGGGAGGTCGAGGCGCGGGACGCCATGCTGGAGGAGTTGGCCCGCTTCGCGAACGAGGCGGTCACCCCCGAGGAGCTCCGCGGCGCCATTGGATACCTGGCGGGCCAGGCGGCGGTCCAGCGCCAGAGTGCCGGACACCTGCTGACGGAAATCGCGGACGCGTGGATGCTGGGCGAGGGGCTCGACGAGCTCGAGGATCCGGGGGCGCCGTACCGCCGGGTGACGGCCGAGGCAGTCTGGGCGGTGGCGCGTGAGTCACTGCAGCCGGGGCGGCGCGCCGAAGGAGTGGTCTGCGGGAATGGTGGCGGGCGGTGACGACGCGGACCAGGTTCACGATCGCGGACTTCTTCACCGTGATCCGCCTGCCGCTGGCCGTCGCATTCCCGCTCGTGGGCGAGACATGGCGTCTCGTCGTGCTGGCGGTCGCGGCCGCCTCCGACCTGCTGGACGGGTTCCTGGCGCGCCGCATCGGCAGCTCGCGGTTCGGGCCGTTCATCGACCCGGTCGCCGACAAGCTGTTCATGGCGGTGGCGTTTGGCACCGTGCTTTTTTCCGGGGAACTGACCTGGTGGGAGTTGCTCGGGGTGCTGGCCCGGGATATTGCAGCCAGCGTCGCGTTCTTCATCACGACCATTCGCGGCCGGGCCAGCGCCATTCCGGCCCGCGCGGGTGGCAAGGCGGTCACGGTGTTGCAGGTGGCCACGCTCTTTGCTTTTGTCCTTGGCTCCCCGTTGCTCCGCCCGCTGGCGTGGGCCACGGCGGCTGTCGCGCTGTACGCCATCTGGGACTACACCCGGGCGGCGAAGGTGTCCTCACGACCACTCTAGGAATGGAACCATGACGGAAACCAAGAAGGTGACCCTTCACTGGCTGGACGACCTTCGCTTTGAGGGAGGCGAGCCCGGCGGTCCCCAGGTGCTCATCGATGCCGAGAACGCCGACGCCCCCGGTCCGATGCTCCAGGTCCTCCTGGCCGCGGCCGCGTGCAGCGGCGCGGACGTCGTCTCCATTCTCAAGAAGATGCAGGTGGCACTTGAGTCGGTGGAGATTGCCATGACGGGGGATCGGCGGACGGAGCACCCCAAGCGCTACACCGCCATTCACTATGCCTGGACCATTCGGGGCCTCGGCCTCGACGAGACCAAGGCGCGGCGGGCCATCGATCTCTCGATGGAGAAGTACTGTTCCGTCCTGCATTCCCTGGCCCCGGACATCGCCACGAGCTATGACCTCACGCTGGGCTAGCCGGGCGCTGGTCCAGACACTCGTCCTTGCTCTGTGGGCCGCGCCGCTCGCCGGGCAGGGCGGACCGGTACGGGAAGCGGGGCTGGAGGCGGTGGTAACGGCGGCGGATCCGGGCGTCTACACCGCAGGTCTCACCGCCTCGGTGCGGCCGAGCCTGCGGACCCGTATCGGGCTCTACGCCGGCGGCGGTGTGACCGGAGATGGGGACGGGGTAGGGCGCGCCGAACTGCTGGGTCAGTTCCTGCTCAATCCCCGCAGCATGCACCTGGGCGTCTATGCCGGCGGCGGGCTGGCGGGGGTCTTCGCGAGCGGTGCCGACAACGGCTACCTGGTGGTGATGGTGGGGGTCGAGAGCCGGCCCGGGGGCAGGGGGGGCTGGTTCGTGGAGGCGGGCGTGGGCGGGGGGGCCAGGTTGGCCGCCGGATACCGGTGGCGAAAACTCCCGCCGGGGTGGCGGGCACAGCGGTGAAGTCAAACCGCCCCGGCAGCAGAGCCCGGGGCGGTGCGTGCTACTCGGCGGATCCGCTGCCGACGGTTTCGGTCTGGCGCTGCACCACCGGCTGACAGTACCGCTCGCCGAGGAGGCGAAGGTTCGCGCGATCCTCTTCCGCAAGGTCGGGATAGCGCTCCGTCAGGTATTGCATGGTGTCGTCGAACCAGTCCTTCTGGTGCTCGAGTTCGGCTTCCATCACGCCGCACCGAAGGATGTGGCTGAAGAGTTCGTCGCGCGCCTGGTCGAACGAGGCGGGCGGCGCCGACCGCTGGGTCTTTTTCTTGGTCATGCACCTTCCTCTGGGTGGAACTCGGCCCCGACGTCCTGTGCGCCGGGCGTGCGGAAACATAACAGGGGATGGGGGCAAATCGCAAAGGTTCCGGCCCGAGCGGCGGTCACGTAATCCATTACATTCCAGTCGGTTGATGGGGTCGGCCGTCTCGGCGGCCGGGCCTTCCGCAAAGCCCTGCGACTCAATTGAGGACAATTTCCCATGGCCGGATCCAGCTCGCTGAACCGCTTCTACCTCATCCTCCTCGTCATCGCGATTGGCGGCGGCGGGCTCCTCTACTGGCAGGTGCGCCGTAACGTGCCATCCATATCCTCGGATGTGGTGGTGACGGTGGCGGACACGGCGGGCTTTTCAGGCTACTACCTTGGTAACGAGGGCGCCCCCATCGTCATCACCGAGTACGCCGACTACCGCTGCTCCCACTGCCAGGCCTTCGACCTGGTCCAGTTTCCTGATGTGGTTCGCCAGTTGATTCAGACGGGCCAGGTGCGGTGGCGGTACAGGGATTTTCCGCTTGGCAGGAATCCGGTGTCGACGCTGGCCGCGCATTCGGCCGCCTGCGCGGACGACCAAGGCAAGTACTGGGAGCAGCACGCGGCGATCTACCGGGGCGGGGCCCAGTGGTCTCGCGAAACAGAGCCATCCGGCACCTTCCGGGATTACGCCGAGAAGGTCGGCCTCAATATGAAGGCCTATGACGAATGCATGATGTCCGCCAAGTTCGCCGGCCGCATCAAGGCGAGCTATGACGAGGGGGCGACGGCTGGCGTCGGGGGGACGCCCACCTTTTACGTGAATGGCCGCCTCTACTCGGGCAACCCGACGTCCGACGCCTTCAAGCGAATCGTCGATTCGCTCACCCCGGCACCCGCCGCCGCCCCGTGAAGTTCCGGATGGGGGTGGCCGTGCTCAGCCTGACCGGGCTGATGATTTCTGTGTATCTCTGGATGTTCAAGCACGGGTACATCGGAGCGCTCGCCTGCGGAACGGGGGAGTGCGCCACCGTGCAACTCAGCGAGTACAGCAGTTTTCTCGGCGTGGACGTGGCGCTCCTCGGCGCGCTGGCCTACAGCGCACTTCTGGGTCTGGCGATGCTCGGCCTCCAGCCGGGTTGGATCGACCGGCGGGAACCCACGCGAGCCATGCTGCTGCTCGCGGCCGGCGGGGTGCTGTTCGCCGCGTACCTGACCGGGCTTGAGCTGTTCGTGATTCACGCGATCTGCCGGTGGTGCGTCGGATCCGCGGTCATCATCGTGCTCGTCCTGATCCTGACGGTGCTGGACCACCGCCGGCTGGCCCGTCGCTGAAATGAGCTCCCACCACGACGCAGGCCAGGCCCGCAAGGCGGGGCTCGCCGCCCTTGCCCTCGGGGCCCTCGGCGTCGTGTACGGAGACATCGGTACCAGCCCGCTGTACGCCATGAAGGAGGCGTTCACCGGGGCACACGGACTGCCACCCACCCCCGAGAACGTCTACGGGGTTCTTTCACTGATTTTCTGGTCGCTCAACTTCGTCATTTCCTTCAAGTACATCGGCTTCGTGATGCGGGCGGACAACCGGGGCGAGGGGGGCATCATCGCCCTCCTCGCCCTCGTCCGCTCCCGCAAGGCCACCGGCCGGGGACAGGCCATCCTCGTGGGGCTCGGCCTTCTCGGCGCGGCGCTGCTCTACGGCGAGGGCATCATCACCCCCGCCATCAGCGTCCTGGGCGCGGTCGAGGGCATTGCGGTGGCCTCGCCCACGTTCGCGCACTTCGTGGTGCCGATCGCCCTGGTGATCCTGGTTGGCCTGTTCTGGTTTCAGCACCACGGCACCGACCGGATCGGCAAGGCCTTCGGGCCGATCATGGTGATCTGGTTCGCGTCCATCGCCGTCCTGGGGGTCCGGGGCATCACGATGCACCCGGAAGTGCTCCGCGCCATCAACCCCTGGTACGCCGTGGAGTTCTTCATCAACGACCGCCTCGAAGGGTTCCTGATCCTCGGCGCAGTGGTGCTGGTCATTACCGGCGGCGAGGCGCTCTACGCGGACATGGGGCACTTCGGTCGCAAGCCGATCCGGTTGGCGTGGTTCGCGTTCGCCCTGCCGGCGCTCCTGCTGAACTACTTCGGGCAGGCGGCGCTCCTGATTCAGAGCCCCGGCGTTGAAAACCCCTTCTTTGCCCTGGCGCCGGATTGGTTTCTCTACCCGATGATCGGGATCGCGACGCTCGCGGCGATCGTGGCCTCGCAGGCGCTGATCTCAGGGGCGTTCTCCCTGACGCGTCAGGCCGTCCAACTCGGCTACAGTCCCCGCGTGACGATCGTGCACACGTCGCGGACCGAGGCCGGGCAGATCTATATCCCCGAGGTGAACCAGGCGCTGGCCGTCGGGTGCATCCTGCTGGTGCTCGGTTTCCGGAGCGCCACCAACCTGGCGGCGGCGTACGGCATCGCCGTCACCGGCACGATGGCGATTTCCACGCTGCTCTTCTTCCGCGTGGCGCGTGACCTCTGGCACTGGAAGCTGGCGGCCGCGGCGTTGCTCTGCACCCTGTTTCTCCTTGTCGATCTCTCCTTCTTCGGCGCGAACATCATCAAGTTTGCCGACGGCGGGTGGTTCCCGATCCTGGTGGCCGCCCTCGTGTACACGCTGATGACCACCTGGAAGCGGGGGCGCGCGAAGCTCACCTCCCTGGCACAGCAGACCAGCCTCCCGATCGACCTGTTTATCGCGGATGTGGCCAGGCGCCCGCCCGTCCGGGTACCCGGCACGGCGGTGGTTCTCACCTCCGCGCTCGACGTTGCGCCGCCGGTCCTGCTGCACCACCTCAAGCACAACAAGGTGCTCCATCAGCGGGTCATCCTCCTCTCCATCGTGACGGAGGAGGTGCCGCAGGTCTCGGCCGCGGAGCGGGTTGAGTCCCGCGAACTGGGCGAGGGGTTCTGGCGGGTGGTGGGCCACTATGGATTCATGGAGAGCCCGGACGTGCCGGCGTTCCTGACCAAGCTTGGCGAGTCGAACCTCCCGGGGTCGCCGGACCCCGTCTTCCTCACGCAGACATCCTTCTTCCTCGGCCGGGAGACGTTGATCGCCACGCCACGCGGCAAGCTCCCGAAACGGCTCCCCGGCGACCCCCGACCGATGCCGTACTGGCGGCGGAAGCTCTTCATCATCATGACGCGGAACGCGCAATCGGCCGCGGCATTCTTCGGCCTGCCACCGAACCGGGTCGTCGAGCTGGGGGCGCAGATCCAGATCTGACCATGACTTCCCACGACAACCGAGCAGGGCATGATCACGGCACACGGCTGGGCGCGCTGGCGCTCGGTGCCCTCGGCGTCGTCTATGGTGACATTGGGACGAGTCCGCTCTATGCGTTGAAGGAGGCGTTCACCGGCTCGCACGGCCTCTCCCCGACTCCGGCCAACGTCTACGGCGTCCTCTCGCTGGTGTTCTGGTCGCTCAATTTCGTCATCTCCTTCAAGTACATCGGATTCGTGATGCGGGCGGACAACCGGGGGGAGGGCGGCATCCTCGCTCTTCTGGCGCTGGTCCGTTCCCGGGGGGTGCGCGGCCGGGGACAGGCCGTGCTGGTGGCCCTGGGACTCTTCGGTGCCGCCCTCCTCTACGGCGACGGGGTCATTACCCCGGCCATCAGCGTCCTGGGTGCCATCGAGGGGCTGGAGGTGGCCGCACCCGCGCTCGCCCATGTCGTCGTGCCCCTCTCGGTGCTCATTCTGGTGGCACTCTTCTGGTTCCAGCGCCATGGCACCGACCGGATCGGGCGGGCGTTCGGGCCGATCATGCTGGTCTGGTTTCTCTCGCTCGCGGTGCTCGGGGTGCGGGGCATCAGCATGCACCCGGAAGTCCTCCGGGCCATGAATCCGTGGTACGCCCTGGACTTCTTCATCGAGGATGGATTGCGGGGCTTCCTGATCCTCGGTGCCGTGGTCCTGGTTGTCACCGGCGGGGAGGCGCTCTACGCCGACATGGGGCATTTCGGCCGGCGCCCGATCCAGCTCGCCTGGTTCGGCGTCGCCCTGCCGGCCCTCCTCCTCAACTACTTCGGGCAGGCCGCCCTCCTGATCCAGACGCCGGGCGTCGAAAATCCGTTCTTCGCGCTGGTGCCGGGGTGGTTTCTCTATCCGATGATCGTCATCGCCGCGATGGCCGCGGTGGTGGCCTCACAGGCGCTGATCTCCGGCGCCTTTTCCCTCACGCGGCAAGCGGTGCAGCTGGGGTACAGTCCGCGCGTGACCATTGTCCACACCTCGCGTACCGAGGTGGGCCAGATCTATGTCCCGGAGGTCAACCAGGCGCTGGCGGTCGCGTGCATCCTCCTGGTCATCGGGTTTGAAAGCTCGTCCAACCTGGCCGCCGCGTACGGCATCGCCGTCACGGGGACGATGATCATCACCACCATCCTGTTCTATCGCGTGGCGCGCGATCGCTGGCAGTGGAGCCTCCCCGTCGCGGGCACGCTCTGCGGGCTCTTCCTCCTGGTCGACCTGGCCTTTTTTGGCGCCAACATCGTCAAGTTCGTGGATGGCGGATGGTTCCCGGTCGTGGTGGCGGCCGGCGTGTACACGCTGATGAGTACCTGGAAGCGGGGGCGGGATCGAGTCAAGGCACTGGCCAGCGAGTCCAGCCTTCCGATCGACCTGCTGTTGTCCGACTTCGCGGCGCATCCCCTGGTCCGCGTCCCGGGCACGGCGGTGTTCCTGACCTCGGCCACCGACGTGGCCCCCTCGGTGTTGCTCCACCACCTGAAGCACAACCGGTCGCTGCACCAGCGGGTCATCCTGTTGTCGATCGTGACGGAGGAGGTACCGCAAGTCGATGCGGGAGACCGTCTGGAGAGCACAAGCCTGGGAGAGGGGTTCTGGCGTGTGGTTGGACACTACGGGTTCATGGAGAGCCCCGATGTGCCGGCGCTCCTGACGCACATGGATTCAGTGGAGTCAGCAGATGTGCCTGCCCGGGTGTTCCTGACCCAGTCCTCGTTCTATCTCGGGCGGGACACCCTGATCGCCGCACGGGCGCCAAGAACCAGGCGGAGCGCCGGAGGACCCCGGCCGATGTCGTATTGGCGGCGAGTGCTGTTCATCGTCATGACGCGAAATGCGCAGTCGGCCACGACGTTCTTCGGGCTTCCACCCAATCGAGTGGTCGAACTCGGCGCGCAAATACAGATCTGAAGAACTGGACCCCGGCTTGCGCCGGGGTGACGGCCTTCACACCATCCGGCCCCGCTGCCCCGCTGCCCCGCTGCCCCGCTGCCCCGCTGCCCCGCTGCCCCGCTGCCCCGCTTCCCCGCTTCCCCGCTTCCCCGCGTTCTTACTCCTTGTCCTCGTACGTCTCCTTCAGCCGTGCCACCACGTTCGGGTCCGCCAGTGTGGTGGTGTCGCCCAGCGCCCGTCCTTCGGCAATGTCCTGCAGCAGCCGGCGCATGATCTTGCCGCTGCGGGTCTTCGGCAGGTCGGCGGTGAAGATCACGTCGTCGGGCTTGGCGATCGCGCCGATCTTCCGGGCGACATGCTCGCGCAGGTCGTCGCGCAGCTCCGCCGATGCCTTGACCCCCTCCTTGACGGTCACAAACGCGGCAATGGCTTGTCCCTTCAGTTCGTGCGCCTTCCCCACCACGGCGGCTTCCGCCACGCCCGGGTGATCGACCAGCGCGCTTTCCACTTCCATCGTCCCGATGCGGTGCCCGGCCACGTTCAGCACGTCGTCCACCCGGCCGAGGAGCCACCAGTATCCGTCGTCGTCCACCTTGGCGCCGTCGCCGGCGAAATAGCGACCGGGGAAACGGCTCCAGTACGTCTCACGAAACCGGGCGTCGTCGCCGTAGATAGTGCGGAGCATCCCGGGCCACGGTTCCGTCAGGGTCAGGAATCCGCCGCCCTTGGCCATCGGCTTGCCGGTGGTGTCCACCAGCTCGACGGAGATCCCCGGGAAGGGGGTCGTCGCGGAGCCGGGCTTCGTGGTGGTGACGCCGGGGAGCGCGGTGATCATGATCCCGCCGGTCTCGGTCTGCCACCAGGTGTCCACGATGGGGCAGATTCCCCGGCCGATGTGCTCGTGATACCACATCCACGCTTCGGGATTGATCGGTTCGCCGACGGTGCCGAGGAGTCGCAGTGTCGACAGGTCGTGTTTGGCGGGAAACGCCGGGCCCCACTTCATGAAGGCCCGAATGGCGGTGGGTGCCGTGTAGAACACGGTCACCCCATGCCGGGCCACGATCTTCCAGAACCGGTCCTTCTCCGGCCAATCGGGTGCGCCTTCGTACATGAGGACGGTGGCGCCGTTCGCGAGCGGGCCGTACACCACGTACGAATGGCCGGTCACCCAACCCACATCCGCGGTGCACCAGAAGATGTCTTCCTCACGCAGGTCGAAGACGTACTTGGTGGTGGCTGTCACCTGGGTGAGGTAGCCCCCGGTGGTGT
This sequence comes from Gemmatimonadales bacterium, assembly GCA_041390145.1. Classification (NCBI taxonomy): domain Bacteria; kingdom Pseudomonadati; phylum Gemmatimonadota; class Gemmatimonadia; order Gemmatimonadales; species Gemmatimonadales bacterium. The sequence goes on along the minus strand of JAWKQM010000002.1, from coordinate 338,373 downwards.
GGACGATGCCCTTCGGCATCCCGGTGGTGCCGGAGGTGTAGAGGATGAACAGCAGGTCCTCGGCCTCCATCGCTTCGGCGGGGCAGTTGGGGCTCTCCTTGTCGAGCAGCCGGTGCCACCAGTGGTCACGGCCCTCCGTCATCTCGGCGAAGCTCTCGTCGCCCTCGCCGGCCGGCCGCCGACGGACGACTACCACGTGCCGAATGCTCGGGCAGTCCGCCACCGCCTCGTCGGCAATGCGCTTGAGCGGCAAGACCTGTCCCCGCCGATAGCCGCCGTCGGCGGTGATGAGGACGGTGGCGGTGGCGTCGTTGATCCGGTCGCGCAGGGAGTCCGCCGAAAAGCCGCCGAAAACCACCGAATGCACCGCGCCAATGCGTGCGCACGCCAGCATCGCGATCGCGGCCTCGGGGATCATGGGCAGGTAGATGGCGACCCGGTCGCCCCGGCGGACGCCGAGCCGCTTGAGCGCGTTGGCGGCGCGGCCGACCTCGCGGGCGAGCGCCCAGTAGGTGTAGACCCGGCGGTCGCCCGGCTCGCCTTCCCAAATGATGGCGGCCTTGTTGCGGTGGGGACCGGCGAGGTGCCGGTCGAGGCAGTTGGCGGCGACATTCAGGGTGCCCCCCTCGAACCATCGGGCGTGCGGGGGAGTCCATTGGAGGACGCTCTTCCAGGGCGTTATCCAGTCGAGGGCCCGGGCCTGCTCTTCCCAGAACGCCAGCCGGTCACGGGCCGCCGCGTCATACAGCGCCGGGGTGCCTGCGGCACGCGCGGCGAAATCGGCCGGCGGGGGGAAGCGCCGTTCTTCGGAGAGGAGGGTGTCGAGATGGTCGGCCATGAGCGGAGGTCCTCCGGTCGAGTCGGGTCCGTACGGGGCGGCGGCCCTTGCAGGGAAGCCGCGGAGATGGCGGAGTGCGGGAGGCGAAGCCGCTGAAGGCCTTTGCAGTCTCGCCGCAACCGGTTGGAAAACAACATGTTATGCCGATGGCACCAATTTCGCCTTTTCCAGCGGCGGGAGGCATCTTGCCCCCGGAACAATACAACTGATCCGCCCGATAATAGCACACCCGGAGCGATCCGGGGCCGCAAAACTGGAGGTCTCATCCGGATCGGATGAGATAGCTCGGTGCCGAAGGTGGAATGCACACGACTCGATGAGCGTGGCGTTTCGGCCGGTTGGCGTGGCGAAACGACCACGCTTTGCTTATACGGGCCAGGGAGAACGCCGTATGGTGCCCGATACCCAGATTGTCCGAGAAATGACCGCGCCGGCTTCGTTGGGACTCGAGACCCGCGCCACCTTCCGCCAGGCCGCCGTCGGCGTCCTCGAGGAGATGCCCGTGGGGGAGAGCCGCCTGGTCATCGATCTGAGCGGCACGCAGCACGTGGACTCGGCGGGCCTCGGTGCGCTGATGCTGGTTCAGCGTCGCGCCGGCGAGCGGCGCCAGCGCGTGACCCTCCGCTCGGCGAGCGAGGAACTCCGTTTTCTTCTCATGCTCACCAAGCTCGAAGACCTCTTCGAACTGGAACCGAAGCAGGCGTAGTCTTATACTCCGTGGACGCCCACCGCTCCGGCGGGCGATCCGTGCCTTCCGGGCGGGGTGATGACCGATCAGCGAGCACCACGGCGGGTGTTGTTCATCGAAGATGAGCCCGCCCTGCGCATCAGCTACGAACGCTTCTTCCGTCCGCGCTACGCCATGACGTTCGCGTCGTCGGGCGCGGAGGCGCTGGCGCGGGTCAGCGAGGAAGCGCCGGACGTGGTGGTTCTCGACATGCGCCTCCCGGACACCGACGGCGTCGAACTCCTCCGGCGCATCCGTGAATCCCACCCCGACGTCCCCGTCATCATCACCACCGCGTACGTGAGCGTGGAGCCACAGCTCCGCGTACTGGACCTGGCCCACAGTGCCTACCTGATCAAGCCCTTCGATCTCGATGAACTCGGCGCGGCCATTGACCGAGCCGGCTGACGCTCCGCTGCTCTCGGCGCGCGGACTCGTGCGCGCGTTCGGGGCACTGCAGGTACTGCGCGGGGTGGACCTCGACGTCCGCCCGGGCGAACTTCTGGCCATTGCGGGCCCGAACGGCGCCGGCAAGACGACGTTGCTGCGCTTGCTGGCGGGGCTCATGCGGCCGAGCGCCGGCGAGGTGCGCATTCGCGGCCAGCGGGTGACCCGCGACGACCCCTCGCCCCGCCGCGCCATCGGGCTGCTGTCGCACCACACCTTTCTCTACGACGACCTTACCGCGGCGGAGAACCTGCTGTTCACCGCCAAGCTGTACGGCCTCCCCGATGCCGCGGCTGCCACGCGCGCGGCGCTGGAGGAGGTCGGGCTGTCGGCGCGGGCCAACACCCCCGTGCGCCACCTGAGCCGCGGTCTCCTGCAGCGCGCGGCGATTGCCCGCGCGCTCCTGCACCAACCGGACATCCTCCTCCTCGACGAGCCGTTCACCGGGCTCGACGCCCCATCCGCCGACCGGTTCCGGGCATTGCTCGCGTCCCAGCTTGCCCGGGGCCGGGCCCTCGTGCTCGTCAGCCATCACCTCGCGGAAGCGTGGGAGCTGGCCACGCACGTGGCGGTGCTGGCCGGGGGGCGCTGGGCCCTGGAAGGACGGCGCCCTGCGGACCTGACGGCATTCCACACCCGCTACGCCGAGTTGGTGCATGGCTGAGTTCCTGCGGTTGGCATTGGCGATTGCCGGGAAGGACATCCGGCTTGAGCTCCGGAGCCGCACCGCGCTCCTCTCGGCCATCGTCTTTTCGGCGCTCGTACTGGTCGTCTTCAACTTTGCGCGCGACCCCACCGCCCTCGCCGCCGTGGACCTCGCCCCGAGCGTCCTCTGGGTCACCTTTGCCTTCGGTGCGGTGATCGCGCTCAACCGGGCGTTCTACGTGGAGCGCGAGAACGCCGCGCTCGACGGCATCCTGCTGGCGCCGGTACCCCGCAGCTCGCTGTACGTGGGGAAGCTGCTCGCCAACCTGGCGTTTGTCGGGGTGGTGGAGGCCGTGGCGCTGCCGCTGTTTGTCCTTTTCTTCAACGTCAACCTCGGGCATGCCCTGCCGGGCATCCTCGGCGTGACGGCGCTGGCCACGATCGGGTTCGTCGCCGTGGGGACGATTTTCAGCGCCATGGTGGTGCGGACCCGTTTTGCGGAACTGATGCTGCCGGTGCTGCTGCTCCCGTTCATGGTGCCGCCGCTCGTCGGGGCGGTGCAGGTGACCGCCAAGCTGCTGGCGGGCCGCCCGTTGAGCGAGATGGTGGGCTGGCTTAGGTTACTGACGCTCTACGACATCGGTTTCGTGACCCTCTGTATCCTCGTCTTTCCGGCGGTCGTCGACGAATGACTCCAGACATTCTTGCCGCAACCCGCATTGTCCGCCGTGGGCAGGTGCTGACGGTCCTCGGACTGCTCGCCGCCGCCGCGGTCTATGTCATCGCGCTGTTCTACACCCCAGTGGAAGTGCGCCAGGGGCTGGCCCAGAAGATCTTCTACGTCCACGCCCCGGCGGCGTGGGGCGCCCTTGTCGCCTTTGCCGTCGTCGGCATCGTGAGCATCCTCTACCTGTGGTTGCACGACGAGCGGCTGGATCTCTTTGCCGCCAGCTCGGCCGAGGTCGGCATCGCCTTTTCCCTCGTGATGCTCACCACCGGTCCGATCTGGGGCAAGACGGTCTGGGGCACCTGGTGGACGTGGGACGCGCGGCTCACCCTCACGCTCTTCCTCTTCTTCCTCTTCGTGGGGTACCTGGCGCTGCGGGCGGCGGTGCAGGACCGGGGCGAGCGGGCCCGGTTCAGCGCGGTCGTGGGGATCATGGGCCTCGTGCTCGTGCCCTTCATTCACCTGAGCGTCTACCTGTTCCGGACACTCCACCCGCAGCCGGTGCTGCTCAAGCCGAGCGCGCCCTCAATGCCGCCGGAAATGCTTCGCGCGCTGCTCTCGGGAATGGCCGCGTTCACGATCCTCTACATCGGGTTCGTTGTCCTGCGTTACGGCTTGGCACGGCTGGAGAACCTGCGCGAAGGAGCTGGCGATGCCCTTTGAGACCCCCCAGAACGGCGGATTCCTCACGGCGGCGTACGTGGTGGCGGCGGTGATCTATGTCGCCTACGCGACCAGTCTCTTCCTGCGCGCGCGTCGGGCCATGCGACAGGCGGGGCAGAGGGGCAGCGGGGTGGGGGGCCAGTAGGGACGCAAGACGCTGTGCCCGGCAAGACAAACGGCCCCTGGCGATTGCCGGGGGCCGTTGTCGTTCGGGTGCTGCCGTCTCGTCAGTCGGTCGCTTTGGGGAGGAGCACCTTCTCCCAGAGGAACGCCGCCACGAGGGCGCCGAGAATCGGGCCCACCCAATACACCGCCTGGCTGATCCACTGGCCCGACACGAGGGCGGGGCCGAAGGCGCGCGCCGGGTTCAGGGCGGCACCGGTGAGCGGGCCGCCGATGAGCACACCGATGAAGAGCGTGAGCCCGATGCCGAATCCCGCAATCTTGGGCGCTTCCGCTGAAACGGCGGTGCCAAGCACGGCGCTCATCACAAAGAAGGTCAGGAGCGCTTCGATGGCGATCGCGGTCCCGAAGGTGGTCGTCGCGGCGATCGACGGGGTGCCGAGGGCAAGCACCTTGCTCACGCCGCTGGGGAGGATGGACTGGAGCACCAGCGCGGCGACCGCCGCGGCGGCGAGCTGCGTGACGATATACAACCCGGCGGCCTTGGCGTCGATGCGCCGGATGGCGAGCATGCCAGCGGTCACCGCGGGATTCAGGTGGCCGCCGGAAATCGACATGGTGGCGGTGACGCCAATGGCGAGCGCGATGCCGTAGGCGAACGCCACGCCAAGCAAGCCGAAGTCTGCCTTGGGGAAGTTGGTTGTCATCACGGCGCCAGCGCCGAAGAACACGAGCATGAAGGTGCCGAAGAACTCAGCGACCAGCCGACGAGTCATGCGATGCATCCTGCTACCTCGCGAATCGGGGAAGGGGGCCGTCCAGATGGCGCCGAATCTAATCAGTCGGCGCGGCGCAGCACCAGCGCAGCGTTGATGCCGCCAAACCCGAAGGAGTTGCTGAGCAGGTACTCGGGTGCCGCGGCGCGACCGCCGCTCGCAAGATAATCGAGGTCGCAGGCGGGGTCGGGAACCTGGAGGTTCAGCGTCGGCGGGAGCCATCCGCGGTGACTGGCCAGCGCGCAGATGGCCGCCTCGATGGCGCCGCTCGCCCCGAGGGCGTGGCCGTAGAACCCCTTGGTGCCGCTGATGGCCAGCTGCCGCGCGTGCGCGCCGAAGACCTGCTTGAGCGCGGAGGTTTCGGTCGAATCGTTGAGCGGCGTGGATGACCCGTGCGCGTTGACATACTCGATGTCGGACGGCTCCACGCGCCCCTCGGCAAGCGCCAGGCGCATGGCCCGGGCGGCCTGCGCGCCGTCGGCGCGTGGGGCGGTCATGTGGTAGGCGTCGTTGGTGAGGCCAAAGCCGCAGAGTTCGGCGTAGATCTTGGCGCCTCGCGCCAGCGCGTGCTGACGCTCCTCCAGCACCAGAACCGCGGCGCCCTCGCCCATGACGAAGCCGTCCCGGCCGACATCGAAGGGGCGGCTCGCGGTCCCCGGGTCGTCGTTGCGGGTGGACATGGCGCGGATAATGGCGAACGCCCCGAAGCTGAGCGGGGCGAGCGGCGCCTCGGCGCCGCCGGCGATCATCACGTCCGCGTCGCCCCGCATGATGGACCGGAAGCCGTCGCCGATGGCGATGGTGCCCGAGGCGCAACTCATCCCGTTGGTGCTGTTCGGGCCGGTCACCCCGAATGCGATGGCCACATTGCAGCTCGCCGCCCCCGCGAAGACCATCAGCGCCAGTCCTGGATCCACCGCCCGGATCCCGCCCTCGACATATCGGGCGTGCTCCCCCTCCGCCATGCCAATACCGCCGAGTGCGGTCCCCATCATGACGCCGACCCGGTCGCGGTCCTCCTTGGCCAGGTCGAGCTCGGCGTCGGCCAGCGCCATCCGGCTCGCCGCCACGCTGAACTGGCCGAACCGGTCGATCCGCCGCGCCTTCCGCTCCTCGATGTGGTCGGTGGCATGGAAGTCGTCCACTTGCGCGGCGATCCGTGTCCGGAAGGGAGCGGGGTCGAACCGGGTGATGGTCCGCACGGCCGACTCGCCCCGCTGCAGGCCGGCCCAGAGCGCTTCGACGCCGATCCCGATCGGCGTGATGGCACCGATTCCGGTGATGACGACCCGTCGCGTGTCACTCATGGGTGGCCTCCACGGCGCGCGCGAGGCCGGCGAGGGTGCGCGACGCGATGCCGTGCACGAAGACGGGACCGATGACCCACTCGGCGGCTGGCACTCGGATCAGCGGCCAGGATGGACCTTCCCAGGTATGCACGATGGTAACTTCCGTTTCGTTGGTCCCGCGTGGAACGACACTCCAGACGACATCCATTCCCCGGGTAATGCCCCGGACGTGTCGATACCGCACTTCGCGGCGCGCCGCATCGATCCACATCTCCGATTCCCACCACACCGGCCAGGCCAGCGGTCCGAAGGGTCGGAACGCAGCCATTTCCACCACCCCGCCATCGGCGCGCCGGTCGTTGAAACGCACCCACCGATAGTGCGGCAGGTGTTCGGGCCAGCGCTCCACGTCGGCGGCGGCCTCGAACATCGCGGCCGCGGGCGCCCGCACGATTCTCCGGTCTACCGTTCGCATCAGGCCGTGCTCCAGTACGCCACCAGGCGAAAGCCGGGCCGGTGGGCGACATGGGCCGTGTGGCCGGCGCGAGCGGTGAGTGCTTTCAGTTCCCCGGCGTGGTACCCGCGACGGACGGAGGTGATCCCGTCGGCGCGCGTCACGGGGTCGAAGCCGAGGATGGCGCTGCCGAGGCGGAAACCGGCGACCGCCAGCTCGGAGCGCCTGAGGTCCGCGATCACGACGCCGATTCTGGCCAGCCGACTGACCGCGCGAAAGAGATCGACGACCGCGTCCGCTGCCAGATGATGTACCACCTGGCTGAGCAGGATGATGTCGACTGCGTCCTCCCGCACCGGCAGGTGGCCGGCGCAGCCGAGAATGGTCGGCACGCCGCGCGCCGCCGCAAGCGCCGCGGCGACGGGACTTCGCTCGAGGCCGATGGGGTGCAGCACCTGGCCGCGTCGGGCCGCGCGCCGCACCGCCGCGACCGGGAGGTCGCCCGCGCCGGTCCCGATGTCCAGCAGGGTAACGGCACGACGGGTGCCCGCGTCGCGCAGCAATTGATCGATGCCCCACAGCGCCGCCGCCCGGCCGCCGAACCACCGGTTGGCGCGGGAAATATTGGCGAGCGAACGGGCAACGACGACCGGGTCGGCGTCGGGATCGTCGAGCAGTTCGGTGCCCAGGGGAGCAGCGGCGGGGGATGTCACCCGTGGTTGAGGTCGGTGTATCCGCCCCGGAAGTACACCAGCGGGGCCCCGTCCGTCGTGGCGCCGCGCAGGACGCGGCCGACCACGATCGTGTGATCTCCGCCGGGGAAGGTGGCGTGCGGCACGCACTCGATCGAGGCGAGGACGCCCTCGAGGACCGGCTGCCCCTCCGGCGAGGTGTGATAGCCGATACCGTCAAACCGGTCGAGGTGCTTCGCGGCGAAACGCCGGGAGAGCGTTTCCTGTGACGCCTCGAGGATGTTGATCACGAATCCGGGGGCGGCGAGCAGCGCGCCATACAGTTCGGCGGCGTGGTCGATGCAGACAAGCACGAGCGGTGGATCGAGGGATACGGAGGTCAGGCTGTTGGCGGTCATTCCCGCCGGCTGGCCGTCGGGCAGCGTCAGCGTGATGATGGTGACGCCCGTGGCGAACCGTCCGAGGAGCTGGCGGAAGTCGGCGGGGTCGAGGTCGGGCCGGCTCATAGCATCATCCGGGTCAGGAATCGTGGGTTGAGAACGCGACCGGTCGGCACGAAGTCGCCGGTGACACCGATCAGGGTGTGCGCCATGTCGGGGCGTCGGCCCAGCCGGCCGACGGCGTGGTCGAAGACGGATGGAAGGTACATCCCGTACCCGATGAGCCGCTCGACGATCCACTTTCCGGCGAACGCCTGTCGCCGGAGCTGCCGGTACGGTGCGAGGGCAGTGGCCGACGGGATGCCCGGCTGTTCCAGCGCGCCGCACGCCGTGTCGGCCGCCATTTGCGCGCCGCGCAGCGCGGAAAAGATGCCCTGGCCGGTGAATGGGTCGAAGAAGTCGGCCGCATCGCCGACCAGGAGGGCGCCGGGGGCGGTGACGCGGCCGGCCCGGGAGGCGAACGGCCCGGTCACCAGCACCTCCCGCTCCAGGCGGGTGGGATCGATGCGGCCGCGTACACCCGGAAAGCCCTCGAGCGCGGCAAAGAAGAAGCCGGTCGCATCACCGCGGGCGTTCGCCGCACGGTGCTGCGGAACGACCAGCGCCACGTTGTACAGGTCGGCGCCGATCCGGTTGAGTCCGACATAGCCATCGTCGCCGACGTGCATTTCGGCGGTGGCGCCCATGCCCGACACCCCGCTGAGGTGGGCCACGAAGGCCACGCGGCGGGGGCGTGCGCTGATCCGCCGGCCGATACGTCGCGAAACCAGCGAACCGAGGCCGTCGGCTCCGATGGTGAGCCGCGCACGAATCGGCGCATGGCGTCCATCGGGGCCCCTGACCAGCACACCCGCCACCGCGCCCCGATCGTGCAGCAGTCCCTCGACCCTGGTCTGTTCCCGGACCTCGGCGCCCGCCTCGCGGGCGGCCCGCACCAGTCTGGCGTCGAGAATGCGCCGCGGCAGCGACAGTCCCGACGGTCGGAACGGCCCCGGTGTGGCCTCCCGGAAGAGCCCGGTCAGGCGGCTCCCGCGGGGAGCGATGACCGTTGTGCCTGCGAGGGCGACGGCCCCCGCGGCTTCGAGATCGGCGACCACACCGAGGCCATCGAGCAGCCGGACCGCTTCGGGGCTCATGTACTCGGAACAGGGCTTGTCCCGCGGGAAAGTGGCGCGGTCCACCACCACGACGCGCCAGCCGGCACGGGCAAGGTGCACGGCCGCGGCGCTGCCGGCGGGCCCGGCGCCGGCGATCAGGACATCCGCGTCGGTCGCGCTCACAACAACCCGCTCCAGCGATGTCCGGCGGCCCAGCCGGCCGCCGTGGCGGCGATGGTCGCGAGTGCGTTCACCCAGTCGTTGCTCATCCAGGCCCAACCTCCGAGGAATCGCGTCGGGTGGCCGCAGCGGTGGACGGTCCGTTCGCTTTCCTGATGGCAATGCTCACATCGGAACCTACCCTGCACTCCGGCACCAAGCACTGCGTCGAGCACCATCCCGCCCATGCCGATGCCGACGACCGCCAGCGCACCAATCCATCCGATGATCGGCACGGCGGACGCCGCGACGAACGCGGACCCGATCCCTGCGCCGGCGGTTCCGAGCGCCGTGATTCCTCCGCTGGTCCCTGGTGGTACCACCTGAAGGGTCAGGATGTGCCGCGGCTGGACGGAACTGTGGGCGCCGACGGCGGTGGCCCAGGTATCGGCGGCGGCGGCCGAGAGCCCGGCCGCGAAGGCGATTGCCGCGCCGGGGCCGCCGATGGTGAGGGCGAGCGCCGGGGCGCCACCGTTCGCGAGCACTTGCCAGGCGTCACGTCGGTCGCCCTTCGGGTCCAGGGGGGAGAGGGGACCGGGCCAGAGCCGGGAGATGGCGCTGCTGGGGAGGAAGAAGGCCATCAGGACCACGCCGGCCAACCACCCTCCTGCGGCGAGGGTGGCGGTGCCGATGGCCGCCGCGGCCAGTGCCCCCGAGCGCGTCAGCGCGCCGACGCGCCATGCGCCGCCGGCCACGGCAGCTGCCACGAGGGCGGCCTGCAACATTCCCACTGTCAGGTCGGTGGGGTGCTCCGGAGTGCCTGCCGGATGCGTGAAACGACGGCGTCAGGGCAGCGAGTCCCCCTGGCCGCGCGCTCGAGCGCCGCCAGAAAATTGCGCTCGAAGTGCGCATGCTGGAGGCAATGCCCGCAGGCCGCGAGGTGGCTGGCGACCCGGGTCTCGTTCTCGGCGGTCAGCTCTTCCTTCAGGTAGTCCTGGAGGAGGGCGAGCGCCTCGGCACAATCGAGCTTCTGGTGGCTCATGCTTCCTTCCCCGGGCGGACGATGCCGGACTCGATCGCGTATTCCAAGAGCGTGCCCTGCAGTTGCCTGCGGGCGCGGAAGAGCCGGGACTTCACCGTTCCCACCGGCACTCCCAGCGTCTCCGCGATCTGGGCGTAGCTCAAGCCCTCCACGTCGCTGAGGACCACGACCTCGCGAAACTCTTCAGGGAGGGCGTCAATCGCGGTCACGATGCGATCGTCGACCAGCAGCCGGAAGAATTCTCCTTCAGGATCGTGCCCTGCCTGCTCGTGCACCAGGGCATGCGGTTCGGCCACGTCGATGTCCACCGTGACGGGCGCCCGACGCCGCCGTCGGTAGTCGTTGATGAACGTGTTCCTCAAGATGGTCAACAGCCAGCCGCGGGCGTTGGTTCCCTGCCGGAAGGTCTCCCAGGCCCGGAAGGCCTTGAGGACGGTGTCCTGCACCAGGTCTTCGGCGTTGGCCGGGTCGCCCGTGAGCCGCAACGCCACCCGGTACATCAGGTCGAGATGCGGGAGGACATCTCGTTCGAACGCGGTCTCGGTCGGTGGGGCGGTGGACATGAGTGGAATGTCCCCGGTCGCCGGACCGGGCGCAAGCGCCTCTGGTTCACGAGGCGATCCGTGGGTAACTTCTGCGCGTCTATGTCGAGGACTCCCTGCCGCATCCCATGCCGATGGTGACCGGCGCCGGTGATACGCCGGCGATCGTACCGCTCAGCCTCCTCGAGGCGCTCCGCAACCTCGACACCCCGGTTGGCGACGGGCTCGACGAGTTGGCCGGTGAAATCGTCTCGAAGCGATTCGGCCTGAGTTCCACGGTGGCGGCGCAGATTCAGCGCTATCAGGAGGCGCACCGGCGCGGGCTGCCGGTGCCGACGGAGGAGACTGTCGGCGTCTTTCGCCTCGTCGGCCGACGGCCCGATGCCGCGCTGGTGTATGCCGACGCCGGCCGCCGCGCCGCCCGCTACGCGGCCCGCCAGCGCTCCCTCCCGGTGCGCGCCCTGATGGCGTCCACGCCAGGGTTCATCCGGCGCCGGGTCGGGGCGGGGGCCGCCAGTCGGGCTGCCCGGCGGGTGTTCGGCGCCACGCTGGCCATTCGCGGCCGGTCCGCTGAAGCGGTCATTCCACAACCGTTGTCCCTGCGCGCCCTCCCTGACGGGCAGGCGTGCTCCTTCTACGGCGCGGCGCTCGCAGAAACGCTCCGCGTCCTCACCGGGTTCGAGGGGGCCATGGTCCACATGGCCTGCCGAGGCCGGGGAGACGACACTTGTCGGTGGCGAGCCGCCGCCGCGGAGGGGTATTCATGAGCTCCCAGGCATTGCCCGATCGCAAGCAGCTGGCCGACGGGCTCGACGCGGTTGGCGCCGACGGCTGGCTTCTGTTCGACTTCCACGGTCTCAATCCCGTGGCCGGCCGGGTGCTCGGTCTGGGCGGGATGGGGAGCCGCCGGCTCTTTGTGCTGCTGCCCCGGGACGGGGAGCCGGTGGCGGTCGTCCACAAGATCGAGATGCAGCCCCTCGAGGGGTTTCCCGGCAAGCTCTTGCCCTACGCCCGGTGGGAGGAGTTGCACGCCGCGCTGGGCTCGATCGTCAAGGGCCGTACCCTGGCGATGGAGATCTCACCCGACGACGCCGTTCCCTACCTCGACCGGGTGCCCCACGGGGTCATCCAGCTCATCACCAAGCTCGGGGGGACCGTCGTGCCCTCGTCGGGGCTGGTGACCCGGTTTGCGTCGCGATGGAGCGCCGCGGAGCTGGCTGACCATCGGTATGCGGCTGAGGCGCTGGCGGACATTGCGCGCAGCGAGCTCGCCTGGGCCGTCACGCAGGGGGGCACGGGGCTGACGGAGACCGCGCTGCAGGCCAGGGTGGTGGCGGCCATGGAGGCTCGGGGACTGAAGCTGACCACATTGCCCATCGTGGGCTTCGGCGCCAACGCCGCCAACCCGCACTACGAGCCTGAGGCGGGCAAGGACGCCACGCTCGCCAAGAACCAGGTCATCCTCCTCGATCTGTGGGGTGGGAAGGGCAGCACCACGACCGTCTTCGCCGACCAGACCTGGATGGGGTTCTCAGGGACCGAGGTCCCGGCGGAGGTCGAGGAGGTCTGGCGGACCGTGCGGGACGCCCGGGATGCCGCGATCGCCGCGGTACAACAGGGGGCGAGGGAGGGGCGCCCGGTGGGCGGCTTCGAGGGGGACCGGGCGGCGCGCGGGGTGATCGAGAAGGCGGGGTACGGGGAGTACTTCGTGCACCGGACAGGCCACTCCATCGACCGGGACCTCCACGGCTCTGGCCCCCATCTGGACGACTACGAGACCCATGACGACCGGGTCCTGATGCCGGGGGTCGGCTTCTCGGTGGAGCCGGGTATCTATATATCTGGGCGGATCGGGGTCCGAAGCGAGATCAACATGTACTGGGGTCCGGACGGCCCGGAAGTGACCCCGGCCGCCCCCCAGCGGGAGCTGATCAAGATTGGGGGGTAGCCCCCCCCTTCCCAAATCTGAAATCGGGGGATAAGCTTGTCGGGCGGGGTAGTGGCCGCACTGCTCCGCATCGTCCCATCCCGGTTTGTTGCATCTAGTTACACCCGGGTCCTGTCTCATTCTGGTTCGTGACAGTTCCTTGACACGTGATTTCGGTCACGTCATATTGATGAAGCTGACCGGGCCGCGGTCGGTTGTCTCGAAACATCATCGCAGCACCCTACGTGTGGTTTTCTCCCGCCGGCTTGTCCGGCGTATCCGCAGTCGCATTCCCCAACTCGGCGCTTCAAGCGCAAGGAGGGAAGCGCGTGCATTTCGTTGTTCGATTCGCAGGCAACACTGGGTTCACACCTTTGGAGGACGTGTCCATGAAGCAAAGTTGTGTGAGCGCCTTCACCCGTGCAGCGCGGTACCTTGCGTTGACGGCAGTCGTTCTGGTGACGGGAGCCTCGACGCTCTTCGCCCAGGCCTCGACTGGTAAGATTGAAGGCAAGGTGCGCGACCAGCAGGGCGCGCCAATCGCGAACGCGCAGGTCATCATCATCGGTACCAAGTTCGGCGCGCAGACCAACGCCGACGGCTACTACTTCATCAACCTCGTTCCCGCCGGCAGCGTCACGCTGCAGGCATCCTTCATCGGGTACAAGAAGACGCAGGTCACCGACCTCCGCGTCCTCTCCGGCCAGACGATCACGGCCGACATCACGATGGAGTCCACGCCCGTCGAAGTGACCGAAATCACGGTCGTGGCGGCGCAGAACGAGCTGGTGCCGCGAGACGCGGTCACCACCAAGCAGTCCGTGCAGGGCAATTACACCGAGAAGCTGCCGGTCGACCGGATCACCAACGCCCTGGCGTTGCAGCCGGGCGTCGTGGCGAGCACCGGCGGCGGGACGCTCTCCATTCGTGGCGGCCGGACCGACGAGCAGGCCGTGTACGTTGACGGTGTGCCGGTTGGCGCGGGCAACCGCGGCGGCGGATTCGTCACCGCTGGCGGCAACACGCTCTCCATCGGCACCAACGGCTTCGAAGACGCCTCGATCACGACGGGCGCCTCGTCCGCGCAGTTCGGCGGCGCGCAGTCGGGCATCATCTCGATCTCAACCCGGACCGGCGGCGACAAGTTCAGCGGCGCGGTCGGCTTTGAGTCCGACGGGCTCTTCGGCAACAGCGTGAGCCTCGGCTTCAACCGGGTCACCGCCAGCCTCGGCGGCCCGATCGTCAACAACCTGTCGTTCTTCGTCAGCGGTGCGCTCGAAGGCGCCGCCAGCACGGGCGCCGGGCAGGACCGGGCTAACTCGCCGTACTTCGTTCAGGCCGGTACCGACACCATCGTGGCGGTTCCCAGCGAACTCGGCAACGCGACCTCCGACACGACGTTCGTGACGGTCGACAACTTCGCCGTCTATACCGGCAAGTGCGACCAGACCATGAGCTACGCCGGAATCAACATCCAGAACAGCACCAACCCGGACATCGCCAATAACTACGGCGTGGATTGTCAGGGGATCCGCCTGCCTGGCACGGCCAACTCGAATTACGCCGTCCAGGGCAAGCTGAACTACACCTACGGCGCGGGCTCGCGCATCTTCCTCAGCGCGAACGCCAGCCAGGCCCAGGGACGCAACTTCACGTATGCGAACCTGTACAACCCGCAGGATATCTTCGGGAACACGGGCACCAACCGGGTCTACACCCTCGGCTGGACCCAGAACCTGGCGAAGTCCTCGGCGCGGGCCCTGGCGCTCGACGTCACGCTGTCGTACCAGATGGACGAGTTCATCCAGTCGCCGTTGACCCGGGCGTCCGAGGTCGACAGCCGCAACCCGTTCGGCGGGTTCATGATCTCGCCCCTGAAGTACCAGTTCGACTTCGACAACTTCCCGCTCAACCAGGACTTGCTCGACAACTTCCAGCAGAACAAGGCGGGCAGCCGGCGTTCCCCGTACGACTTGGAGAACACCGCCCAGTACTCCCTGGTCGACAAGTGGCGGAACAATGCCTACGGCCTCCTCGGCTTCTCCGAAGCCGGTGGCCCGACGGGCCGGCTCTTCCTGAACCAGGAAAACCGGTTCCTTGGCGCTGCCAACCTCGACTGGCAGGTCGATCGGTACAACCGCCTCAAGATCGGCGGCGGCTTTACCAACTACGACATCAAGTCCTACTCCTCGCAGATGACCAGTCAGGCCTTCTCTGATTTCTACATGGAGAAGCCGGTGGCCTACACCGGGTATGCGGAAGACCGGCTCGACCTCGGCGACGTGGTCCTCGTGGCCGGCCTCCGGTACGACTACTACAACTCCAATGCCTCGCACCCGCAGTACTGCGACTCGACGGGCGCGTGCCAGCCGACGGTCCGTATTTCGAGCAACCCGCTCTGGGATCCGAACGATATCCAGGCGTCGCTCGACACCATCTACACGCCGGACCAGTCGCACGACTACCTGTCGCCACACATCCAGGTGTCGTTCCCGGTGAGCGACCGCACCAACATGCGGTTCTCCTACGCCCACCAGGTCCAGCCGCCGGACTTTGCGCTGGTGCTCGGCGGGATCAACACCGACCTGGCCGTGACGAACACCAACCACGTCTATGGATCGGACCTGGACTTCGGCACCACGATCACCTTCGAGTTCGGCATCCGGCACGCCTTCTCGGATGACTTCGTGCTCGACTTCTCGGCCTACAACCGCGACGCCCAGGCCAACCAGGCCGGCCGTCTGCTGTCGCTCTACGATCCGCTCAAGCTGCAGAACCAGGACATCCGCATGATGACGAACGCGGACTACGGGAACTACCGCGGCTTCGACATTCGGGTGGACAAGCGGATCGGCAGCCTGTTCAACGGCACGCTGGCGTACTCCTTCAGCGACGCCAAGAACACCGGTTCAGATCCGTTCACGTACATCAACTTCGGCTCGCGAATCGTCAACCAGATCAGCGGTGGTAACGACCCGCCGCCGTCGGCCTACCTGCCGACGACCTACACCCGGCCGCACAACCTGGCCGGCTCGTTCTCGATGACCTTCCCGAACGAGTGGAATGCGGGCTCGACCATGGGCTCCATCCTTGAGAACGTCGGCTTCTATGCGACGTTCCGTGTAGCCAGCGGCACGGCCTACACTCGCTGCCCGGTGGAAACCGGCAACGAGTCGGTGATCTCGACCGGCGTCTGCGCCCGTCAGTTCCAGGGCGACGTGAACGGTTCACGCCTGCCGACCTTCCGGAACGCCGACCTCCGGGTCACCAAGGGCTTCCGGTTCGGCGGGGTCGACCTGACCGGGTACGTGGACGTCCGCAACCTGTTCAACTTCACCAACACGACCGCGGTCTTCGCCGAGAACAACAGCATCCAGAACACGGCGGAGCTGAACGAAACGTGGTCGGGCGACTCCTCGGGCTACGCCGACGAGGCGAAGGCGAACAATGGTGGCAGCGCCTACACGGCCAACGGCGACATGATCCTGCCGAGCACCGGCGCCTGCGGCAACTGGGTCACCCAGGACGGCAAGGCGGCTGCGCCGAACTGCATCTACCTGATCCGGGCCGAGGAGCGTTTCGGCAACGGCGACGGCACGTTCACCCAGGCCGAGCAGCGGCGCGCGTCGGAAGCTCTGTACTACACCAACCGCAGCGAGGCGAGCTTCACCGCCGCGCCACGCCGGATCCGACTCGGGTTGGAGCTCAATTTCTAACGTGAATGATCCACGGCGGAGGAGGGGGCGGCGCGCCGAACGGCGCCGTCCCCCCGTCCAGCCGAACAGTATTCATCTGAGAGAGGATGCAATGCACTCACCATTCCGTAAGAGGGGCGTCATTCTGGCAAGCCTGCTGGCGCTTGCGCTCGCGGCGGCACTGCCGTCGCCTGCCATGGCCAAGCCGGAGCCGGGGGCCAAGAAGGCCACAGGATTCCGGCTCTTCGCCCGGCCCCTGGGCGCCATGACCATCAACCGGATCTATTGCGGTCTGTCGTCTGACGGCCAGATCTGCGTCGACTCGACCAACTCCTCCACCATCGGTGGCGGCTTCTGGCCGAAGGGCACCGCCGACCAGTACATCTTCAACACCGGCCTCCAGCTCGCCGGCGTGGTCGGGGCCGATGGCGGCCCCTGGGCCGGCGACACCACTGGCGCGTTCTTCTTCGATCCGAAGGGAACCACCCAGCACGGCACGCAGGTGGAGCCGATCTACAACACGGCCAATCCCGCCGACTTCCAGGACCTGCCCGAAGCGGGCTACGTCCCCTTCGGCGACGCCAGCGCGGACCTCTTCAGCCCCCTGCTGACCGGCACGGCCGCCAGCCGGCGCGAGCAGGCCTCGCAGGGCGACGTCTGGTGGATGTCGTGGGACGGCGACCCGGCGCTGAATGCCGGACGCTCACACCCGCTCGGCATCGTCGTGGAAACCCGTGGTATGGGGTGGAACTTCCCGACCGGCAATGAAGACATCATTTACTTCATCTACACCTTCTATAACGTCACCACGACGAACGCGGCCGATTACGTCAACATCCGGCCGGAAATGCAGTCGATCCTGCTCGACAAGGCCCAGGAGTTCCAGGCCAAGAACAACGCCACCTTCGGCGTCACCCTCCCCACGGGCGGGTACACGATCGACAATCTCTTCGCCGCCTTCGGCACGGACATGGACGTCGCCTCCGCCGGGACGAACTACTCCAGCGTCAACCTGCCGTTCGCGCTTGGCTACACCTACGTGCAGAGCTTCGCGGGCGAGGTCTCCTGGACCTTCGACCCGAGCACGTTCGCGCCGCCGTTCATGCCGGGCGCCGGCTTTGCGGGCATCAAGTACCTCAAGAGCCCCGACGGCCCGGGCGCCATTCAGCTGTTCTCCAACACGGTGAACGGCTCGCCCTTCCCCGGCGCCTTCAACGACCCGCAGAACGCGACCCAGCTCTGGCGCTATCTCTCCGGTAACATCTCGGTCCCGGCCGGCGACCAGCCCTGCAACACCGGCGATCCGGCGGTAAGCCGGATCTGCTGGATCAACAACACGCAGCCTGCCGACATGCGCTTCTTCCAGTCCTCCAGCGGCTTCTCGCTGCCGCCGGGCGGACAGGGCTCGATCGTCGTCGCCTACATCTTTGCGGCGCCGGTGGCCGTGCCGGGCGGCTGTCCCGCGCCGGGCGCTGCCTGCGGCAGCGGCAACGTCAAGCCCGGGAACCCGACCATCCTCGGCAACCCGACGCTGATGGCTGGCGGCGTCAACCTGGTGGACAGCATTTCCGGGTTCATTTCCGCGACCGACCTCGACGGAAGCGGCACCTACGAACAGGCCGGCGCCCTCGGTCCGGAATGGACCGTGGTCCCGGGGTCGCTGCTCGGCAAGTCCTACACCGCGCAGGCGGTGTTCGATGCCAAGTTCCTGCTGCCGTTCGCCCCGACTGCCCCGGCGTTCTTCCTGATCCCGGGCAACAATCAGGTGACGGTCATGTGGCAGCCCTCGCCGTCCGAAGTCCAGGGCGACCCGTACTACTCCGTCGCCTCCGACGTCGCGAGCGCCCTTTACGACCCGAACTATCGTGAGTACGACGTCGAAGGGTACCGGGTCTACCGGGGTCGCACCGACAACCCCGACGACCTCTCGCTCGTCGCGCAGTTCGACTACGCCGGCACCATCTTCAACGACTACGACGGCGTCGTCAATCCGGTGGATACCTGCGCCCCGGAACTCAACATCTTCACTGACTGCCCGGTCGCGTATGACCCGGTGGCGCCGGGCGTACCGCGCACCGTCGCAAATGAGAACAACATCGTCAGCCCCTTTATCATGACGAAGTTCGGCGATCGCCTCGAGCTCGCCACCGGCAACGCCATCCTGACCGGCGTCGATACGGTGGTGACCGGTAACGGCTCCGGTTACCCGGAACTGACGAACACCGGCGTCCCGTTCGTGTTCGTGGACAACGGGGTTCGCAACAACTTCCGCTACTTCTACGTGGTCACGGCGTTTGACGTGAACTCGTGGGCATCCGGTCCGACCAGCCTCGAGTCGCCGAAGTCGGGTACCATCTCGGTGACGCCGCAGGCCCCCGCGTCGAACTACCAGAACACGGCGAACCTGTCCAGCGGCATCTATGGCCGGGACGTCGAGTTGAACGCGTCGGCGCCGTGGCCCACCCTCGATCCCGCCACGGGCAGGTTCTCCGGCCCGATGCCGCCGGCCAACGCCTGGACGGTGGGCTTCGAGAACTTCGTGCAGTCGGTCATCTCGGCGCCCGGCAATTTCGCGGTGCGCCTCGACAGCATCTCACTGGGTGATTCCTACAACGGCATCCCGGTGCAGTACTTCATGTCCGCGATCAACGGGGCAAACGTCACCCCGTTGACCATCTCCCTCGAACAGGTGTCCACACAGGGCACGGTCACCGGCGCGGCGGCGTTTGACGCCGTGCAGATCGACGGGAGCCTGGCCTCGATCTACGGCGGGAACAGCAACTATTCCCTCAAGGGTCAGGCCACGATGCAGCTCTACGGCACCTACCACACTGGTGGCTGGGGTCGCGGTTGCGTCAATAGCGCCACGGGCTTTGGTAGCTCGCGGGAATGCGCCTACAACGGCCCGCGGTGGTTCGCTGGCCCGTCGCCCCAGAACAACGAGACGATGGCCAACCCGAACTCCGGCAACCCGGCCAACTTCACCACGCAGACGATGGACGTGACCCAGCCGAACAACACCGGCTGGAACAACGCCGGTGAACTCCCGGGTGTCGTTGTCATCCACACCCCCGCGTCGTATGAGACCATCCAGACGACGTTCCGCACCTGGGAGGGCATCCTTTCGGGAGCCACCCGGGCGGCAGACTACAACGTCTACTGGGGCGCCGGCGGGACCGTGGACTCGGTTATCGATGTCACGCACAATGTGCCGGTGCCGTTCAATGCCGACACGTACCGTGGCGGTTGGGGCTTCCTGAATGCTTCGGACGCCAACAACACCACCAGCTACGATACGCGCCTGGAACTCACCTATGCCGACCTCGGCTGTGTTGAGCCCTTCAAGTCGCTCCCCGGTGCGCAGTCGCTGGTGCCCTGCGCCGGCACGGCCTACACGCTGAACAACACGGCGATTCCGGGCCCCACGGCGTTCATCACGACGTCGTTTGCCAACGCGACCTACGGCGCCAAGAACGCGCCGGTGGCCGCAAACCCCGGCTTCATCATGCTGCTCAACAGCCGGATCTTCCAGTTCATGCTCGATGCCGGCGGCACCCTGCCGGCAGCCGGCACGGTCTGGTCGATGCGTGACTACATCGGTGCTGCCATCACAGGTGGTAACGGATTCGGTGGCGATTACGGCCCGTACGTCTTCTCGTCGGCCAACACCGATCCGGCGGCGCCGACCCGGACCTTCAGCGCCATCGGGGCGGAACTCCGCGCCAACTACGACGTCGTCAACCAGGTCAACACCGTCTCGAACCTGGACCTGACGAAGATCCACACGGTGCCGGATCCGTATTACGTCACCAGCGCCTACGAGGTGGACTACACCTCGAAGGTCATCAAGTTCGTGAACCTGCCGACGCAGGCGACGGTCCGCATCTATTCGTCGAGCGGCGTCCTGGTCCGGGTGTTGAATTACGAGTCCAGCGAACTGGGCGGCATGCTGGACTGGAACGTCCGGAACCGGAACAACCAGGTCGTCGCCAGTGGAGTGTACTTCTATCACGTCGAATCGGGCGATGCGCGCTTTGTCGGGCGCATGACGATCGTCAACTTCGCCAAGTAGCCACGCCGGGGGTGGGGGGAACACTTCCCCCCACATCCCGCATCCAGGAGACAGAATACTTATGAAGCGGCACACTGCGCATGGGTTGGCCCTGGCGGCGCTGCTGGTCGGCGGGTTGCCCGTGGCCCTCGCGGCCCAGGCATCCGAGATCAATGCAGACAACACGCCCTATGGTACGACGTCGGGAGAGTTTCTTCTCCTCGGCGCCAGTGCCCGCGGCGCCGCCCTCGGCAACGCCTTTCAGGCCATCGCCAACGACGTTTCGGCTCTCTACTACAACCCCGCCGGCGTGGCATTGATGGAAAGCCCCGGGGTCCTCATCTCGACCTACTCGTACGTGGCCAACACCACGTACAGCTGGGGCGGCATGGCCTTCCCGTTCTCGGGCGGCGCCCGGGCGGTCGGTCTCCACCTCGGGACCTTCGGGTTCAAGGACCAGCCGGAATACACCGTCGAACTGCCGGACGGCACCGGCGGCGTCTATTCCGTCAGCGAATCGTACCTCGGCCTCACCTACGCCGAGAATTTCTCGGACCGGTTCTCGGCGGGTATCACCGCCAAGGGCGTGTTCGACCAGCTCGGTGAAGTGAGCGGGAGCGCCTTCGCGGTGGACTTCGGCACCAACTTCCACTCGGCGCTGAACAACCACCCGGTCAAGTTCTCCTTCGTCATCCAGAACCTCGGCACCAACCTCAGCTACAGCGGCGACGCGCTCAACGTGGGCGTCCCGCGGACGCCGGTGCCAGGTGAAGATCCCGTGCCGAACAACCCGCAGCCCGGTCAGTACCGGAGCAAGGCGTTCTCCCTGCCGACCACCTTTACCGTGGCCGTGGCGTACGACATCATCGCCAAGGAGAACACCCGGTGGACCGTCATCGCCGACTTCAACCAGCCGAACAACACGAGCGCTGGCTACGTCTTCGGCACCGAGTTCGCCTTCCCGCAGATGGGTGGCAGCAACTTCAATGGCGCGGTCCGTGGCAGCTACAGCTACGCCTCGGCCAACTCGGGCCAGGACGTCACGGGGAGCCAGCTCAACGAAGAGCAGAGCTACCAGGGCACCGCGTTCGGTGGCGGGCTGAGCTACACGACCGAATCGTTCAATCTGGGCTTTGACTATGCCTGGAAGTACATGGGCATTCTTGGCTCGACTAACTTCTTCACGTTCAGCATCGGCTGGTAATCGGCGTGATGCGACGGCAGCGGCCACGGTCGTTGCCGCCCAGGAGCACAATGGTTCGTTGGTTCCCGCTGGCCCTCGCGGCCGGTGTCCTGGTCGCCCCGACCCCGATGGGGCAGCGGCAAACGGACGATGTCATGGCGGTTCGAGCGGTCCGGTTCTACCGGGCGGAGAGCCGCCAGACGCTGGTCAAGGCGTTTGTGCAGATCCCCTACGTTGGCTTTGCCAACGCCGGGGGCAGCGGAACCAGTGACCAGGTCACCTACTTCGTGACCGTGAAGGTGTCCGATTCCACCGGACTCGGGCTGTTGCAGGAGGGATGGACCAACCATATCCCGATGTCGTACGCGGTACCGGGAGTGTTGGGGCTTGAAATGCTGGAGTTTCCTGTCTTGCCCGGCTCATATGTGCTCGACGTGACCGTGGAGGACAGCGTAACGGGGTGGAAGGCGTTCGCGACGACCGCTGTCGAAGGATTTCGGTCACCCCCGCCGGTGTCAGACCTGCTGCTCTCCCCGGAAATCCGGGCGGCAGCGCCGAATGACACGGTGCCCAAGCCCGGGGAGTTGCGGATCGGAAATTTGCTGGTGACCGGCGCGGTGGAGCTCCACCTGACCCCGCTCCAGAGCCAGGCCTACTACCTGATCGAGGCGTACAGTGAACAGGCCGGAAACGGCACGCTGTCGGCCGCCATTCGCGACTCCAGCGGGAAGACGCTCCTGAAGACACCATCGGCGGCGGTCAGTGTGCCGGCCGGGGGGGGAGTGCTGAAGGGCCAGTTGGACCTGACGGGGTTGCCCGAGGGGCAATACACCATGGCGGTGTCGGTCACCCTGGAAGGAGTCACATCGGAGCGGTCACAGCCGTTCACCATGGCGAACCTCGAGGAGACGCTCGCCAAGGAAGCAGCGAGGGTCGAACAGGAACAACGGACCGATGCCGGCTACTTCGGCGCCATGAACGAGGCGCAGCTGGATAGCGCCCAGGGACCGCTGCTCTACCTCGCGACGCCGGCCGATGGGATGAACTTGTACAAGGACCTGAGCGTTGATGCGAAGCGGCGGTGGCTCACGGAGTTCTGGACCCGCCGGGATTTGACTCCCGGGGTGGCACGGAACGAGACCCGCGAGAATTTTTACGAGGCCGTTGCCTACGCCAACCAGCAGTTCAAGATCGGCGGCCGACGCACCACGCCGGGATGGCGCACCGACCGGGGCCGGATCTACGCGAAGTACGGACCCTACGACGAGTATCTCGACCGGGTCTCGGTGGGCAAGGCACCGCCCTACCAGGTCTGGCGTTACACGCAGCAGAAGGACCGGTATTTCATCTTTGTTGACCGGAACAATCTGGGCGAGTTCCAGTTGATTTACTCAAACGACCTCACCGAGGTCTCCCGACCGGACTGGCAGGACATCCTGACCGCCGATGGAGTGATCGACGTGGGGCGATGGCTGGGCGTGAATTTCTTCCCGACATCGGGCGTCCAGTAACCGAGTGCGGTAGTTTTCAAAGGAGTTTCACTGCAGGACGCCGGAAAGAGCCGCTTTCCACCGTCTTCCGAGAACGAGGTACAAGTATGACACGTTTGATTCGTGGTTCGGTCGTGCTCGCCGCCTGTGTTGGGGTCTTGTCATGCACTGGTGGCGATCCCACATCCGGATCCCCCGGAACGCCAGACAAGATTGTGGCGCTGCCCGGCATCGTCTTCGTCAGCGCGGGCTCGACCCAGCTGATTTCCTTCCAGCTGCTCGACGACAATACCGGCCAGATCCCCACCACCTGGAGCGTGGGCGCCACCCCGGCCGGGTTCAATGTGGCCATCGATTCCACCTTCCGGCCGGTCTACAACCCGGACGGGTCGCTCACGTTGCCGAGCGAGCAGACGGAGCTTCGGGCCACCATCACCGGCCTGATCCCGAGCAGCGGTTCCTTCGTCATTTCGGCGAGCGGCAAGTCGCTGACCATTCCCGTCACGGTCATCCACGCCGTTCTCCCGGCCACGTTCAACACCACCACGCCGGATATCGGCCAGGAACTGGTGCTGACCATGCCGGCTGGGCTCTCGCTCCAGGCCGGTGCGACCTATTCCGCCACCGGGGCGGGGGCGCCGATCGTCGTTTCGCAGGCGGCGGACGGCAGTTCCGCAACCCTCCTGGTTGCGCCGGGCACCTCCGCGCCGATCAGGGTGGTTGGCATCACGCCGGACTATGCCCCGGGCGTCACGTTGTCGCTGTCCACCAGCGACACGATCATCGCGACCAACGCCTCGACCTTCATCGGAACCGATGATCCGAACACGGCGCCGCTGATCACGCTTCCGGCGATCGGCGACACGCTTGCCTTCTACGACATCCCGGCCGCTGTCGACCAGTTCTACAAGATCGTGCTGACCGACACGACCACGATCACGGTCAACACCGACTGGGCAGATCACGACGCCGACATCGACCAGCTCTGGGTCGACAGCGCGATCAACGTCATCAATTGTGACGCCTGCACGGGCGCGGCGCCGGAAGAGTCGACGGTCACCCTCGCTCCCGGCACCTACTACTTCGTCGCTGACATTTACGACGGGGACCCGGGTGCCTGGTACAAGTTCACCATTACCACGGAACCCAATCCGTAGGCTGAACCGCCGCTGGGATGTGAGACGCCCCCTGCCGGTTGGCAGGGGGCGTTTCGTTTGCTCGCGCCCGTGGCCTACCGCGTCGGCTCGTTCCTGCCGGCTGCGTACAGCGAGCCCAGGCGCTGGGCACGGAACACGTAGACACCGTCGAGCCCCGTCAGCTCCCAAATGCGGAGACCGTGCTGGTCTACCTCGATCACTCGCCCCGCACGTCCGAATGACACCGTGGCGTGGCCGTCCGGATGAAACTGGGTTGTTCCCCCCACCAACGTCCAGGTCGTCGGCGAATCGATGAACGCCCACTCCATGTCCGCGGTGTGGTTCGTGCCGTTCAGGCGGTACCGCACCAGGCGGCTTGGCGCTTGCAGGCCGTTGTCGAGCAGTTGGATCGTTCCAGCTCCGGCCGCCCGCACGCCGTGCTGGCGTTCAAACGTCCCCTTGGGATCGTTCAGGATGGTAAATTCGTTCCGGAGCCCTCCCAGGCGCCAGATCACTGCCCCGGTGGAGCGGTCCACCTTCGTCACTTCGCTTAAGCTCCGGAACCCGAGGAGCAGGTTACCGTCAGTGTCGAACCCGATGCCGTTTCCATGAGTGAAGTTCACGTTCGGCCCCGATCGGTCGGCAGATGGCTGATCAGTGATGTCGAAGTGATCGAACGCGTTCCACTCCCAGAGCAGCGTGCCATCGGCGTCCACGTGCTGGACGACCGTAGCGGTCACCGATGCAGCGGGATTTCCCCCGACGCCCGACAGGTCCATGACGCGGGTTTCGTCGCAGAGGATCCAGACGTCCCCATCGACCCCGACCAGCAGGTCGTGAAATCGGGTGGGGCGCCCGACGCATGCCAGTGTCCCTGTCTGTTCTCCCAGCACATTCAGCACGAGGAATTCGGTCCCCCCCGTCCCTGCGGCGCTGAGGATCGTGTAGGATCCACTCGGATGCGCCTGGAAGGAGTTGAGGACGCCGTTCGGCGAGTAGTGGTACCAGACCACCTTCCCGTCGTTATCCACTGTGACGGCGCCGTCGGGAAGCGAGAGCGCGACGTAGCCTGATTCGCCTGACGTCCCGATGCTCCCCATGGCTGGAATCCAGGCCGGGAGCGAGCCGCTGGTGAAGGGGAGGGAGTCCACCACATGATCCGCCGCCCCATCCTCCGTCAGCACCACGCGAAAGGTGTAGGCGGTGGCGGTGTCCAGCCCGAGGACCGGGACCCGGACGATGGTGTCACCGCCGAAGGCAACCGCGGGGGTCGTCTGGGACGGGCCGGCGCCGGCCTGGGCCTCAATGTAGGCGCTGTCGTAGCCGGTGGCGCGAACCAGCACCGCGGCCGCCAGGACGTTCTGTGGGATCGCCTGTACCGTGGCGCCCCTGTACGGCGGCGTGTCGGGACCCTGGGTGTCGGAACTCCCGCATCCCACGGCCACCAGCAGGAGCGCGGCGCCGGCCAGATGGTGAACCGCTTGGGACTTCATCGCTGCCTCGATTTATGGGGTGTGGCTGGGGGATGTCATGCGTTCACGGCGGCACGATCCAACTCGGCATCGCCGTCCCGGAACTGCCGCTGGTAGAGCCGGGCGTAGAGCCCGCCCTGCGCGAGCAGGTCGGCGTGGGAGCCCTCCTCCACTACGCGGCCGTGCTCCAGCACCACGAGCCGGTCGGCCCGGCGCACGGTGCTCAGCCGGTGCGCAATGATCAGGGTGCTCCGCCCAACCAGGAGCTTCTCGAGGACATCCTCAACCAGCCGCTCGCTCTCGGTGTCCAGGCTGCTGGTGGCCTCATCGAGCACCAGGACGGCGGGGTCCTTGAGCACCGCGCGGGCGATGGCGATGCGCTGCCGTTGCCCGCCAGAGAGCTTGACCCCGCGCTCCCCCACGATCGTCTCATAACCGTCCGGCAGGCGCTCCACGAACTCGTGGGCGTGCGCGGCCCGGGCCGCCCGCTCCACGTCAGCCTCAGAGGCATCTGGGCGCGCATAGGCGATATTCTCGCGGACCGTGCCGCTGAACAGGGCTGGCTCCTGGGGGACCACGCCAATGGCGCCCCGAAGGTCCCGGAGCCGGAGCTGCCGCACGTCGATGCCATCCAGCCGTATGCTCCCTTCTGCAACATCCCAGAACCGGGGCAGAAGGCTGATCAGGGTCGTCTTTCCGGCTCCGGATGGACCCACAATGGCGACCACCTCGCCGGGTGCCAGGCTGAGGTTCACCTCGCGGACCGCCCAGGGGGCGTCAGGGTGGTCCAGGTAGCGGAAAGACACCCTGTCGAACTCGACCCGCCCCTGCACCGGCGTCGGAAGGGAGGTGGGGGCGGGGGGATCGGCAATCGGGGTGTGGGCTTCCAGCAGTTGAAACACCCGTTCGGCGGCCCCGACGGATTCCTGGAAATTCCCGAAGAAGGAGGCGAGGGCACCGACCGAGGCGGCGATGGTCACCGTGAGCAGGAGGAAGCTCACCAGGGTGCCGGCCGTCAGGGAGCCGTCCAGTACCAGCCGCCCCCCCTGCCAGAGGACGATGACGATCCCGGTGAAGGTGCTGAAGGTGATGGCCCCGAAGAAGACCCCGCGGACCCGGGCCCGCACCAGCGCCGCCTGGACCACGCCGCCGATCAACCCGCCGTACCGGGCCCGCTCCGCCGGCTCCTGCACGAAGCTCTGCACGGTTCGGATCTGGCTGAAGGCTTCCTCGGCCACCGAGGTGGCGCCGGCCACCTTGTCCTGCACGCCGGTGCTGATCCGGCGGAGCCGCCGGCCAAAGAAGAGGGCCGTGCCGACCGCCACCGGGACGACGGCCAGCGCCGTCAGCGTGAGCTGGGGCTGGATCCAGGTCAGGAGGATGATGCCGCCGACCAGGGCGAGGATCTGGCGGGCGAATTCGGCGATCTGGTTGCTCAGGACGCCCTGCAGGAGCCCGATGTCGATGGTGAGCCGGCTGGTCAGTTCACCAGTTTTCCGGTCGGCGAAGAACCCCGGGGGCATGTCCAGCAGCTTGGCGAAGAGCTCTTCCCGGAGGCCGGCCACTGCGCGCTCGCCGGTGGCGCTGAGGAGATAGGTCTGGCCGTAGTTCAGGAACGCCTGGATGAGGAAGAGGCCCGTCAAGCCGAGAGCGACCCGGTCGAGGAGGGACCGGTTCTGGTCCACGAAGGCGGCGTCGAGGAGGCGCCCCACCACCAGCGGGAAGGCCAGCCCGATGGCGGCGCTCAGCAGGAGCGCCACGGAGGCGAGCATCAACGCCTGGCGGTGGGGCCGGACTCGTGGCCAGAGGCGGGCCAGCTGCTTGGGGGAAGGGAGGCGGCGGCGCGCTGCTTTGGCGATGGGCGTCGTCACCGGCCCAGCTGGCCGGCCACGGGGGCCGGCTGGTCGAGAATCAGCACCTGGGGGGTCTCGGCCTGCGCCTCACGGGGAAGGGCGCGGTCCACGCTCATGGCCACGAAGAGCAGCGCGAGATATGCGAGTGAGTACTTGTACATCTTCCACGCGGTGGGGGTGACCCCGTCCTCGCGGAGCAGCTGGAAGTTGTACCAGAGGAACCGGCCGCCGAGGGCCAGCGCGGCGACCGCGTAGAGGAGGCCGAAGGCCCCGAACAGGGCGGGTAGAATCGTCAGCGGGAGCAGGATGAGGGTGTAGATCAGCATCTGCACCTTGGTTTCCCGCTCGCCACGGACCACGGGGAGCATCGGGATGCCCGCCTTGGCGTATTCCCCCTTCTTCAGGAGCGCCAGCGCCCAGAAGTGGGGCGGGGTCCAGTAGAAGATGATCGCGAAGAGGTAGAGCGCCGTCAGGTCGAGGTGCCCCGCCATGGCGGCGTACCCGACCAGCGGCGGAAAGGCCCCTGCCGCGCCGCCGATCACGATGTTCTGCGGGGTGGAGCGTTTCAGCCAGACGGTGTAGACCAGCACGTAGAACAGGAGTCCGCCGAGGGCCAGCCAGGCACTGAGGGGATTGGCGAACCGCCAGAGGATGGCAAAGGCCAGCGTCCCCAGGCCGATGCCGAACGCCAGGGCGGCCAGCGGAGCCACCCGGCCGGATGGGACGGGTCGGAGCTTGGTCCGGGACATGAAGTGGTCGATGTCCTGGTCGAACCACATGTTGATTGCGTTGGCACCGCCGGCCATCAGGAAGCCGCCGAGCAGCACACATCCCACGAGGGAGAGCGGTGGCGCGCCGAGCCCGGTGATGTACATGGGGGCCACCGCGGTCACCAGCAGGAGGGAAATCACCCGGGGCTTGGTCAATGCCAATAGATCGCGGGCCAAGCCCGCCTGTGCCTGCCGTACGGCCATCCCTGCTCCGGGTCACTGGGAGAGGGCCAAAGAAACGGCCTCTGGCAGGTCCTTGTCAAGCGGAGTCGGCGGGCGCAAACTCCACCGATGCAAACATCTAACGCTGGAACGGGCGTCCGCGACGCCTGGGGTGAGCGCCTCCCCCGTCGGCTGGGCCTGATGAGCGCCGTCGCCGTGCTGGTTGGCTCCACCATCGGGAGCGGGATCTTTCGGGTACCGGCAAGCGTGGCCGGGCGGATCGGGGAACCGGGGCCCTTCCTTCTCGCCTGGGCCCTCGGCGGCGCCATTGTGCTCTGCGGCGCGCTGACCTACGCCGAGCTGGCGGCCGCGCTCCCGCGGTCGGGCGGGGTGTTCGCCTACATTCTTGACGCCTTCGGCCCCCTCCCCGCCTTCCTGTTCGGCTGGTCCACGCTTGCGGTCATTCGCGCCTCGGCGCTCGGCGCCATCTCCACCATCTTCGCAGAGTACCTCGGGTACTTCGTCCCGCTGACCCCGTCGCAGGTGCAGTACGTGGCGGCCGGGGCCATCATCCTCGTGGGGCTGTTCAATTATTTCGGCGTGAACGTCGCGGCGGTCCTCGTCAATCTCTCGACCGTGGTGAAGTACGGGGCGCTGGTGGCGCTGGCGGCGTTGGCCTTCACCATCGGCGAGGGGACCACCGCCAATTTCACCCCGGTGTGGAGCAGCGGGGTCCATGTGAGCGTCATGGGGACGGCCCTCATCTCGATCATGTGGACCTACGACGGCTGGGCCGACCTCGCCTATCTCGGCGGGGAGGTGAAGGACCCCGCACGCAACCTCCCGCGCGCGCTGCTGCTGGGCACGGTGGCCATCATCGCCATCTACCTCGTAGTGAACCTGGCCTACCTCTACCTGGTGCCGCTGCCCGAAATGGCCGGTTCGGCCCTCATCGCCGCCACAGCGGCCGAGCGGATTCCGTTCTTCGGCGGCGGGGCCGGCGGCGTCATCGCCGGGGTGGTGATGATTTCCACCTTCAGCGCACTGCTCGGCTCGATGATGACCGGGCCCCGGGTGTTCTTTGCGATGGCCGACCGCGGCCTCTTCTTCACCGCGATCGCGCGCGTCAGCCCCCGGTACCAGAGCCCGTCGGTGGCGATCCTGCTGGCCACGGGTCTTGGGGTGGTCTACGTCCTGCTCAACGACTTCCAGCAACTGGCGGACAAGTTCATCCTCGGCATCTGGCCCTTCTACGCCCTGGCGGTCGGGGCGGTCTTCGTGCTCCGGAAGAAGCAGCCCGACCTGGTGCGTCCCTACCGGACCTGGGGCTATCCCGTTGTCCCCCTTCTGTTCATGGCGGCCTCACTTGCGATCATCCTGAACGCGCTCTGGACCGACCCGGTCAACACCGGTATCACATTCGGGATCATTTTGGTCGGCGTTCCGGTGTACTACGCGTGGCGGCGCTCGCACCGCTTGGCCGGGAACGCCGAGTCCTGAGGTCGGAATCGGCGCCTTGACCCCGGGCTGGCGAGGCGTAAGTTTTTCGGCCATCGCCCGGGTGCGCGAGGCCGCCATTCGGGGTTGACCGGCCAGTGAGCGGTCATGGTAAGGATGCGGGGCCAATTCTCCTGTCGGACGTCCGCCTTATTTACTCCAGTCGAGGTGTCCCTATGCAGTCATGGTTTCGTCGGGTAGCGACCGCGACGGCCATGGGCGTGCTGTTTACGCTCGGGGCCGGCAATCTGTTCGCGCAGGGCGTCACAACGGCGGCGGTGACCGGGACCGTCACGCAGGAATCGGGGGCGCCGGTCGAAGGCGCCATGATCACGCTGACCAACCGGGGCACGGGCGCCAAGATCACGGCGACCTCCCAGGGGAACGGCAAGTTCTACATGGAGAACGTGTCGGTTGGCGGCCCCTACACGATCGAGGCCCGTGCCATCGGCTTCGAGAGCGCCCGCCGCGACAACGTGATGCTCTCCCTCGGTCAGCGTTTCGTCTCCAATTTCACCCTCAGGCAGCAGATCGTGCAGCTGGAGGAGATCGCCGTCAACGCCGAGACGGGTGACCCGGTCATGAACACGGCGAAGACCGGTGTGTCGCAGTCCATCAGCGATACCGTCATCAACCGGTTGCCGGTGCTCGGCCGCAACTTCCAGGACCTCGTGGCCACGACGCCGCAAGTGGCGAGCGTCGGCGCGGGTGTATCGGCCGGCGGCCAGAACAACCGCTTCAACAGCATCCAGATCGACGGTGGCGTCAACAACGACCTCTTCGGCCTCGGCGCGAGCGGCGTGCCGGGCGGGCAGGCCAACGCCAAGGCCATCTCGATCGAGGCGGTCAAGGAGTTCCAGGTCCTCGTGGCCCCCTACGACGTGCGGCTCGGCAACTTTGCCGGCGGCCTGATCAACGCCGTCACCCAGTCGGGCAGCAACAAGTTCGGCGGGTCGGTGTTCGGGTACCTGCAAAACCAGGACCTGGTGGGCAAGGATATTGACGGCCTGACATCGGCCGACTTCAAGGTGCTGCAGTACGGCGGAACGCTGAGCGGCGCCATCATCAAGGACAAGCTGCAGTACTTCGCCGCCGCGGACATCACCAAGCGGACGACGCCCTTCAACGGGATCACGCTCGCGGAATCCGGCGCCGACACCGCCGATGCGCAGCGGATGATCAACCACCTCAACGCCCTCGGGGCGGATCAGTGGGGCGGGGCGGGCGACGCCGGCGGGTTTACCATCGAGAACCCCAACCCGACCTACTTCGGGAAGCTGACCTGGTCGCCCAAGACCAACCAGAGCGTCTCGCTCTCGTACAACAACGTCGGGGCCACGGTGGATGTCATTTCCCGCCGGCAGAACGGCGACTGGCAGCTCTCGTCCGGCGCCTATACCATCGACAACCAGACCAACTCGCTGCGCCTCATCTGGAGCGGCGTCTTCGGCGGGAAGTACTCCAACGAATTCATCGGCGGCTGGCAGTCGGTGCGCGACAAGCGCTCCGGCAACTCGCTGTACCCCACCATCATCGTGGGCTCGGGCAGCACCGGCACCCGCCTGGTGGCGGGCGATGAGCGCTTTTCCCAGGCCAACTCCCTCGACCAGGACATCTACGAGATCACCGACAACCTGACCGTCGGCCTGGGCGATCACCGCGTCACCATTGGTACCCACAACGAGTTCTTCGGCTTCAACAACGTCTTCTTCCCGCAGAGCATCGGGCAGTGGACCTTCGCCAATATCGACTCGTTCGAGGCCAACTCGGCCGTGCGGTTCGACCGCGCCCTTCCGCTCCGCGAGGGGGGCCCGACGGCCGACTTCAACGTGAACCAGTGGGGCCTCTACCTGCAGGACCAGTTCAATCTCGGTCCGGTGGCGCTGACGGTCGGCCTCCGCTGGGACAACCCGATCTTCCCCGACTCGCCGGCCTACAATCCAAAGCTCGATTCCATCACCTCGGACCCGAACCTCTGGACCGGCGGCACGATCAACACCAGCGTGGTGCCGAGCGGCAACGCCACTTGGTCGCCGCGCCTCGGCTTCAACTGGGACGTCAACGGCGAGGGGATGACCATCGTGCGCGGCGGCGTCGGCTACTTCGGCGGCCGGCCGGCGTACGTGTGGCTCTCCAACGCCTACGGCAACACCGGCATGGAGCAGACCCAGCTGACCTGCCGGAACGACGACTCCAATCCGGACAACAACGTCCCGGGTGGCTTCACCCTCGACCCGTCGCAACAGCCGTCGGCCTGCGCCGGCTCCGCCGGGCTCTTCCAGGCGACGCCGACCATCAACTACTTCGATTCCAACTTCAAGTTTGAACAGAACATGAAGCTGTCCCTCGGCGTCGACCAGCGGCTGCCGTGGGGCATGGTCGGCACCATCGACCTGCTTTACACCAAGTCGAAGAACACGCTCTACATCCAGGACAACAACCTCGTCGGCGTGGTGGACGAGAGCACCCTCACCTACGCCACCGGCGAAGGCAACCGGGCGCGGTACGGCGTGAACAACCTGGGCACGGGCTCGGCCACCCCCAACAAGCAGACGGCGGCCTTCGGCAACGTCCTCGAGCACCTCAACAAGTCCGAGGACCATGTCTTCAGCGGCACGATCCAGCTGCAGAAGCGGTTCTCCAACGGCATCGAGTTCAACGGCGGCTACACCTACACCGACGCCCAGGACGTGATGTCACTGACGTCGAGCATCGCCTTCTCGAACTACGGCTTCGCCACGCTGAACGGCCTGCTCAACGACCGCGACCTGACCACCTCCGCCTTCAGCCGCCCGCACCGGGTGGTCCTCAGCGGCACGGTCAACCTGCCGGCCGACTTCGACTTCTCGCTGATCTACTCGGGGATCTCGGGCTCGCCGTTCGGCTACGTCATCAACGGCGACGCCAACGCGGACGGCGTTGGCGGCAGCAACCGCGAGTTCAACGACATGTTCTACGTTCCGCGCGACCGGAACGACATCACGATGTACGGCGCCACCCCGGCGGCATCGTACGACTCGCTCGCCAACTTCATCGACTCCCAGGCCTGCCTCCGCAACCAGCGGGGCCAGATCATGGAGCGCAACAGCTGCCGCAACCCCTGGATCAACTCGCTCGACGCCCGGCTCCAGAAGGTCGTCCCGACCTTCAACGGACAGACGATGATCCTTTCCCTCGACGTGTTCAACCTCCTGAACATGATCGACAGCGACTGGGGCCTCGTGAAGCAGACCAGCGCGTTCGAGGGCCAGAGCATGGTCCGGCTCCGCGGATGGGACCCGCTCTACAACCGGGGCATCTACAGCCTCGCGCTGCCGACGCTCAATGTGGTCAACAAGAACGCCTCGATCTGGCGGATCCAGCTGGGCGGCAAGTACATCTGGTAACCGCCGCTGGAGGCTCTGCATGAGGAAACGGCCCCCGGAGTTCCGGGGGCCGTTTCGTTTGGTGGCGTGCCGTGCGCCCCTAGGTCCTTACCCGTTTCAGCAGGACCAGCGCCGCGCCCAGGAAGAGCACGTTCGGCGCCCAGGCCGCCATGAGGGGGTCGATGATCCCGCCCCTTCCGACCGCCTTGGCCAGGTTGATGATCAGCAGGAAGAGCACCGTGGTCGCCAGGCTGATGGCAATCCCGTACGCCGCCCCCGCCCGCGGGGAGCTCAGGCTGAGCGGCGCGCCGAAGAGTGCGATGATGAGGCAGGTGACCGGGATGGCGATCTTCAGCGCCCGCTCCACCCGCAGCTTGTTCACGTCGTTGCCGGAGCGCCGCAGCCCCTCGATGTACTCGCCGAGTTCCCGGTAGCGCATTTCGGACGGCTGCTTGGCGGCCGCCAGCAGCTGGCTCGGCGTCTGGGAGAGCGCGCGGAGCCGCATCTCCTGGGCGGTGAACACGGGCTGTACCAGTCCGCCGAAGATGACCCGGCTGGTCCCCCCCCACAGCTTCCACCCCGCGGCCGTGCTGTCGTATGTGGCACTATCGGCGCTGACGGCGAGGTAGGGGTAGTTCGTCCCGTTGCCCTGCCGGACGAAGACCGGATCCCGGAGCACCTGGTTGACGACGTCGAGCGTCCGGATGGTGTACACCCAGTTGGCGTCGGCTCCGTACACGAAGTTGTACCGATAGGTGGTGGCCCGCGCCTCCCGCGACTTCTGGAGTTCCAGCGACCTGCTGGAGGCGGACACCGAAATTTCCCCGACGACGAAGGCCAGCACCGCCGCCGCCGCCGCGGCAAGGAAGATCGGCCGCGCCAGCCGGTGAAAACTCGTTCCGCCCGCCTGCGCGGCCACGATCTCGGAGTTCCGGCTCATGGCCCCCAGCGTGAACACCGTGGCGAAGAAGACCGAGGCCGGCATCACCATCGAGATCTCTTCCGGCAGCACATAGACGTAGCTGACGACGATTTCCGTAACTGTCAGGCCGGTACTGAGGAGCCGGCGCATGTTGTCGGTGATCTTGATCAGCACCGACACGACCGGAAAGCCGAACGCGGTCAGCACGAAGATCCGGATCCAGGAGCGCAGGATGTACCGGTCGAGAATCGCGAGCCGCATCAACGCGCCCTCCATCGGGCCACCCAGCGCCGCACGAGGTCGGTCAGCTCTGCCAGGTCCCCGCCGCGGGTCGACCCCAGCTCGCGATTGACGCGCAGCAGCCCCACGGTGCCGAGGAGGGTGAAGATCACGTTGGGCGCCCACATGACCACCGCCGGCGGGAGGATGCCGGCGTCGGCCAGCGGCTCGCCGGCGGTCAGGCTGATGTAGTAGAGGGCGAAGATCCCAAGGCCGCCGCCAAGGACGAGGCCCATGCCGCCGCGGGGAAACCGGAGCGCCAGCGGAATGCCCACCAGCACGAACACCAGGCAGGCGACCGAGATTGCGTACTTCTTGTGCACCTCGACCAGGAAGCCGTCGGCTGTCCGCTTGGCCGACCTGATCCCCTCTGCGGTGTTTGCCACGTCCACCCAGGACGAAAGGGGCACCGATCGGGAAATGCCGTACTCCGCCAAGTCGCCCTCGCCGGGTGGCGCCTTGGCGGGGGCCGGCACCATGGCGGCGCTGTCCTTGCTCCCCATCTCCAGCTTTTGCCTGAGCCGCTCCCGCTTCCATCGGGGAAGTGTGTCGGCGGCTGCCCGGGGGTCGCGCGGGGCCGGCCGTTGTGCGGGATCCTGTGCCTCGACCGTCTCCGGCAGGAACCGCTGTCCCAGCGACCGGAACCAGCCGCACCACGGGGCCCCGCGTGCGCGCCCGGAATCGGGACTGGTGGGAGGGGCCGCCGGCAGGCCGAGCAGGTTGCGGAGGTCCTTGTCCACGCGCTCGGCGCGGGTCCGGGCGAGTGAATGCATTGCGGCGGTGGTGTCATGCACCTCATCCAGCATCTCGCAGGTGGTCATTTCCCGGTCGCTCTTCGGCACATCCCCTTCCGTGCGAGTCAGGGTATTGCCGACGCTCCGGACCCGCATGGTATTGACGGCGAAATAGGTCAGTTGCATCAGTCCGGGATCGGACCCCTTGAACTGCATGATCGAGCCGTCGTACAGGGTCAGGTAGAGGTCGTTCTGGTTGGCCTCGAAGCCCATCCGACCGCTGTCGGCATAGATGACCTGACGCCCCTGCTGGCCCGACATGTCGAAGATGGTCACATCGCGGAGCCGGCCGTCCGCCGGCTCGATCCGACCGGCCCGGAGAAAGAGGCTGGACGGGGGGACATCGTTCAGCGCCTGTTCCCGGAACTGGACGGTGGGCCGCTTGCGGCCGATGTCGAAGAGGAGGGCCTTCAGCCGGAGGTTGGCGGCGGGGAGCCCCTGGTCGACGAAGACGAAATCGGCCACCGTCAGGAGCAAGGCCGCGAGGAACACCGGCCGCAGGAGCTGCCCGATCGATATCCCGCTGGCCCGCATGGCGGTGATTTCGTTGCCCGAGGCCAGGGTGGTGAAGGCGTAGAGCACCGCGAGGAGCACGGCCATCGGCAGGGTCATGGCCACGATGAACGGCAGGCTGAGGAGGAACACCTCGCCGATCAGGCTCCACGGCAGGCCCTTGCCCACCAGGGCGCCGAATCGCTTGGCAATCTGGTTCAACAGCATGATGCTGGTCAGCGCCGCCACCGCAAACACGAACGGGGCCGCCAGCTGCCGGAGCACGTATCGGCTCAGCAGGCGCATTGGGGGCCCCAACGGTGGTTGAACCGCATTTTTTCGGGCGCTATATTGCCAAGGATCCTCACCACCATCGCCTCTCTTCTCCCGGACACGCGTGGCCCGTCTCGCCGTTGCCCTCGGGTTCCTGTTCCTGCTGCTGCCCGTCGCCGTGTCCGCCCAGGACACGCCGGGGGACCTCGGCGTCCGTGCGTCCTTTAATGTAGCGCTCCCAACCCTCCGGCAACCGCCGGCGGGCCGGGCCGTCTGGCTGGGGGCGCCCAGCGTCACTCCCGCCCAGATGGGCGCCCGGTGGGAGCGTCAGCTGGACACCCGCCTGGAGCGCGAGGAGGCCGCCGCGGCCTCGGCCTCCCTGATGGCCTCGCTCTACGGGGCCAACAACCTGCAGATCCAGTATATCAACGCGGCCGTCGAGGATCGAAAGAGCATCCTCGGCCTCCCGTCCAAGTATGCCGACCTGCGCATCGACGGGTCGGTCTTCCTCGAGCTCCGATCCGACCGGCTGCGGAACCTCACCTGCACCCCCGCGCAGCTCCTCGACCAGAACTCCGGCTGCCGGGGCGGGTTCAAGGCCCCGCGCCTCGACAACGAATTCAACGCGAAGGTCGGCGGGCTGATCGGCAGCCGGCTCCACCTGAATGTCGACTACGACTCCCGCCGGGAATTCAACGCCAACAACGACATCCAGGTGTATTACCAGGGATTGCAGGATGAAATCCTCCAGCGGGTCGAGGTCGGCACCGTCTCCTTCCGCGCCCCGCCCTCGCGCTTCCTGACCGCCGCCATTCCCGCCAACAACTTCGGGATCAACGCGACCTTCGAGTTCGGCGCCTTCACCCTCCAGGGGATGATGGCCACCCAGGAGGGGAGCGTCGTGGGACAGCGGGTGTACACGGTCGGTGCCACCACCAGCGAGCCCCAGGATCGCATCGTCCGTGACCTCGATTTCGAGTCCGGTCGCTTCTTCTGGGCCGTGGACCCGGTCACGCTCCCGAACTATCCCTTCGTGGACATCCTCAACCTCGATGCGGTATCCATCCCGCCGGCGGTCCAGCCGGCGGATGCGCAGGTCCGTGTCTACCGGTATCGCACCGGCGTCGGCAGCGGACTCAACCCGAACCTCGGCGGCATCACCGCCGTCGGGTTCCGGCCCGACGGGCCGGAGCGGGTGGAGGGCACGTGGCAGCTGCTGCTGCAGGGGGCCGACTACTACCTCGACCCGTCGGCGACCTGGTTCGCCCTGGCGACGCGGCTCGACCAGAACGATTACCTGGCCGTCAGCTACGTGACGGTGACTGGAACCCGGGTCGGGACGTTTCCCTCGGCGGAGAACCCGGCGGTGACCGACAGCGTGCTGCTCGTGGCCATTCCCAACCAGGGTCCGACCCAGCAGACCTTCCGGCACGAGATGCGCCAGGTGTACCGGGTGTCCGGCACCGACCTCGAGAAGTCGTCCCTCCAGGTGACGGTGTCACTCAACCAGTCCGAGCGCCCCTCGAGCGCCGATGCGCAGACCTATCTCGCCTTCTTCGGCCTGGCCATCCCGCCGGACCCGAACATCTTCGATATCGAGAACCGGCTCTTTCCGCGCACCCGCGATCCGGGCGCCGATCTCGTCCTGCGCGAGTCGTACATCGCCTATCCGACGCTGAAGCCGTTCATCGACCCGCGCCTCCAGCCGAATGAACGGGCCGACTCCGTCTACAACTCGCCGGTGTATCTCCTGCTGACGCCGCAGGGACCGCCCTCCCGCTTCCAGATGCGGCTCAAGTACGAGGCCGCCGGAGGCACCGACGCCGGGAGCCTGAACCTCAACGCGCTCCAGATCCGTCGCGGTTCTGAGCAGCTCATCGCCGGGGGCCGGGTGCTTGAGCGAGGCGTGGACTACGAAATCAACTACGACCTCGGGCAGGTCACCTTCAACAACCCCTCCACCCTCTTCCCCTCGGGCATCGGCACCGTGACGGCACGGTTCGAGGAGCGGGGCATCTTTGCCGTGGCCCCCACGTCGATCCTCGGCGGCACGCTGGGGTACTCCCTCGGCGATGTCGGGTCGGTCAACCTCGTCGCCATGTACCAGAAGGAACAGTCGGTCTTTACCAGGCCCACGCTGGGGTTCGAGCCAACCTCCAACCTCCTCACCGGGATCACCACCGACCTCCGCTTTCCGGTGGACGGGGTGACCCGGTTCTTCGACAAGCTCACGTCCCAACAGGTCACCGCCCCCTCGCTCTTGGACGTCCGCGCGGAGTATGGCACCACCCACCCCGACCCCAACGTGATCGGCCTCGCCTACCTGGAGGACTTCGAGGGCGAGTCGTCCA
>JAWKQM010000001.1 GCA_041390145.1 Gemmatimonadales bacterium | reverse complement strand
AGCGGCATACCGTCGTCACCGTCCTGCCCGGTGCGCGTGGCGAGGACCTGATGCAGTTGGATCCGATTACGGGCGAAACCCCACTTTGACGCTGCCAGGTACAACCGCCACACCCGTGCCTTGCGCAGTCCCACCTCCTGCACCGCCTCGTCCCAGTGCTCCTGCAGGTTGTCCAGCCAGAACCCCAACGTGCGGGCATAGTGCAGTCGCAGGTTCTCCTCGTGCTGGACTTCGAGGTGCTGACGCTCCATCGCGTCGATGAGCACCCCCACATGCACCAACTCGCCGTCGGGGAACACGTAGCGGTTGATGAAGCCGTTGCGGGTCAGCGTGCGCTGCGAGGGGTCGGTGCGGGTGATGCAGTGGTTGAGCAACCTGCCGCCGTCGACCAGTCGTGAGCGCAGGAAGCCGAAGTACGCCGGGTAGTTGGCTTTGCCGATGTGCTCGGTCAGGCCGATCGACGCGATCCGGTCGAAGCCGGACTCCTGCACCGCGCGGTAGTCGCTGTGCCGGATGTCCACGCGCCGGTCCAGCCCCGCCTCGGACACGGCACGCTGCCCCCAGCGGGCCTGCTGTTCGGACAAGGTGACGGCGATCACCTCGACGCCGTAATTGGCCGCTGCATGCAGGGCGAAGCCACCCCACCCACATCCCACGTCCAGGACTCGCATACCCGCTTCGAGTTGCAGTTTCCGGCAGACCAGATCGAACTTCTCCACCTGCGCCTGCTCCAAGGTGGCGTCCTCGCTCGGGAACACCGCGCAGGTGTAGGCCATGGTCGGGCCGAGCACCCACTGGTAGAACCGGTTCGAAACGTCGTAGTGGTGGGAGATGACCTGCGCGTCGCGGCGTCGGCTGTGACGGCCGCCGTTGATCCGCGCCTCCTCCGGCGGCGGTGGCGGCTTCTGCAACAAGAAGGGCGCGAAATGCCGGGCCAGACGCGCCTTCTCCTGCCAGGGGATCTCCCGGACTGCGGCCCTCGCCAGCCGGTCGAAGGCCGTGTACAGGTCGCCGGTCACCTCCAGGTCGCCGGTGACGTACGCCCGCGCCAGGCCCAATTGTCCCGGCGCCCCGAGCAGGGCCGCGATGGCCTTGGGCGACTTCACCTCCAAACGGACATCGGAGCCGAGCCGCCCCCCCTTGCTGCCGTCGTAGGCCACGAACTCCACATCCGTGTCCGGACCGGCCAATTGATCGAACGCCTCCGCGATTTTCATGAGCCCTCCAGGCACGTCTTTTCGTACAGGCCCGGGAACCGGCCCTGTGGGTCATATCTGGCCTTGAGCCGCGCGTACTCGCCGCCGCCGTAGATCTCGTAGAACTGTTCGCGGGAGTAGAACGACGTCGAGTACAACGACTTGCGCCCGCCGAGGTCTGACACTTTCGCCTCGATCCGCCGGTTGACCTTCCCGGCCCGCGGGTCGGCTCCCCGATCGAGCTCCACCCGCGACCAGAAGCCCACGTTCACGTAGGTAGTGGCGGGATCGAACTCGTACAGGGTCCATCGCCGGTTCGGGTCCCGTTGATGCAAGGGGCACAGCCACACCGGAGAGATCCCGACCTCGCGCTCGAAGAAGTCCATGAACTCGGGAAGTGCGTCGACCGGCACCTCCACGTCCTGCACCACGATCTCCTTGGGCGCCCGCCCGCGCAGTGCGTCGAGCCTGCGCGAGAACCCCCAGCGACGGTCCGCGGCGATGATCTTCCAGTACACGTCGCTGCGCTTGTAGCGGTCGGGCCACAGTCGGCGCACCGCGGGCCGCTGCACGCCGAACGCCGACGAGCACCAGAACCAGTCGGTGTCCCATCGCCACAGGTAGTCGTG